>JBAWEZ010000030.1:0-67321 GCA_049591475.1 Candidatus Acidiferrales bacterium
TTCGCCGCCTCGGAGCTCGCTGGTTAACATTCCTTGCATCGGTGGTGTTCGGTTGCGCCTGTCCTGCCTTAGCGCAGCAGAGGCCCACAGCGGCCTCGCGAGCGCCGAGCGATACGTCTATCGGGCCGCAATCGTCGGCGCCCCACTTACTGGATCAGCAAGCAACCGGCAGCATCGTCGGAAATATCGTCGATCAAAGCGGCACGCCGGTTTTTGGCGCACACATCAAGCTCATGCGGAAAGATCAGCTTCCGCCGCCCAGCGCGGATTCCGACCAAGACGGCCAATTTTCTTTCGCCAACGTGCCGCCTGGCCCTTTCCAGGTTTCCATCAGCGCCACCGGCTTCAATCCGCAAACCATTTCTGGAGTCCTCAATCCTGGAGAGTTCCACACGCTTCCCAAAATCGCACTCTTTCTCGCTCCAGTCGTCACACAAGTAGTCGTCGAGCCTCAGTCGGTAATCGCCCAGCAACAGATCAAGCAGGAAGAAAAACAGCGGGTGCTCGGCGTCTTCCCGAATTTCTACGTCACCTATCTTCCAAATCCTGCGCCGCTCGACGTTCATCAGAAATTTCAAATGGCTTGGAAATCCAATTTCGATCCCGTCACATTTCTTGTGGCGGGCGCGGCTGCGGGACTCCAGCAGGCCGATGGCCAATTCGGCGGTTTTGGAACCGGCGCTGAAGGCTATGCCAAGCGGTATGGCGCCACCTACGCGGACATCAGCATTGGCACTTTCCTAGGCGACGCCGTTTTCCCGTCGCTCTTCAAACAGGATCCACGCTTCTTCTACAAAGGTTCGGGAACGGTGCGCTCTCGAATTTTGTATGCGCTGGCCGCGGCCTTCATGGCCAAAGGCGACAACGGCCGTTGGCAACCGGACTACTCGAACTTTCTCGGTGACCTCGCTTCCGGCGGCATCTCCAACCTCTACTACGCTCCGCAGGACCGAAACGGCGCGGCGCTAACCTTCGAAAACGTGGCCATAAGCGCTGGCGGAAGAGCCGCCGCTAACCTCCTCGAAGAATTCGTCGTGCCCAAGATTACGCTCAAACCTCATCTGCCGTTTCATCACGATCACCCTACACACACCTAGCGTGCTTGCGGATGACTTCGAATTCCGAATTCGCCCGCGGGGGGCCCGAGCACGGCTCTCGCCGCACTCAGTGTTTGAACTGTTTTCGACGCGCGTTGGGCACTTCCCAGTGGCGCGTCTCTAAATTGAGGTCAAGCGGCTGCGGCGTTCTTCGCGGCGCGCTCGACGGGTCCCAGCGGGCGAGGTGACATGACCACGCCCTTGTCTCGCCGGTATTCGAGAAAGTATTGGGTGGCGCACTTTCCGCACAGCCAGAAATGCTCGACTTCGCCCGTCGCGCTCAACTTTTCTTGCTGCTCTTGCTTTGGCGCACGAATTAGCTGGCCTTCCCGGTAATCAAACTGCGATGAGCATTGCGGGTTCGCACATCTCAGGAACAAGGCTCTTCTCCCTCCGTGGATTCCCGATCAGTTACCCGCCCATGGTACAGATCACACCCCTTGAGTGGCCGTGATCTAAGTCACACCCACGAGATGATCCTTCTCCTACACCAGTAGATGCGCAATCTGAATTGCAGGTAGCTAGAACCTAGGTATTTCTCTCGGAGCCGGCAATGAGCGCAGAACCGGGAGCCTCATGCGTTTGGCCGCACCCGAGCCGTCGCGGAAGTATCGCAGCCAATTCCCGACATGGTATTCGGAAGGCAGTCCAAAAGAATTCATGGGTGTTTCCGTTTGCAGGGAATGCACCGGTGGGGCAAAATAGAGGTGGTATAGCGCTCGGGAGGATTTTCCCTCGGCGTGGTCGAGCGATCTGCGATCGAGAAATCGGTGTATCACAAGGAGGCGGTATCTTGAACATGGGACAGAGCATACGGATCGAGAAATCCAACACGAGCGCGAGAGCCATTTTTCGACGGGCAGTCCGCACGGGCATCGTAACGATTTCGGCGAGCGCGATGCTATTCTTGGCGGTAGCTGGATCGGCCCGTACCGCTAGCGCTGCTGATACCGGAGAATCGCTGTTCAGCACCAACTGCGCAGTCTGCCACGGCCAAGACGGCCACGGAACCGCGACTGGAAAGGCGCTGAATGCCCCCGATCTAAGCTCGGCAGCCGTTCAAAAGTTGACGAACGCGGAGATCACCTCGCAAATCGAGAACGGCAAGGGCAACATGCCGCCCTTCAAGTCCACGCTCAACGCCAGCCAGGTCAAGCTGCTCGTGACGTACGTCCGAACCTTCGGCAAGAAGAAGTAGCCTTCGATTTTGGCGCATTCGGAATCAGCATCTCGCGCATAGCGGCGCGGGATGCTGGTTCAAACATGGTGAAGCGCGCATCGGCTTGTGCCGCCAATTCCCTACTTCCTTGATCCGAATTCATTTCTGCTGAATGTGCGCTACCAAGCGGCGCATGCCTTCCTTGAAAGCATCCGCTGGCGTGATCAGGCTTAGCACCAAGTAGCCCTCGCCGGAAAATTCGTAAAAGTGGCCGGGATGGACAGCTACCGAGCAGCGGTCCAGCAATTCGATGGCAAGCTCTTCATCGGACTGCACCGCCGGGACGCGAAGGACCGCATTCCACCCGCCTTCGATCTGCAAACGGGACACGAGTTTTTGCCGCGCAAGTTGGGAATCGAGAATGGATAAATTCTCTTTGATTCGCCACATCAGTTGCGGCTGCAATTTCTTTCGTAGCTCCAGCAGATTCGGCAGGGCATGCTGAATAGGTGCGCTCAGCGAGAGATAAGTGTCCGCGATCACTTCGAGCCGCGCAATGGAGTCGCGCACAAGATCTTCTGGGCCGCATGCGGCGATCCATCCGACTTTCATTTGCGGCAGCGCCGAAATCTTGCTGAGCCCGCTCAGGACAAAGGTGAGCGCTGCGGAATTGCCCGCGAACGTTCCACCGTTCGCACCAGCCACGGAATCGTTGGACAGGCGGTAATCCAAAAACACTTCGTCGATAATGAGCGCGAGGTTGTGTCTCGCGCAGACAGCGTTCAAATGTTCGGCTTCACGCGCGCTGATAAAGTTTCCGGTGGGATTATTTGGATGGACGAGCACGATCGCCCGGGTTCGCCCGCCGATGAAGTTCTCCATCTCGCCGAAATCGATTTGCCAGCCGTGGTCGTATATCAAATGAAACGGCCGCAGCTTCACATCCTGAATGGACGCAAGAAAATCGAACAGCGGGTAACTCGGATGTGCGACGAGCACCTCGTCGCCCGCCTCGCAAAGCAGCCGAAACAAAAAAGAATACGCTTCGCTCGTGCCGGTCGTCAGAATCAGGGACTCCGAGTCAATTTCCGCCCCGATTTCTCGATAATATTCGGCCACAGCGGCCCGCGCGGACAGCAGCCCTTTTGGTTGCGGATCGTAGCGGAGAGCGGCTGAGCTTTGCAGCGCACCGAGGATCGCGGAGTCGTCGTAGTCGAAACCGCAAGTGGTGGGATTCGACGCGGTTAGGTCGAGAATCTGTCGACCGGATTGCCGGTGACCTTGCAACGCTCGCGTGTACGCGTTCTCTTCGAGCGTCCAATTGGTGCGCGCCGCGAAAATCGACCGCCGGCTCATGAGGCGTGGCCTCCGCCCGGCAAAATCATGTACGTAACCAGGGCCGCGCCAACCAGTTTCCGCATTTCGTCGATGATATCCACCCTGGCAACGCACAGCGTCGCGCCCGTTCGCAGCATGTGCGCTCGCGCGAAAATCCTCCCGTTCGAAACCGGACGAAAATAGTTAATCTTCATCTCGACCGTAGTGATCGGTCGATGCCCGCCGAGAAGATAGTGCAGAGCCACCCCGCTGGCTGCATCGGCTAGCGTGGCGCTCACGCCTCCGTGCAGCACCCCCGCGCTATTCAGCAGCTCTTTGCGGGCGGCGCATTCGAGCGTGAGACCGTCGCGATGCAGGGCCGTAAGGCGCACGTCCAAGAGCTTGGCGAATTGGATCTTTCGCAGCACCTCGCGAACTTGAGGGGCCGTGAGCTTTTTCGCTTTCATGGCGTGAACTAGAGGACTCGCTCGTGGGAATAGCCGGAGGCGTCCAGATCGGCGCGGATTTCCGCGATCTGTTCGGGGCCGCGCGTTTCCATGGTGATGTCGATGACCGCGTCGCCTAGCAAAACCCCGAAATGTGAGCGGTCGTACATGGTCTCAACGATGTTCGCCTTATGCTCGGCGATCACCATGGCCAGGCGCTGCAGAGACCCCGGATGATCGGGCAGGTGAATGCGCAGCCGCAGCAAACGGCCGTCTTTTACTAGGCCGCGCTCGATGATGCGCGAGAGTAGCGACACGTCGATATTCCCGCCGCCGACGAACACACCAACTTTCTTTCCGCTGACCTGAATTTTGTGTTGCGCGATGGCTGCGGTAGCAACGGCGCCGGCGCCTTCAGTCAGCGTCTTCTCTTTTTCCAGCAGCAGCAGAATTGCGTTGGCGATTTCCTCGTCATCGACGGTCACAATGTCGTCCACGTACTTGAGGACGAGCGGCAGCGTGATCTCTCCCGCGCGACGGACGGCGATGCCATCTGCGATGGTTACTTTCGCCGGCAGCGTGACTGGCGCGTTGCGCTCGACCGCAGCCTTCATCGAAGGGAGCTTGGAAGTCTGCACACCGATCACCTGTACGCCCGGCTTCATTTCTTTTACGGCGCACGCGATCCCAGCGATCAGTCCGCCGCCGCCGATCGGCACCACGAATACGTCGATATCCGGGTGCTGCTCCAGCATTTCGATCCCGGCCGAACCTTGGCCATCGATCACCGCTTCGTCATCGAACGGGTGAACAAACGTGAGGCGGTGCTCGTCGCAGCGGCGCAGCGCCTCGTGGCAGGCTTCGTCATAATTCGATCCGGCGAGAATCACCTCCGCGCCGTACGCGCGCGTGGCGGAAACTTTCACGATCGGCGTGGTGAGCGGCATGCAGATTTCGGCGGAAATTCCACGCTTTGTAGCGTGATACGCCACCGCTTGGGCGTGATTTCCGGCGGACGCGGCGATCACTCCGCGCCGCTTCTCTTCTTGGCTCAAGAGCAGGATTTTATTCAGCGCGCCGCGCTCTTTGAACGCCCCAGTCATCTGCAAATTGTCGAGCTTGAAATAGACGGTGTTGTCGGTGAGATTCGAGAAGGTTTCTGAGCGCGAGAAGGGCGAGACGTAGATCGAGTCGCGAATCCGCGCCGTGGCGGCCTGTATAGACTTGAGCGTTACCATGTGGAGCGCGGGCGAAACTTTGGCGAATTCTCGCGTGATGCGGGACGTTCCGGGTAGAGCCATGCCCGGCTGTTTGTTTTCAGAGACATACGCGCGTTCTTACTCGATTGACTGTTCCGGGTAACCAGCGCAAAGCACGGAGTGTTCTCGATAAGTTCGAAAGATTTGCATGCACCGGGGCGTTCCGCCCTTCGTATTGCCCGATCCTTTGTTTTCAGTGATTTACATGATTGCAAGGTCGATTGACTGTTCCGCCCTTTGACGGCCCCAAAATCCGGAGAAAGGCAAATAGAAGGCGACACCTGGAAGCTGGGGCAGACAGGGTGCGATGCACCGCCGTCGAAGAGGCTGAGCGTGCCGTCAGCCGGTTTCCAACTTCGCGTCATCGCGCGCCCCCTCCTTCCCCCTTCAGTAGATCAAATTCGCCTGGATAAAACCATCCGCTGTCAGCATAAAGGTTCGCCGCCAGCAAGGGAAAGTACAATTACGGGATTCCTCGGATTGCGATCCTGGATCAGAAGGCCTCCACTGAAATACTGGAGGAAGAATAATGGCTCGTAAACGTGCCGTAGGAAGAGCAAGAGGCGCAAAGCGATGGTCGAGCAAAGTGAAAACAGCGTCGACTTATCCGCCTGCCGGATTGTTCAAGAAAAGCGCACCGACGATTGCACGCGCCCTGGCATCCAAGAAAGTTTCGCCAAACGGGCCGACCTCCGGCATGCGTATGCTCACGTTCTACATCAATCGCGCCGGTCATAACCTGGGTGCCGCGCGTCGCGCCGAACTGAATCGGGCGAAGCAACTGCTATCGCAGCGAATACGGCGAGCCTCCGGCTCCCCCAAAAGCGGGAAGTAGGTGCCGGCAGCATCCGCGTGATGCTCGCAAGCCGCCTTCAACATTTGTTGGACGACGTATCCGAACTCGATCGAAAAAGGCGCCGACTCCCACCAGAAACCCTGTTCGGATCTGGCGGCTGGCGCGAAGCCACGCAGCGGGTTCTGCGGGCACCCTTGGCGGTTGGCCCGCAGATCGCTGGTGTGAATTGGATGCGCGGATGCGGAAGGGTTCAGATCCCTTTTACTTCCACTCGCTTGGCCATGGATTTTTGGGCCTTTGGCATTTCCAACTCAAGCACTCCATTCTTGAGAGTTGCCTTGGTTCTTTCCGGGTCGATTTCCGCTGGGAGATCGATGACTCGGAGAAGTTGGCTGGAGCAAAGTTCCTTGTAGATCATTTTGCCCTTATTCTGCTGCTCCTGGTTGGATTCTTTCTTACCGCTGATGGTGAGCCGCGCGGGTTCCAAACTGATTTCGATATCCTTGGGCTCAAAGCCGGGCACTTCGGCTTGCACGTGGAGAGCGGTTTCCGATTCGCTGATGTTGACGTGCGCGGGATGAATGAGCTGTTCTTCGGCGTTGAACCAGTTTTCCAAATCGCGGCCAGAAGCGCCGTCGCTCTCAAACAATTCGAATGCGCGCCGCGCAATTTCATCGTGCATGCGAATCATGCGTTCCATCAGACTCTGCGGTTCAACCACCCTAAGCGAACCACTCGACGGAGCTCGTTGTACTGCTGTGCTCTTTTCTGCCATTTCCCTGCTCCTTTCTCTGCTTTGCCCGCCGTGCAGCGATACCCGAAGGCGACTGCGCGGCGGCCGATCTTGAGCTACGCTCACATTTTTCGACTTCGGGCAGTTCGCCGCCGATCGAGATCGCCCGCGCCGCCCGTAGTCTCAGAGATACTCTTGCTGATTGCGAATGTCAAAAGTGCGTACTGCCGGAATTGCACGCGCGGCGTGTGGACAGCGATTTTTTGCAAATTCGCGGCTGGGCTCGGATGGACTTTTCTCAAGCAAAACTCTCGCTTGACAGCGCATCCGTTAGCTGTAACTTCGTTAGCGCAGCGGCGTCTCGGGAAGACGGCGCGAAATACAATCTGCGGTTTTTACGCAATGACGGAGAAACGCGGCAGAAGCTGTTTCATCCGGCTTCACAAAATGGGGAGGCGCGCATGAGCCAGAATCAGAATTTCGAGAACCACGCAAGGTTCTTTCCGCTGTTTCACTTTGTCGTTGCACCTATATTCCTGCTCAACATCGTGTGGTCGATCGTGCGCGTGGTTCGCCACTTTTCGTTCGGGACGATCGTTTCGCTGCTCGTTGCCATTGCGTTGTTTCTGCTGGCCCTCACGGCGCGACTGATGGCGCTCAAGGTGCAAGACCGCGTGATTCGACTCGAAATGCGACTGCGCCTGCAGCAACAGTTGCCGCCCGAACTTCGCGCGCGAATTGCTGAATTTACCGTCGACCAATTGATTTCATTGCGTTTCGCCAGCGATGCCGAGCTGCCCTCACTCGCGCAAAAAGTTCTCGACGAGAAGTTGACAAGCCGCAAGGCGATCAAGAGGATGATTAGCGATTGGCAGTCGGACTTACTGCGGGCGTGAAGCGAAAGACATCGCGCGCCTCGTCTTTTGTTGTTACTGCATAGCCTGTTTGCGTTACCACACCAACTACTCGCCTAATGGGCAACACTTCGGCCACATCGCGCATGCTGCCCTGCTCGAAGGAAGCCGTCGAAGATTGGCGAAGAGAGCGTCGCGCGGTGGAAAGCGCGGAGAGAAGACTTGCGTCGGGGCTCAGATTGACCAGCATTCAAGCTCTGACGCAGACAGCACCAGCAAGATTGAACTGAAAACAAAGAAGCAAGTGGTCGGGGCGTGGGGATTTGAACTTCGGACCTGCGGAAACTAGAGCCCAGAATTATTCAATTCGGATTGCTCAGACTTGTGTGGGTGCAAGATCGCGTCAACTTCGCCACCCACCAGAAGGGCGATGCCGGCCATATACATCCATAGCATCAGGATGATCATGGAGGCGAGATTGCCGTACGTGTCGCTGTAGTTGCTGAACTTGGATACATAGAAGCGAAGTCCCATTGAGGCGAGCGCGATCAGAATGGCGGCAACCACGTTGCCGGGCGAAATAAACCGGAACTTAAGGTTTGCATCAGGGCCAAGCCGGTAAATCACGGCAAGAGCCAGCAGCAGGCCGGCGGCGATGATGATCCAGCGAAGAGTCGCGAAGAAGATGAGTAACGGCTGACTCCATCCGATGATCGACGCCACCCACGACTGAACCGCCCCTGCGAAGATCACGAGCGACAGGGACCCGATCGCCAGCAAAAAATAAAACAGCATCAGAAGGATCGCCGTCCCCCGAGCCTTCCAGAACGGCCGGCGGTCTTTGACGTGGTTTACGGTATTCAGTTGCTCCATGATCGCGTAAACGCCAGTGGATGCCGACCAGAGCGTAAAGACCAATCCGAATGTCAAAAGCGCCGCCGATCCTTTAGACTCGACGTACCGGGCGGTTACCTCGAAAAGGTTGGCGGACTGATGGGGCAGAACCTGGCGGAGAAGATCCAGTATGGCCTGCTGCAGGTGCGGTATGGCGAGGGAAGGAAGCAGCGAAAGGGCAAAGAGAGCCGCCGGGAAAACCGCTAACAAAAAAAAGTACGCAAGAACGGCCGCACCGTCGAGCACGTTGTCGTCCCGAATTTCACGCCACAAATCCCTTGCGAAATCCATCAACCGCCTGTGAGACGGAGTGTTCGTTGTGGAATAGCTCCTCTCCGGGTTGTTCAGCAGCATCTATCCGCGCACTCGTTCCTCCTCGATCTTAGCCTCGAAGCGCGCTGCCATGAACCGTATGATTCTAGCGGTGCTCCAACAAGGCCGCCTGCTTGTCACGCAGGCGGCACCGTTGCGAGCAATGCCTCTCACAATTTATGCAATTGTTTACGCGATGTTGAAATGCGATTTTTCGCTGCGGAATTCTCTTATTGCTCCCAAGTCGAAGATGCAACGGTGTCAAAGTCGCCCGTGTGCAAGTCATCGATTTGGAAAGGTTTGGTCGGGGCGTGGAGATTTGAACTCCAGACCTCCTGCGCCCAAGGCAGGCGCGCTACCAGGCTGCGCTACGCCCCGACACGAAGTGCGTATTGATTATACGCGACTTGCCAACGCGGAAGCTGTTCCAACAGGCCGACTGATCGCTCAACATATGTTACAGCCGGGGATTGTTTCCAGTCGGGCAATCTGAGCGTTGCATCTTTCCTTCGTGCGGGCGTCTTGAAGGCCAAGAGGCCCCGTCCGCGTAGCTATCGTTCGAGCAGTACCGGCCACAAATCCAAAGCGGGGTCGCCCATACCGAGATCGGAGCAATGCGATCCAGGGCGGAGCCGCAGATCAGAACTGGCGTGGACACTCGATAGAAGAATACACCTTATGCCCGATGGCGCCTGCGGCGCGAGTGGAACAGTCTGAGGTGAAAGAGACTTTGCAACGCGCGCGGCAACTTCAATCGCTGCGCAACTTAACAGCGGTTTGGCCTCTTGTGACCGGTCCTCAGGCAGGACCAGTCATTCCTGGTGATCGCTGGTCGCCACCAAGCACGCGATTCTGAACACAGCCTTTCGGCGTCGCGTCGAAGGTTCACGGTACCAGAACACATTCAAGGGCGAGAGGAAATGACCGCATCCGACGTACGGATAGAGACGCCGACCAATCGAGAAGCAAAGAAGACCGCAATTCCGTCGCGAATCGACGTGAGCACCCTCGAACAAACGCTGCGCCGCACTGTGGACGGTGAAGTTCGCTTTGACGCCGGCAGCCGAGGGCTCTACGCCGTCGATGCTTCCAATTACCGGCAAGTGCCGATCGGCGTCGTGATTCCCAAAAGTATTGAGGACGTGATCGCTACTGTGCGTGCCGCCCGCGAAAACAGCGCTCCGATCCTTTCGCGCGGCGGCGGCACCAGTCTGGCCGGACAGTGCTGCAACACCGCCGTGGTGATGGACTTCAGCAAATACCTCAACAAAGTTCTCGATGTTGACCGCATTCACCGCACCGCGCGCGTGCAGCCGGGTTGCGTTCTCGATCACTTGCGCGACGAAGCCGGCAAATGGGGCCTCACCTTCGGTCCCGACCCGGCCACGCACGACCACTGCACTCTTGGCGGCATGCTCGGCAACAACTCTTGCGGCATGCACGCCCAAATGTCCGGCGCGGTGGCCAGCAATGTGGAATCGATGGAGATTCTGCTTTATGACGGCACGCGCATGACCGTCGGCTGGATGACGCGCGATGAATGGGAAGAGAAAATCCGCCGCGGCGGGCGCGAAGGCGAAATCTTGTCGCAGCTGAAAGAGTTGATTGGGCGCTACGCCGAACAAATTCGTTCGCGGTATCCAAATATTCCGCGCCGCATCTCCGGCTATAACCTCGATCAGCTATTGTTCTCCAAGGAAAATCCCAGGGTCAATCTGGCCCGAGCGCTAGTCGGGTCAGAAAGCACGTTGGTGACGATTCTCGAAGCGACATTGGATTTGATTCACAATCCCCCTTTTCAATCGTTGGTGGTGCTCGGCTATCCGGATGTCTACAAAGCCGGCGATCACGTGCCGGAAATTTTGAAGTTCAAGCCGATGGGCTTCGAAGGGTTCGACTACAAGCTCATCGAAAACATGAAGAAAAAAGACCTGCACACGAAATACCTGAGCCGCCTGCCTGAAGGAAAGGGCTGGCTGCTGGTGCAGTTTCCCGGAGAGACGAAGCAGGAGGCCGACGATAATGCACGCGCCTTGATCGATCATCTTAAGCGCACTCCGAATCCTCCGAGCATAAAGCTGTACGATGATCCGCCGGACGAAAAAGCTATTTGGGAAGTTCGCGAATCGGCCCTTGGGGCCACGGCGTCAGCTCCCGGCGAGCCCAGCGCCTGGCCCGGGTGGGAAGATGCTGCTGTCCCGCCGCACGCCGTGGGCGATTATCTGCGCGATTTCTGCAAACTGGTGAAGAAGTACGACTACGAAGCAGCGCTGTACGGCCACTTCGGAATGGGCTGCATTCATTGCCGCATAACTTTCGATCTGCAAAGCGAACGCGGAATCAAGCATTACCGCTCGTTCGTCGAACATGCCGCTGAATTGGTCTCCAATTACGGCGGATCGCTTTCCGGCGAGCATGGCGACGGGCAATCGCGCGCCGAACTTCTGCCCATCATGTTCGGCAAAAAACTAGTCGGCGCCTTCCGCGAATACAAACAGATCTGGGATCCCGATTGGAAAATGAATCCGGGAAAAGTGGTCGATCCCTTTCCGCTCGATTCCAATCTTCGCCTGGGCGCCAATTACAATCCCGCCGAGCCTACGACGCATTTCAAATTCCCCGATGACGACGGCAGTTTCGCGAAAGCGACTCTGCGCTGCGTGGGTGTGGGCAAATGCCGGCGCTCCAGTTCCGACGATCCCGAAAATCAGACGATGTGCCCTAGCTTTATGGTCACGCACGAGGAAAAAGACACCACGCGCGGCCGCGCCCATCTCCTCTGGGAAATGCTGCATGGCGACGTGATCAAGAATGGCTGGCGCGACGAGCACGTGAAAGACGCCCTCGATCTCTGCCTCGCCTGCAAGGGCTGCAAGGGCGATTGCCCGGTAAATGTGGACATTCCCACCTACAAAGCCGAATTCTTGTCGCATTACTATAAGGGGCGCATACGCCCTCGCTACGCCTACGCATTTGGTTTGATCGACAAATGGGCGGAAGTCGCCTCTATCTGGCCGGGTCTGGTGAATCTTGCCGCCTCCACTCCCGGCGTCCGCGAATTCGTGAAATCAGCCGCCGGAATTTCCACGCGTCGCTCCATTCCGGAATTTGCGCCGCAAACGTTCCAATCGTGGTTCTCGAAACAGCGCCCTAGCGGTTCCCGGCGCCGCACCGTCGGGAAGGTGGTGCTCTTCCCGGACACGTTCAACAATCATTTCTTCCCCCGCACCGCCAAAGCTGCTGTGGACGTTCTCCAGGACGCCGGCTACGAAGTGGAAGTTCCGCTGGGACACGTCTGCTGCGGCCGCCCGCTCTACGATTACGGCTTTCTCGATCTCGCCAAAGACTATCTGCGGAAGATGTTCGACGTACTCACCCCCTATGCCGCTGCCGGAACGCCTATCGTCGTGCTTGAGCCGAGCTGCTGGTCCGTTTTCCAGGACGAAATGCGCAACATGTTCCCGAACCGCAAAGAAACCGAGCTCATCAAGAAAAATACATTTCTGCTTTCTCAGTTCCTGGTGGAAAAGGCGCACTATCACCCTCCTCGGCTCAACCGCAGCGCCATCGTCCACGGCCATTGCCATCACAAAGCGATCATTCACGGCGTCGAGCATGAAAAGAAACTCCTCGACGAGATGCAGATCAAGGTGCGCGTCCTAGCGGACGCTTGCTGCGGAATGGCCGGCTCGTTCGGTTTCGAGGAACATCACTTCGACGTTTCGGCCAAGGTGGGCGAACATGGCATGCTTCCCGCCATTCGTAAAGCAGGACTGGACGAAGTGATTATCGCGGACGGCTTCAGTTGCCGCGAGCAAATCTCCCAGATGTCCGATCGCCACGGCCTGCACATGGCCGAAGTGCTGCAGCTCGCGATTCAACCCGAGCAGGCCGGCGCGGACGAGCATCCGCCGGAAAAAATCATCGTCGAGCGCCACAAGCGCGAGATTCAAAATTCGAAGATGCAGACATTGGCCGTTCTCGGTGGCATCTCCGCCATCGTTGCTGGCGCGATCGCCGCCGCTAAATCCGGTAACGGAAAGCGCCCAGCCTCGAAAGCACCTCGTCACCCCTCAATCGGGCAATCGACCCAGCCCAATCGCCGCGTTGACGCCGCAGAAGGCGGCCAGTGACGAGCCTACCGGCACCGTCTCCGGCACCCTCCCGGGATTTGCCTCCGGGCTGGCTGGATGACCAGAGCGGATCGCAAGATCGGATGATCCGACAAGGGCCCCATTTCGGTCGCGAAGTTTTGCGCGACTTCGGCGTTGCGCACGTTTGACGCTCTTTCCTGGAGGTCAACTCACGATGCTGATCAAGAACCCAGTTATCGGCGGCTTAGTCAAAATTCTCCCGCGCCCTGAAACCGTCCAAGTGAGCCGCGGTCGCACCGTCATCATTTCCCGGCTAGACGGAAACATGGATTCGGACGAGCTTTTCGAAGGGCTGTGGATTTACGAGACGAGAGTCCTATGCCGCTACGTCTGGCTGATGAACGGCAAGCGCCCGAATTTCAGCTGTGGCTCGAATATCGAACAGTTTTCCTGGATGGGCTACTACGCTCAGGCGCCGGAAAATTGCAAGGAAACGCCCGCACACGAATGCGATCCGATGCAAGAAACCATTGAGCTTCGGCTCACGCGTAGCGTCGGCGAAGGCATGCACGAAGATATTGATCTCACAAACCACACGCAGATTTCCACCACCGTCGACCTTGCCCTCGAATTCGAACACGAATTCGCTTCCCGCGAGGAAATTAAGAAAGGCCGCAAGCAAAAAGGCGATCTTAACTCGGCCTGGTCGCAACTGCAGCCCGGCCTGTGGGAACTCGTCACCAATTACAACGCTATCCACGAATACAGCCATCAGGGTGATAAAGGCGTCGCCGAAATGAGCCGGGGCACCAGACTGCGCATCGAAAGTGCGTCTTCGCAGCCTGAATACAACTCCAATCGCATCTCTTTCGGCGTCGAGCTCGGTCCGCACGAGCATTGGCACGCTTGCTTGAGCTGGCTCGCCTCCGTGCAAGGTGAACTGCTTCCACTCTCCGGCGCATGCTCTCAAGAGCACGCCAGTGACTGGGATCACAGGCGCATCGTGTTCTTGAATGCCGCTGCCGATATAAAGGTTCCGCACTCGCAAGATCTTTCCACTAAAGTTGGCCGCGTACTCCAGCGTTCGCGGATCGATCTGGCCGATCTACGCTTCCACGATCTCGACAAGTTTGGCGGAGTCACCATCGCTGCAGGCGTTCCCATGTACATGGAAGTTTTCGGCCGCGATCTGCTCGCCTCCGCGTGGCAGGCATCGGTGCTCACTCCGGAACTTCTCGAGGGCGCGCTCAACACCCTTTCGCATTTTCAAGCGAACGAAAAAGACGCCTGGCGCGACGCGCAACCCGGGCGCATTGCGCACGAAGTGCATACCGATCCGCTCTCCGTGCTGCAATACAGCCCGCAGGCTCTTGATTACGGCTCCGTCTCTGGCTGTTCGCTCTATCCCATCGCCGTCGCCGAACTTTGGCATTGGACTGGCGACAAAAATCTAGTTAGAAAGTATATCGAGCCGGCGATTCGCGCGATCGGCTGGGCGGACACGTACAGCCTCGATTCCACGAACTTCTACCGTTACGAAACCCATTCCGAACAAGGCGTGAAAAACCAAGGATGGAAGGATTCCGGCGATGCCATCGTCCATTCTGACGGATCGCAAGTCGAAGCGCCCATCGGCACTTGCGAAATGCAAGCCTTCATGTTCGCGGCCAAACAGCAATTCTCCGAAGTTCTCTGGTGGCTTGGGGAAAAGGAACTTGCCCTTCGTTATTACCGTGAGGCCCGAGAGCTGCGAGAGCGCTTCAACGATAAATTCTGGATGGAAGACGAAGGCTACTACGGCATGGCTATCGGCCCGGACGGCAAACTCGTGCGCTCGGTGGCGTCCGATCCGGGCCATTGCCTGCTGTCAGGGATCGTCGACGACTCCCGCGTCAAGAGAGTTGCCTACCGCATGATGCGCGACGACATGTTCTCTGGCTGGGGCATTCGCACCCTTTCAGCCCTTCATCCTGCCTATAACCCATTTTCCTATCATCGCGGATCGGTCTGGCCCGTCACCAACGCGGGCTTTGTCCTCGCCTTCGCCCGTTATGGATTGCATGGCGAGATGCATCGCCTGGCGCAGGCCACTTTCGAGGCTGCCCAGCTTTTTGACGACGATCGCCTGCCCGAAGTTTTTGGCGGCCATCAACGCACGCCTGAAAATCCATTTCCTGGCTTATACACTCGAGCGAATTATCCACAGGCGTGGAGCGCTTCCGCTCCGTTCACCGTGGTTCAAGCGCTGACGGGCCTCTACGGCTACGCTCCGCTGAACGTTTTAATTGTCGATCCGCATTTGCCGGAGTGGTTGCCGCAAATCACTGTCGAGCGATTGCGCGTCGGAAAATCCGTGGTGTCCCTGCAATTCTTCCGCAAATCCGATGGCGAATCTGACTACAAAGTCGTCGATCTGCAAGGAGAGCTCCACATCGTTCGCCAGCCGAGCCCGTGGTCGTTCACCTCCGGCTGGGCAGAGCGAATGAAGGACGCCATCTCCAGCATTTTGCCGCATGGCAAATCGAGTGCCGCGTGATTTCGTTATCCAAATCAAATTCACTCTTCCAGGAGGAAGTCTGCCATGCCAACCGAAACCGTCGTCGTAACCGGCGCGTCAGCTGGACTTGGCCGCGCTATCGCTGAGAATTTCGGAAAGCGAGGCGCTCACGTTGCGCTGCTCGCGCGCGGCCAGCAGGGCCTGGACGCCGCCGCGGCGGAGATCGAATCCGCCGGCGGCAAAGCGCTCGCACTGCCGACGGATGTCGCCGACCCGCAAGCCGTCGAAGCCGCTGCCGAAGCCGCGGAACAAAAATTCGGTCCCATCGACATCTGGATAAACAACGCCATGGCCAGCGTTTTCGCGCCGGTGAAAGAAATGAAGCCGGAGGAATACAAGCGTGCCACGGAAGTCACCTATCTCGGCGTCGTCCACGGCACGCTCGCGGCGCTGAAGCGCATGTTGCCTCGCGACCGCGGAAAGATCGTGCAAGTCGGTTCCGCTCTCGCCTATCGCAGCATCCCCCTGCAATCCGCCTATTGCGCCGCGAAACACGCCATCGTCGGCTTCACCGATTCGCTCCGCTGCGAGCTCATCCACGACCACAGCCACGTTCGCGTGACCGTGGTGCATATGCCGGCCATGAACACGGCGCAATTCAGCTGGGTGCGCAACAAACTGGACAAAAAACCGCAGCCCGTTCCGCCCATCTACCAGCCGGAAGTCGGAGCGCGCGCCGTATATTGGGCCGCGCACCATGATCGCCGTGAAATTTACGTCGGCGCTCCCACCGTAGCCGCGATCATCGGCAACAAAATCGCTCCCGGTGCCCTCGATCACTATCTCGGTCGCACCGGCTACAAATCGCAGCAAACTTCCGAGCCCGACGATCCTTCGCGCCCGGATAATCTCTGTGCGCCTCTCGATGCGCATGAAGACCACGGCGCGCACGGCTCTTTCAATAATCGCGCCCATACTTCCAGTCTGCAGCTCTGGGCCGACCTGCATCGGCTTCCCATTTCCGTAGGCCTTGGAATTGCCGCTGGCGTTGGCGCGGCCCTCTTTATCGCCAATCGAAACAGCGGCTCGAAGTGGTAACCTGCACGCGCGAACAGTACAGCACCCGACCGTCGGGCACGGCTCGGTCGAGCAGACGACCAGATGATCGAATGAAAGGATGACTATGAGCTCGACACAATTCTCGTGACGCCGCGCCGCGATCATCTATTGCAGGTATTCCTTTTAGTTCTCGCTCTGGCCATTTCGGCAGTCTGGCCCGGCGGAGTCTGGGCGTATTCCGTCCTGGCGCACGAAGCCGTCGTCGATAGCGCCTGGGTAACCACGATTCGTCCGCTGCTCCTGAAGCGCTTTCCCAACGCCACTCCGCAGCAGCTCAAGGAGGCCCATGCTTACGCCTACGGCGGCGCCATCATTCAGGACATGGGCTACTATCCGCACGGGAATCAGTTCTTCAGCAACCTCACGCACTACGTTCGCAGCGGCGATTTCGTCATCGCCCTCATCCGCGATTCGAAAGATGTGGACGGTTATGCCTTCGCTCTCGGGGCGCTGTCTCATTACTGCGGGGACACCGAAGGCCACTCACTTGGGACCAATCGTGCCGAACCCGTGCTCTATCCCAAGCTGAAGCGAAAATTCGGCAAGTGGATTACTTACGAACAAGATCCTCTCGCGCACATCAAAACCGAATTTGGATTTGACGTCCTCGAAGTCGCGCAGGGCCGCTACGCGCCGCAGAGCTATCACGACTTCATCGGTTTCGAAGTATCCGTCCCGCTTCTCTCTCAGGCGTTTCAGGAAACTTACGGCATCCCTCTGCAATCCGTACTTACCAACGAAAACGAAGTGCTCGGCTCGTACCGGCATGACGTCAGCCAGCTAATTCCCAAGGCCACCCGCATCGCCTGGAGTCTGAAAAAAGACCAGATCAGGAAAGATCAGCCGAGTATGACCAAGAAAAAATTCCTGTACAACATTTCGCGCTCCAGCTATCGCAAATACTGGGGCAAAGAGTACAAAGCGCCCAGCTTTGGCGATCGCATCCTCGCTTTTTTCTACCGCATCGTCCCAACGTTCGGACCGCTAAAAGTACTCGAGCTAAAAACTCCCACGCCAGCGACCGAGCGCATGTTCGAAGCCAGCTTCAACGCCACCATGGCTCGCTATCGCCAGCTTCTCGGCCAGGTTGGTGCAAACGATCTGGTTTTGCCCAACGTGAATTTCGATACCGGCGAACTTTCCGCGCCCGGCCAATACAAGCTCAACGATCAGGCGCACGCGCAACTGCTCGATGATCTAGCTAAACAGAATTGGCGCGGAGCATCACCCGAGATTCGCGCCTACCTGCTGAAATATTTCTCCGATCCTAATGCGAATTACGCATTCAGCAAAAACCGCAAGGAGTGGGCCAAGGTGCAAGCCGAACTGCGCGAGCTAAGAAGCTCCGCGCCTCAACCCACGGCGTCCAACTCTGCCGCTCATCCCTCAACGGAGCCTGCGACACCGGCAGTGTTCCATGCATCTTAACGGTCAGCATTCCTCGACAAATCGTACTGCCCGCCTTTGCGCGTAGCCGCGTCACGCGGCGAATTGTATCCCTAGGAGAGACACATGAAGCCACTATCGTTGGCCGGAGTGATTTTAATCGTGCTGGGCGCGCTGGCGCTCATCTACCAGGGCATCAGCTATCACAGCCGGAAAAACGTGGCCGACGTGGGCTCGGTGCACATCACCCACACCGAGCACAAGCACATCGACATACCTCCCGTGGTCGGCGGGCTGATCCTTATCGGCGGAATTATTTTGGTCGTCGCAGGCTCGCGCCAACGCTCGTAATGGCGTGGCGAATCCCGAAGCGAAACGCCCGCGCTCGCCAAGTGATTCCGCATCAACGCCGAACTCTACCCACTTCAGCGCGTTGCCTCGGCTGACGCAGTGGCGTCCGGGACCGCGCCTCCCTCGGCTTTCGCGGCGATTGCAGTGGATGCGGCGCTCTTTTCTTTATGGTCGAATAGGTCGAGTCCGTACTTCGGCTGGTCCTTCGTTCCAGTAATCTTGATGGGCAGCACTGTGCCCGCCTTTTTCCCCCGGAAAAATGGGTCGACCGCCTTTAACAACAGCGATTTCACTCCGGTGGTCGTTTGCGATAGGCTCGCTTTCAGGCGCAGCTTTCCGCGAAAATTCAATTGCCCCGTGTCCATACTGTAAGTGCCAGCGGCAGACATCGCCGCGCCCTCCACGCCAAACTTCAGCTGCGAGAATCGCAGCACGCCGTTTTTCATGCTGAACGTCCCGCGCACCTTAGATTCCTCGCGCCCATTGGAGCCCTGCTGCGGATCGCCTTGCGCCTTGTTGCTCAGCGTGTTGATGCGGCCCTGAATCTTGTGATTCGTGAACAGCACGTCGCCCACTTGGAAGCGTCCGTCCAGCCGCATCCGCTCGATCAGATCCTGGTTCTTTTCCGGAATATCGATCTTCACGTGCAGCCGCGCATTGCCCGTCATCACTGGCTTTTCTGTGCGAGCGGCCAGTTGCAGTAAATCCTGGACAGGAGCGTTTTGCGCCACCGCGTCCAATTCGATCGTGCGTCCCTTCCGCGGTGTCAAATCGACCACTCGCCCTCGCACGATCAGCGTCGTGCCCAAAAAACTCGCGGTCACCTTTTTCAGGATCACGTCACCATTCGTGCCGTCCACGATCGCCGAATACTCCGTGTGCAAATCTACCGGCGCGCTCGAAGTCCGCACCGCGAAGTTCGGCGTGTCCGTTTCGCCATCCACCTGCAACTCGTCCAGCGGCCCCGTGAAATTCCCCCGGGACGATAGCGTCCCGGACAGTCCCTTTAGCGTTCCTAGATCGGCGTGTTCAAACGTGAATTGCCCGGTCACCGGAGTGGCGCTCGGATCTTCCGCGTGCCATGGGCCGAACTGCCCCACGCATGCTACCTCGCCGCGCGGCACAGGATTGGTCAGTTGCGCTTCGAATTGCGCCGGACGGTCGAATTGAAAATCGTGCATCTCCACGTGATGAATGAAAAATGGCCGTGGGGTATTGCTGGGATCCTTGGGCAACGGCTCAAGGACGGCATCGTCGGCCACGATCTCGTCGATCACCACCGGATATTTTTTTGCCAGCTGCTCATCCGTGCCGCTCGCAGACCGATCGGCCCCCGGCTGGCGCGGTGGAGTGTCTATTTGCAAACCCTCCAGCTGTACGCGGCGAATGTGGACCTTTTTCCGCAATATCCCGGTGAAGCTCGTTTCAAAACTGGCGCTACGAAGTTCGATCAGCGGAGGGAGATCGGTCCTGCCCTTGTAACGCAGCGTGAGCTCGTTCACCGTTACATCCATGTCGAGCCCATGCCGCAACGACACGTCAAAACTGCGAAACCGCACCTGACTCTGAAACCGCGCGCTCAGATACGCCTCGGTTCGATGCCGGATCAAAGTTCGGATCGGTCCCCGCGAAAAATAAAGCGCCCCGAGCGCCAGCAACACGCCCAGGCCAATCAAGGTCACGCCCCCTAAGATCCAAGTGCGCTTCGACATGGCAGCGCGGCCTTTCCATACGAAAGGAGCAGATGGGCAAGCCACCAATACTAGGGAGCTGTTGCCTCGACTTGCTATAGGGTCTCTGCTGGAGATTGCCGCCCGGCGAAGAATCGCATAGGGCTGACAGATCGCATAGAATGTACCGGCTTCATCGAGCCGTCGTCTGCAGTCCAAAGTCCAAGGAGGAATCATGGCATCGCAGCCACGCAAGCCGTCCGCACACGATATGATTGGAGATATCGCCCCAAAATTTGCGGAACTTACCGATCAAGTTCTCTTCGACGATGTTTGGGAGCGCCCCGCCCTGTCGAAGCGCGACCGCAGCCTCATCACCGTCGCTGCTCTCGTCGCCCTCAATCGCACGCAGCAATTGGACTTTCACCTCAAGCTCGCGCTCGAAAATGGCCTTACCAAGGACGAGATCGTCGAGGCCATCACTCACCTGGCCTTCTACTCCGGCTGGCCCCCCGCCGTATCCGCCATGCTCCTCGCTAAGGGCATTTTCCAGCAACCTAAATAGCCCTATCGCCGAAAATCCCTTGCTCGTCTGTCACAGGGGGTATTTTGCTCCCTCTAAAAATAGGGCTTCGGCCCTATGGTTCGCATCTCTCGATATGAATAACCTCCGTTACAATCCGTAACTTCGTGAGTTCCGGAGACCGGCCCCTAATCGAGCCGTTCAGCAAAGGAGGTCCGCTGGTTCCGATGGCTACGCGGGTGCTGATCGCAGACGATCATCAAGGAATGCGCGACGCCCTCTCCCAAACGGTTCGCATGATCGACCGAGCCTGGGAAATCTACGAAGCTATCGACGGCCGGGCGGCTCTTGAGATCGCCGCCTCCTGGAAACCCGACTTGGTGATTCTGGACTGGCGCATGCCGAATCTCAACGGCCTGGAGGCAGGCCGAGCTATCAGGAAGCTGCTGCCCAACGCCGTCATGCTGATCTATACGGCCACTCCAGCTATGTATCTCGAGCCCGCTGCCCATGAGGCTGGATTCCAAGGCGTGGTGGAAAAGATGGATGGCCGCGGCCTGGTCACCGCCATTTGTAACGCCCTGCCCCTCAAAGCCTTCGCGGCCGCCGCGGCCCGCGACGCCCGCCGCCGCGCGCCAGCGGAGCCCCCCAGCCCCGACAATTGATCTGCGTGTAGCGTTTTTTCGAAGTTATTCCGCGGCCGTTTCCAAAACAAGCTGATGGCGCAAAGGGAAACACCTCTAAGGCTCGAAAATCTCCACCTGCGCTGGCGCGTCGTTCGCTTCGTTGATGAAATAAATTTCAGTTCCGTTTGTAACGAGTGCCGTGTTTGAGCCCATGTTGCCGGTGCCATCGGCGTTCACCGATAGCGTCCCGTCCAGCGCGGTTCCGAGCGTCACCCCCGCGGGGGCGCTCGCGTCCTCGGTTCCCGTAACTGCGCCTCCGGAAATTGACGCAACTCCTGACAGATCCGAGACCGTGTTGTCGGCGGGGTCGTTGCTCCCGAAGAAAAAGTTTCCCGCAAGCAAGCTATTGGTGTATGTCGCCGCCGGCTGCACATCAAACACGCCGAAGCTCGCGCTCGAATCTCCAGTGATGCAAAACGCCGCTACATCATCAAATGGAGTTGTCAGGTAACATGTCGGCGAGGTTGCCTCGTTCCCTCCGGTGATCACCAACCGGCCCGCCGCACTCGTATTCAGATCGTAGTTGCCCGAAAGGCTCTGCGAACTTGCCATTCCGCCTGAATATTCTTCAAACGATCCGGACGCCGTTCCTGTCGCACCGCCCGAAAAATTCGCCAGACCGATACCTGCGGTCGCCGAGCCTGAAGAATATCCGGTGAGCCGGAAAACATAGTTCGGCGAAATCGACGACGAGCTAAATGAATTCGGCGCGGCGATCGCTCGCCCGCAAAATTCCGCGCCGCCGTTTCCGAGCGTTAAAGATACGAAAAACAGCTCCGAGCGGTTAATCACGTAAACCGTCACGGTGACCTGGTTCGTGGAGTTGCCTGGCAGATCGAGCGTCACTGCGTTTTCGCCAGTCGCCGTATAGATTGTAGGGATCGTGCCAAAATTTCCCGGCTCTTGTCCCGCGGAATTCGATATAGTCCCACCGTCGTTCACGTCGAACGCGAGATTGGAAAGGTTTCCTCCGCTTTGCGCGAAGGAGCCGGCCATCGCGAAATGCTCCAAGTTGCCGCTCGACTGGTCCCAGCCATCCACTCCAAAGGCATAATTCGCGGCAAGGGCACTCACCGAAAATGCCGTCGGGTCCTGTAGCCGCAAAATACCGGAAGCGCGCACGGGGACCACAGACTCCGTGCCATCCAGAATGATGTCTCCCTTTGACGCGATCCCCCCGGTCACTCCGCCTACAGAGAACTGGAATGTGAAAGTATGGTCCTGTTGATCCGTTAGGGTCAGACATCCACGATTGTCCGGACCAACGGAGTACGAACTCGCTGAGGAAACGATAGGCGGCCCAGTATAGGCAAAACTGGAATACGGGTTGTATTGGTCTTGTCCGCCAGTGACCTTGCCGGTGCCATCCGCCGCAAAACTCGCGGCGTACATAATTGGCGTACCCGTTCCGGACCCGCTCCATCCTTGCAGCATGATCGCGTACTCGCCTTTGAGAATGCCCTCATTTCCTCCCGTTGCGCAGGCAGTAGCACCATCGATGATTGTGAATGTGTCGGTATCGGACTGGGATGAGTTCGTTACCGATGTCGCAGTCAGCGTCGGCATGTTCGCTGGCGGTGCCGGAACGGTTGCGGGCGAAATGTACTGCCCTTCATAGGTCGACGTCGAAACCGTTCCACAGGCCGGCGAACACGGCGCACCGTTGGCCGTAAGAGTCCAGCTCACGCCTGCACTCGCTGGATCGTGCTGGACAGTCGCGAAGAACTGCGTGACGAAACCGCTCGCGCTGTTCGTTACCTGCTCGGTCACTTTGTTGTTGATCGTCACGGTGATCGCATCCACGGTGATTTGAATGGACGCCGATTTCATGCTATCCGCCACCAAGGTTGCCATCACGCTCACCACCAAATTTGACCGCACAGCGCTAGGCGCAGTGTACGTGACCGAAGTTCCGGTTGCGTTCGTCAGCGTTCCGCACGCAGCGCTCGTGCATCCTGCGCCGGAAAGGGTCCAAGTCACATTCGGGCTTGTCGAAGCGCTACTGCCCGAGACTGAAGCGCTCACATTAATGGTCTGGCCTTGCTCGATCGTTTGCGCGCCGCTCGGGCTCGTGATCGCCACCGACACATTCGCATTGGAACCGCCGCAACCCGCCACAAAAAGGCTCGCAATCAATCCCACTCCTGCCCACACCCTAATCCGTGTTCGGCTCATGCGCATCTCTCCGCCGCTGGTTTGTAACCGCAACGATATTACCATGAGAATGATATTCCGAGCGGATCGCGCCTTGAGTCGTTCCTGAAAGAAAACGCCGCGGCCTCCCGCTCTTTCTGCGCCCCAGTGATTCCTGCCGGGAAGCGCAGCATGATTCCCAAAATGGGAAAGTCGCGCCCTAAGTGCCTCTTGATGTCCAGTCAAATCCATGCTACCGTAGAGTGTTTTCCTTGCCTGCTCGGAAGCAGCGGAGGACAGGCAACATGATTTTGAAGCGGTTATGGCTCTTGCGGCCCCGGAGGACGCCATGAATTCGGAGATGAGCGCAATAGCATGGGCATCGCGCACGCGGCGGAAAATCCGCGAACCCTTCGCCTCCGTTTCGCCTTCGCCCGCCGAACAAGGGCGGAACAGTCAATCGACCTTTCGCGCGCGTAACTCACTGAAAATACACGATGGGATACAAGCAAGGGCGGAACGTCCCGGTGCATGCGGAATGCGCAAATCGCATGTGACCTTTCGCCGTCGGGCCGCTGCCGAGCCGTGCGCTATCCGAGTTCCCCGAAACGCTTGCGTTTTGGAGCGGCTACCCGTCACAGCCTGCCGAGTGGAAGCGCGCCTAAACCACGGAAAACAAATAGCCGGGCAAACAACTACCCGTCACGGGGCGGACCTGGCCCAACGCGCCGGCCCTGGAACAAATTTTCGCCCGCCTGCGTATGTACAGGTGGAGCGACAGGGCGCGTGTGCTTTGGGCGAGCCTTGTGCTCCGTGGGGGACGCATGAAGCGGAACACGATGGCAAATAACCGTGCTGTTCTGGCGACCGTGGCGATCTTTCTCGCGGCGTGCGCGCTGGCTGTGCCAGCGCGGGCGGGGACGCAGATTAACCGGGCCATGAAGCTGGAGCCCGGCGGCCGATTCGTGCTGGAGACGTTCGCGGGAACGGTGAACGTGATGGGCAGCAACGAGAGCGGCGCGGACGTGGTGATCACCAGCCCTCGCGACGACATTCAGAGCGACGTGGATTTCGATTTCGAACAGAATCCGGGAGAAGTGGATATCAAAGCGGTGCGCCGCGATCCCTGGAGTTTCTTTTTTGGAGGCTTCTACCAGGGATGGCTGCACTACGATATTCGCGTCCCGAAGAATACGCAGGTCGTTATCCGGACGAGCGGCGGTGGCATTAAGGTATTCGCTCTTGCGGGTGATACGGAGTTGCACACGTCTGGCGGATCGATTGAGGCGTCGCAGGTGGCCGGCAATTTGCGCGCGAGCAGCTCCGGAGGAAACATTCACGCCGAGGTGATCCACGGCGACGCGCAACTGTCCACCTCCGGCGGAGGAATCGAAGCGGACGCGATCGATGGCCCGCTGCGCGCGTACACCAGCGGCGGATGGGTTCACATCAACGGCGTTGTTGGTCGGGTGGACGCACATACCTCAGGGGGATCAATCGACGCGGTTTTCAACAAAGGCGACTCAAGCGGCGGATCGCTGAGTACGTCGGGAGGATCGATCAACGTCAAAGTCGATCCGGCGGTGAATTTGGACATCGAGGCGTCCACGTCAGGAGGAGTAGTGCGGTCGGATTTGCCGGTGCATCAAGCAGGCGACGACTGGTCAAACGGCGGTGGATGGCATAGAAAGACGCATCTGCGCGGCACGCTGGGCTCCGGCGGTGACATGCTGCAAATGCACACCAGCGGCGGATCGATTCATATTAGTGGGCTGTAGGTCGATGATCCGCTTATAACGTCGCGTTACGCGAGGCGAAATACGCGCCGGACTGAGCAGATTGGTGCGTTTAGTGGCCCTTGCTGTGGCCTCGCCGCTTGTGCTCCTTCATCACCGTGCGAGCTGCAACTTCCTTGGCGCGCTTCCCATAGCGGCCGGATTTCTGCGCACTTTTCTTGATGTGTTCGTATTGCCGCTCTTCTTTACTGCTTACGCCTCGCAGGTGCTTCCCTGTCGGCATAATTCTCTCCTTTCGCTTCGCCCATCGAGCTGGAAAGATGAGCACCGTCATTAGAAGCAAAAAAGCTGACGAACCGCCGGTGCGGTCCGCCAGCCGAAATCCTTTACGCTTGCGCGGCTCTGCCCCTCGCCTCGGAGGAGCTTCCGCCGGCCGCTTGCGCATTGATGGTTTGGGACATCTGGGTGAGTTTTGCGTCGGTTTCCTTCTCTTCGTTGAGCGTCTGCTGCAGGAGTGAAGCTGCTTTCGTCTCGCCGAGCTGTTCCGCGAACGACCGTACGGACCCGTAAGCGGCAATCTCGTAATGCTCCACGCGCTGAGCGGAGGCGATGATCGCGGCGTCCTTTACGGCGCCCTTGAAATCTTCATCGAGGAGTTCGCTGCCTTCACTGACGATCCCTTCAATGCCCTTGCACTTTTTTGCCTTGGCCTGCTCGCCCATAGACTCAAAAATCTGCTCCAGACGCTCAGCGTGGCCCTTTGTCTGTTCCAAGTGGTGCTCAAATCCGCTTCGGAGTTGTTCGGAATCAGCGGCTTTGGCCATCTTCGGCAGAGCCTTGATTAGCCGATGCTCCGCATCGTAAAGATCTCGCAATTCGTCGACGTATAATTCTCGCAGGCCCTCAGTTTTGGCCATGATTTGTCTCCTTTGCTCCCCGTTCATCGATCCTTTCACGTCGCGCACGTAGAAGGATCGACATTCCAAGCTAGCGGGAAAGCTGTGACCGGCACAATCGGGCCAAAACTGTAGGGCGAAGCTGCGAATCTGGCAGGGTATCTACGTAGGAAGGCATCGCTCGCGTGACGCCTAGTTATCTCTTCGAGCGCACGCTCTTCTGCGCCAGCTTCGCCGCGAAATGGCCACAAAGCCCGTGAACACCAGGGCCGGGCGGCGTCGATGAAGAACATAGAAACACTCCGGGTATCGACGTTCGATAACTTTTCGAAGTTGACCGGCGCACCAGCCGTTGGAGAGAAATAGCGCCGCCGGAAATGTCGCCGCCGATCAGATTGGCATCGTGCCGCTCCAAGTCAGATGGCGACATCACAGAACGGCCAACCACACGCGCTCTGAATCCACGGGCAAAACGTTCTACTTGATCCTCGATTCGCTGAACCATATCAGTGGCGCTCGCGTGCGGCACGTGGCAGTAGGCCCACGCGGTGTGCTTCCCGTTCGGCGCGCGGGTTGGATCGAAAAGCGATGGCTGGCTTAAAAGCACGAAGGGTCGTTCCACAGCCGCGCGACCCCAAGCAGCTTTTTCCGATTGCGCAATTTCTTCCAGCGAGCCGCCCAAATGCACCGTGCCGGCGTTGCTGCACGCGGGCGCATTCCACGGAATCGGACCATCAAGCGCCCAATCAATTTTGAACGCGCCCGGGCCGTACTTGTAATTCTGCAATTTAAGGCGCTCGCTGCCGGAAATCTGTTGTCCGCCAATCTGAAGAAACTGGCGCGGTGTTACATCGCAGATCACGACGGCACTTTCTGGTAAGTCCGTTAGTGATTTGATCCGGGCATTGGTCACAATGTTTCCGCCGAGACGCTTCAGGCACAACGCCAGTGCGTTGGCGATCGACTGCGATCCGCCCGCTGCGATCGGCCAGCCGACCGCATGGCACGTGGTCCAAAGCAGCATTCCGAAAGTCGCCGAACCCCAAGCGTTAAGCGGCATCATCGAGTGCGCCGCTAAACCGGCAAACACCGCTCTCGCTTTTTGCGTTTCGAATTTTCGCACGGCCACCGACGCGGCAGGGAAAACCGCGTCGCGACCGAATCGTGCAACGAGCAACGGGTGCCGCGGCACACGGGCAGGCCGCAGAATGTCGCACGACAGATCGTCCCATCTCTCGACGAGCGGCTGAAATAGGCGGCGAACGTTCGGACCGTCCGTCGCGAACTGTGCTGAAGTTTCGCTCAGCGATCGCGTGATCAAGATCGCTGCGCCATCGTCGAAGGGATGTGCCACTTCCGCCTCTGGGTACACCCATCGCAATCCGAACGCTTCTAAATTGATCCGGCGGAAAAACTGGGAGGAGGCGGCCATCGGGTGGACGGCTGAACAAACATCGTGTACGAAGCCGGGAAGGGTTAGCGAATCCGAACGCGTCCCTCCGCCAATTGAATCTTCAGCCTCGTAGACCACAACGCGGTAACCGGCTTGCGCCATGGTGATCGCAGCAGCAAGGCCGTTCGGGCCCGATCCGATCACGGTGGCATCGCCTGGCGTGGACATCGTTTTGCGCAATAGCGAAGCGAAAAATAGGCAAGCTCTTTATCGCACGTATACGATTTCCGCGCCATCCCTACCAAGAAAATGCCACCAGCCTCTTTCAAAGTCAGTTGTGAAACTTTTCTTTCTCTCGACGCTCAGTTGCCGTGGACGCGGTCGTCATCTCCAGCGCGGCTGAACGAAGACAACACAATTTCCAGGTCTGGCTCGAAAAGAGGAAGAAGCCAGGAAGTATGAAGTTCACTAGGTTCGTCTCCACTGGCCACCAGGATAGCCGGCTTCCGGCGTCCGAAACTCCTTTGGCCATGGGCTGCCAGCAGTTTCCAGGCTTCAGTAACGAGGTAAACCCCTAGTGTGACCGCAAAGAAAACGCGAATCGGCGGCATCGGGTATTCCCCCTATTCGCCAAAGATTCGCAACCCCTTATATTCGGTGGAGCTATGTCCTCCGCGTCCGTGAAATCAAAGGATTGGCTTAACTTTAGATACCCGTTGGAGACTGTCGACTGATGCGTATCCTAATCGTTGACGACCACGAATTGGTGCGAAGCGGTGTCCGCTCGGTGTTGGCGGGCCGGCGGGATTACGACATCTGCGGAGAAGCCGTGGATGGGCAAGACGCTGTTGAAAAGGCGCGGCAGTTGAACCCGGACGTGATCGTCATGGACGTCAGCATGCCCAGACTCAACGGACTCGACGCCACGCGCGAAATCCAGCGAATCCTTCCGCGAACGGCGGTGTTGGTGCTCAGCCAGCACGATTCACCGGAAATGATGCGCCAAGCCCTTAATGCCGGCGCCCGCGGATACGTGGTGAAATCGGCGATCGCGGCGAATCTCGTTTCCGGAATTGAAAAGGTGCGCGGAGGCGAATTGTTTTTCGACGCCTCCGCAGTGAAACTTCCACAGGCCAACGGCGACAAACACCTCGACGTGAAGGAAATTCTACAGCGCAGCGAAGCTTTCGAAAAGGCGCTCCGCGAAAGCGAGGAGCGTTTCCGGTTGACATTCGAACAAGCCGCCGTGGGCATCGCTCATGTGGCGCCGGATGGCCGTTGGATGCGCGTTAATCGGAAGCTTTCCGAGATTCTGGGGTATACCCAGGAAGAGGTGCAGAAGCTCACATTTCAGGAACTGACCTATCCTCCCGATTTGCCCGGCGATCTCGCCGAGCTAAGACGCTTGGTGTCTGGCGAATCAAATCAGTACCTCATGGAGAAGCGCTACATTCGGAAGAACGGCCACTTGGTGTGGGCCAAGCTGACGGTAGCCGCGGTCCGCGACGGCGCTGGCGCAGTGAAATATTTCGTTTCAATTGTAGAGGACATCAGCGCGCAGAAAGACGCCGAAGCGCGCCTGGTGGCCAGCGAAGATCGTCTCCGCGCTCTGCTCGAATTTCAAACTGCGGCGATGAGCAACATGGCCGAGGGGCTCTACACGCTGGACGAAAATGGCCAAGTCACATCGATAAACCCGGCCGCCGAGGCGATGTTCGGCTGGACGAGCGCCGAACTTCTGGGCAAGAACATGCACGACGTGAGCCATTTTAAGCGTCCCGATGGCACGCTGTACTGCATCGATGAATGTCCTCTCTCGCAACTCTTGCACGGCGGGCCAACCGTTCGCGAACGCGAGGACTTTTTTATTCGGAAAAACGGTAGCTTTATGCCCGTGGTCTACAGCGCTTCGCCAATCAGACGCAACGGCAACGTTGCAGGCGTCGTTGTTGGATTTCGCGACGACTCCGAGCAGCGACTCGTCCGCAGCGCGATGCTGGAAAGCGAACGCCGGCTTCGCGAAACGTTCGATGCCCTGCCCGTGGCCGTTTACACCACGGACGCCCAAGGCCGCCTTACCCATTACAATCCCGCCGCGATCGAGTTTTCTGGCGAAGAGCCAGAACTCGGCACAGACCTCTGGTGCGCCAGTTGGAAATTCTTCCGAGCGGACGGAACTACACTTTCCCATCAAGAATGTCCGATGAACCTTGCCTTGCGCGGCGAGCACGTGGAAGACGGAATCGAAATCACCGCCGAGCGGGTCGACGGCACCAAGAGGTGCTTTCGGCTCTATCCACGGCTTATTCGGGACGGGAAAGAGGGCATCGCCGGCTGCGTGAATATGCTGGTAGACGTCACGGGCCAAAAAGAGGCTCAGCAGGCAACCAGACTGCTTGCCGCCATCGTCGATTCCTCTGACGATGCAATCATCAGCAAATCGTTGGATGGAGTGATTACCAGTTGGAACAACTCCGCGGAGCACCTCTTCGGCTACGCGGCCCCCGAAGCGATTGGCCAAAACATGATGATGCTCGTCCCTCCCGAGCGTCGCCAGGAAGAGACCGGGATTTTACAAAGGATCGGCCGTGGCGAGCGCATCAACCATTTCGAGACCGTCCGAAGGCATAAGAACGGAACCGACGTTGAAGTTTCCATCTCTGTATCGCCAGTGAAGGACTCGGGGGGGCGCGTCGTAGGCGCATCCAACGTCTCCCGAGACGTCTCCGAGCGTAAACGCGCCGAAAAATCCCTCGCCGTAGCTGCACGCCAGCAGAAAGCTCTGTTTCACCTTGCCGATCAACTGCATCGCGCCAGTTCCATGGAAGAAATTTACGATTCGGCATTCGTCGCCATCTTCGACGCGTTGGCCTGTGACCGTGCCTCTATTTTGCTGGCGGATGAGAACGGGCGAATGGGTTTAGTCAGTTGCCGTGGCCTTTCCGAAGAGTACCGTAAATCCGTGGATGGTCACTCCGTTTGGAAACCCAACGACCCGAACCCGCAGCCGGTATGTATCGAAAATGTGGACTTGGCGCAGTTGACCCGCTCCCTCGTCAAGGTTAAGTCGGAAGGCGTTCACGCTCTAGCCTTCGTTCCCCTCGTTTCCGATGGACAGCTCATGGGCAAGTTCATGATCTATTTCGATTCCGTCCATGCCTTTTCGGACAAGGAAATTGAACTCTGCCTCACCATCGCCCGCGCGCTGGCGTTTGCCATCGACCGAAAACGCTCCGAGGAGGCGTTGCGCGCCAGCCAAGCAAAACTCCGAGCAGAAACGAGCGCGCTCGCCAAGCTCAACGAGTGGAGCGCTCGCCTGTGGAGCATCCGCAGCCTTGAACAAGGTCTGGATGAAATGCTCGTCACCGTGATTGACCTCCTGGGAGCGGACAAAGGAATTGTTAACGTATTAGACTCCAAAGCGGAAGAGCTGCAGATTGCGGTGCAGCGCGGCTTTGACGATAATTTCGTACGACAGTTCCGGAAAGTGAAAGTCACGCCCCATTCCGCGTCCGGCCGAGCGTTGAAGATGCGGCAGCCGGTTGTGGTGGAAGACGTGGAGTCGGATCCCCTGTATAAACCACTTCGTCCCATGGCTAGAGCTGCTGGGTACCGCGCCGTGACCACTGTGCCTTTGATCGGCAGCGATGGAACTGCCCTGGGCTTGTTATCCACCCATTTTGAATCCCCGCATCGGCCCAGCGACAACGACTTGCGTCGCCTCGATATGTACGTTCGTCTGGCGGCCGACTTCATTCGTCGCTGCAAGATCGAGCAGGTGCTGACCCAGAGCGACGAACGGCTGCGGGCCATGGCCGAAAATCTTGATGCCCAGGTCCGCGCCCGCACCGCCGAGCTCGAGTTGCGCAGCGTCGAAGTGTACGAACAGTCCGAGCGCCTCCGCGATCTTTCCGCTCGCCTGCTGCAGGCCCAGGACGACGAACGTCGCCGCATCGCCCGTGAACTTCACGATAGCGTAGGCCAAATCCTCACGGTGCTCGGCCTGAACGTTGCGTCTCTCGCGATGCGTTCTCCCGCTCTGCCGACAGACGCTGCAAAAACCGTCGAGCAGAGCGAGCAGCTGCTCGATCAGCTCAATCGCGAAATCCGCACCATGTCGTATCTACTGCATCCACCGTTACTGGACGAAAGCGGGCTGGCCGAAGCTCTCCGCTGGTATATTGGTGGCTTGCAGCAGCGCAGCAACATCGACATCGATCTGGAAGTGCCAGCGGATTTCGGCAGGTTATCGCCGGATGCCGAGATGATGGTCTTCCGCATCGTCCAGGAGTCGTTGACGAACATTCACCGTCACTCTGGCAGCGAGATGGCTTTGATCCGCTTGACTCGCAATGATGGAAGCGTCTCTGTGGAAATTCAGGATTGGGGAACAGGCATACCGCCGGAGAGATTGAAAGTGATTCAATCTCACGGCTCCGGGGTCGGCATTCGCGGGATGCGCGAACGCGTGCGGCAGCTTCACGGCGAGCTCAATGTCGAATCGAACGCCGATGGCACGCGAGTCTGCGTCACGTTTCCCGCGTCTGGCGCCGTGAACGAGCGGTCGTTGCGGGAAAACTATCTAGCAAACTAGGGGCCAAGTTGGGTTCGACACCCGGTACCACTGATGATCGCCTGACAAACGCACCGGCAATACTGTGCATCGACGACGAGCCGGATGCCATTCAGGTTCGAAAGCTGCTGCTCGAATCGGAGGGCTATAAGGTCCTGGATGCATCCACCGGTGAAGAGGGGCTGCGGCTTTTCAGGGCCCATACTATTCACGCCGTGGTAGTCGACTACTGGATGTCCGGAATGAATGGTTTGGCGGTGGCGCGCGAAATCAGAAAACTAAGTCCTGCGATGCCCATTATCGTGCTCTCGGGTTTATCGGAGCTTCCTGGGGAAGCCGTCGGCATTGCTGACCGTTGGATATTGAAGGGTCGCTCGGCACAGGTTCTTCTCGACGCGATCTCGGATTTGATCCAAGGAAAATCTCAACAGTAGGCAGGGGCGGATCTACTGGCGGCAGTCGAGACTGAATCCCTGAGATGCGAAGACTCCGGAGCTGCTGGCGTTTCGCGCGCGTGATCGTTTCACAGCGGCGGATGCGTGTTGCATTTCGGGTGCTGACCGCGCTCGCCATGGTGTTCGCCGTCGGCGCGTCGCCATCTGTTTTGGAAAGCGCACAACCTACGCGATTCGAAGTCGAGGCGGCGTATCTCTACCAGTTCGGCAATTTCGTAGAGTGGCCCTCCAAGAATCCCAAAGTCCCTGGCTCGAAGTACTTTTCCATTTGCGTGCTAGGCCGCGATCCCTTCGGGCGCGTTCTGGACGATACTTTAAGCGGTTCAAAGCTGAATGGACTGCCGATGGTCGCCCGCCGAATCGATTCTGTCGAGGACGCCAGAGATTGCCAGATTCTTTTTTTCAGTTCTTCGCGCCGGAGCCAGCTTGATTCAAACATGTCCGCGCTGCACGACGCTCCAATTTTGACCGTCAGTGATATCGCTGATTTCGCCTCTCGCGGGGGCATGATTCAGTTTGTACTGATCGACGGCCGCGTGCGTTTCGAAATCAATCTTCCCCGAACACAAAAAGCCGGACTCAAATTAAGCTCGCAATTACTCAAAGTTGCCGCTGGCGTACGACGGAGCGACAAAAAGCTGAAAGAATAATAAATGTTTGGAATGACTGAATCCATCGCCAAAAAACTTACCCTACTCAACATGCTGGCGAGCATTACGGCCCTCTTATGCGCTTCTACCGCTTTTTTTGCATACGACTGGAGCTACGCACGCAGTTCCCTGCTCAACCGCGTGAACGTTCAAGCGGAGATCATCGGCTACAATTGCATCACTCCGCTCGTCTTCAATGATCCTCAATCGGCTCAAAGAACGCTTGCCGCTCTGCGCGCGTCCCAGCACATCGTCTACGCAGGTGTGTACTCGCCGTCGGGAAAGTTCTTTGCCGCGTACTGGCGCAATGCGAATGGCCCGAAACGCCCGTTTCCACTCGTTTCTCCCGCCAAAATCCGCAATCGTTGGCCGTTCGACAACCAATACGCGGTCGTTCAACCGATCTTTCTAGAAAACAAGCTGGTCGGCTCCGTATACATTCGTTCGGACGTCGGGGAGTTGGTCGCCCGGCTGGACGGATATCTGATCATTTTGGGCGCTACGTTCATCGTGTCGCTGGGGGTGGCGCTATTGGTAGCACGGACCGCCCGCCAGGCGATCTCCGACCCCATCATCCGTCTCGCCGAAGCTGCTCGCCTGGTATCCCACGACAAAAATTTCGCTGTGCGAGCCGAACCCACCGGCTCGCGTGGTGAAATCGCGGTGTTGATCAATTCCTTCAACTCCATGCTGTCCGAAATTCAAAAGCGCGATTCCGCCCTGCAGGAAAGCGAGGCGCAATTCCGCACCATGGCCGACTCAGTTCCGCAGTTGGCCTGGATAGCCGAAAAAGATGGACGCCTCTCTTGGTACAACCAGCGCTGGTACGACTACACTGGAACTACCGAGCAGGAAATGCTGGGTTGGGGCTGGGAATCGGTCCAGGATCCAAAGGTCCTGCCAAACGTAGTGACAAACTGGAAGGCCGCCATCGCCACCGGTAAGCGATTTGAAATGGTTTTTCCGCTCCGTGCCAAAAACGGCAGCTATCGGGAGTTTTTGACCCTGGCAGTTCCTCTGCGTGACTCTCACGGTGACGCAGTCCGCTGGTTTGGGACAAATACGGACATCACGGCGCAGCGTCGCGCGGAAGATGCCCTGCGTGAAAGCGAAAAATTGGCCGCCACTGGCCGTCTGGCGGCTAGCATCGCCCATGAAATCAACAACCCACTGGAGGCGCTCGCCAACTTGCTCTTCTTGGCGCGAAGACAGCCGGCCAAATCGATGAGTTATCTGATCACCGCCGAACAGGAGCTTGACCGCATCGCCGAAATTACCCGCCATACGCTCGGCTTCTATCGCGATACGTCGACTCCTGTTAAACTGAGCCTGGCCGAAGTCGGTAGTGGGGTCCTGGCTCTGTATGACCGTAAGCTGCGATTCAAGAAAATTTCTGTCACCAAGCGCTTTTCGCGGGATACGGAAATATCCAGTTTCCCGGGAGAAATACGGCAGATATTTGCGAACCTCGTGGCCAACGCGATCGACGCTATGCCTGTGGAGGGCCGCTTGACTATCAAGATTGCGCCCAGTTGTGAATGGTCGCCAGCCCGCCGCTCTGGTGTCCGATTTACGATCCTAGATAACGGTCCCGGCATCGCTCCCGAGCATTTGCAAAAAATCTTTGAACCGTTCTACACAACGAAAAAAGATGTGGGGACCGGCTTGGGGCTGTGGCTCACCCAGAACTTGGTGCGCAAGCATTCCGGAACCATCCGCGTTCGCAGCGTGATAAGTCCAGTCCGGTCCGGCACAGCATTTTCAATTTTCTTCCCACGCGACATGATTCACGACAACCATCCTCTTCCTCCGCCCAGCCGGGAAGCAGAGGAGGAACCAAATGTTTCAAGCTGACTCGAGTCTCGAAGCCTGGTACTTCGATCCCGCCAACCCTCGCGGTGGATTCCCTACTGATCCGGACTCGGCACTGCGTCAGGCGTCCAGTGCCCGTCGAATCCGCGTTCTTGTGGTGGACGACGAACCTACCATCGCGGAAACGCTTGTCGAAATCCTCAATGGCGAGGGCTTCGATGCCGTTGCCGCCTCTAATGGCGATTCCGCGCTGTCCTCCGCGGAAACGTTCTCCCCAGACGTGATCATAAGCGATGTTGTCATGCCCGGCATGAACGGCGTGCAACTCGGGATCTACATTCGCAGGCTGCTGCCAAAATGCCGTGTGATTCTGTTTTCGGGACAAACCGCCACTGTGGATCTTTTGCGGGATGCTCGCTCGCAGGGGCACGAATTCGAGATCGTCCCCAAGCCCATCAAGCCGCAAACGCTGATATCCATGATTCGACGCGGCGCTTCGAACTAGCCGCTTTCCGTTGCGGTCGCGCGCCGCCGTCGGTGTGACAACATAACGCTTTCCCCATTGCTCACAAAATGTTCACTGCCCGCGCCGCGAGCAGGGCCACAATCAGCAGCGAAATCAGTGACTGCGCCATCATCGCCAACTTCGCTCCGCGCGATAGCACCGATGTATCCGTCGGCGAAAACGCCGTGCTGGTGTTGAACGCCAGAAATAAGTAATCGACGAAATGCGGATACCACGGCGTGCCGTCCGCTCCCATGGATGGCCGTGTCATCTGCGGGAACAAAAAAGCGCTTTTGATCTGGCCCGTCGCGTGCGCTCGCGCATGCGGACCGCCTGCGTCCAGCCGCCAGTACCACAACGCGAATACCAGAATATTTGTGAGCCACAATCCCGCCGCGGAACGCAGCAGCGCTCCCGGCGGCTCGCGGTGCGAAGGCAGTCCTTGAACCAAAAACGCCAGCGATCCGGTCAAGAATATCGTCAGTACGCTATCGGCAAAGAGTGCCACGAAGTGATTGAGCCGGTAACGCCCGCTCCGATGCGTGATCGCCAACGGCGCGAGCAACACCAAAATGATAGCGAGCAGCAGCCATCTCGGACCAACGGAAAGGTCCTCTGGCAGCCCCAAGTACATGAAACCGGCGGCGATCAATGCCACCGCCGCGGGCCATCGAGGCTCTTGCTGCGCTTGCAAGCTCATCGTTCGATTGGAATTCATTGCGCCCCGAACGCGCCGACCAGCCGCACCGGCCGGCCGCTAGTCGGCCAGCTTCGCCGCGTTATCAGCCGGCCGCTCAATGCTTCCGGAACTCTCACGCTTTCGATCTTATCGTTCCAGAGCGCGGGTGCGGCGCCGCTGCGGTTTGTTGTTTCCGGTAAGTTAGCCCCGGAGTCGTTCCGGACGGCCTGGCCCAGCATCTTCCGGGCACCCGACAAAAATGAGCCGGGCTGGCGCGGCTTGCATCGCCCTGTCAAGTTCTGATACGCTATCAATTCAAATCGAAGCTCAAGCGAGGAAAGCAGCATGGCCACCGATAAATGCAGCAGTTGCGGAAAAAAGGCGAAGGTGCGGAACGGGAATTTTCGGTATGACGAGATCGGTGCGCCGATTCTGCTGAAGAATGTGCGGATATCAGAATGCACCGCATGCGGCATGCGTGAGCCAATTCTTCGAGACAAGAAACGGTTAATGGACGCGATCGCGTTTGCCGTGGCCAGCCAGCCCTGGAAGCTGCGAGGCTCGGACGTTCGCTTCCTCCGTAAGTTTCTTGGCATGACGGGCCTGGCGTTCGGCAAATTGGTACAAGTCGAGCCGGAGACGCTTTCGCGCTGGGAGCACGACCAGCAAGACATCGGCAAGAACAGCGATCGATTGATCCGGTTCGTCGTGCTCGGCAAAAGTCCCGGGCTGCGAAAGAATATGGAAGAATTCATGATCAAGTACCGCGAACTGACGGACCGCGATGCGCCGAAGAGCGCGCATATCGAGATCGATCCGGCGACCCTGAAGTACGACTACGTATAACGGAATGACGGCGGAAGGATCTTCAAAGTCTGCATCCTTCGCAACAGACGCGAAGATCCTTGTCGCTCAACGCAAACGGGACTCGGAGCGACAGGCGGTGAGTCGTCCAGTTATTCAGGGTGGCTGACGCTTTCAACCCAGGGGATATCCGCGAGGCCTGGCTTGATCTCCACCTCGATCGGGTCCCCACGGCTGAAGCTGTCGTAATCGGATAGGGTTACAGGCACTCGCTCGATCCAGTGGCCCTCGCGCCAAGAGCGGACAATTAGGCGCCGACTTGGCACCGGGCCGGGCATGGAAAACTTCCCTACCACCCGGCTTTGCTCGATATGCGGCGGCGAAGTGTCGAGCGCGCCATTGGCCATCAATAGCGCACCCAGAACCCAAGGCACCGGAATTAACCCGTAGTAGACACGCTTCAGCGCCTCCGTTTCGGTGTGACGTAGTGCGCGACGCTCCACAAGAATTGCCAGCGCCAGCACGGCGAAACACATCACCCCGCCAAAGATCAGCATCTGGTCCAAGTCCAGCGCCGGATACATGCCGCTCGCAGTGACGAACAGGATTGCGCCTAGCAGAAAAATCGCAGTGCGGTTCAGCAGTTTCTTGCGTAGTGAAAATTCAGCGGCTGCCGAGTTCAGCCCGCAGTAATCGCACACGTCGGCGTCCCGCTCAGACCCGCAATTCAGGCATCGGGTCATGTGCACGGCCTAAGTTTCCTCCGCGCAACTCAATCGGACAGACACGCGGGCGCTGATTTCAAACACGCGGCCACAAGCTCCACACGTATTAGACACCGCGCGAGGCCGATCGGTTCGCCCCGATCCACGTGGACAGATCTACTGTTTCACTGGACGAACACTTACGGGTTCCTGATCGAGGCAGACCATATTCTGGTCCCGGCCGTTCGCGAGCAGCTCGCAATCGATTTGCTGCGCGCTGCGAACCGCCTGCTGATAATTCGTGCCGGAGGCCGAAGCGCAGTGAGAATTGCCGTTGAATGTCATGCATACCTCGTACTGATCGTGCGTCGCCTGAAACGATGAGTACGCCAGCACACCGATGAAGAGCACCGCGCCTAGCCCGATAATCCATGCCAATTGCTTTGATTTATTGGCCACCGATTTTCTCCAGCTGGCGCACCGCGCGATTAGGCTCGCGGTTGCTTACCCGTTCTTTTGAGTCGCCGCTGCAATTCCTTGCCGATATATTTTCGCACATGGGGCGGCAGTGTTTCGAGTCCGGCCAGGTCCTTCAGGTCGCGAAGCGTGAGATCAGGCAAGATCGCCATCACATCTGGTGCGGGTGCGGACGGATTTCGCACCAACGCGACGCGCACGTTGTACATGTGCGACCATTTCCGGTGTCGCGCTATCGCGGCGACGGCGCGCTCCGGGACCCCGGATTTCGCGAGCACCTTCAGCACCTGGCTTTCGGTAAGAAATGCATTGTCGAGAGCGAGCTTGATAGCCTGCGCATGACCCTCCGCCAGCAGAGCTCCGGCCACACGTGCGGGACCGCGGCGCGCAAGCGTCAGCTTTTCTCCGACGGGTAGATTCGGCACGCGCGTGAGGATGATTTCTTCGGCGGCGCGGCGTATATCCGCGGGAGCGGCAGTCAACAAGCTGAGCCTTGCAAGATCAAACAAAAACATCTGACGGAGCACGGAGAGCGCGATGCGCTTGGGCGTGCGGGGATGCCGGGCCAACGCGAGTCGAATGCCTTCGCGGGAAGTCCATTTAGCCTCGCCCCCGACGGCGCTGACGATATTCACGGATAAATCGAGTCGCGCGAGAAGCGCGGTGATATGCAGCTCTTCGAGATTGGGATTTTCGAGCAGCGCGAGGAGGACATCTTCCCGAGCGTCATGCACCAAAGACTTCAGCCCGTCGCTTGACGCCGAACGGGCATATTCGGCGCCGGTCTCGTGATCAGTTGGCACCGACGTGGACCGTATGGACTTTCTGCTGGCTCAAGACGCAGCGCGCAGCGGATTTAATGGTGAGTGCGTTGGCTGATCGCGACTCCTTGCAGCGTCGCATTCCTTCCCCTGTCCTAGTGAACATTTTACACCCGCAGTTGCGGCAAGGAAGGACAGGCCCACAAATGGAGGCGCGCATGGCATGTGTCTTGTTTTCAGATGCGTAGAAGTCCCACGGAAAAGCATTCATGCGCTCAATCTGCGTACGAAACACACGCGTGCGCCAGGGTTGTGGCGCCTGAAACGCGTGCTCTATACTGCTCAAAATGCAAGCGCGACTACAAAACTGCACAACAAAATTCGGCGCTAAGGTTGGCGTCTCCGGAATACGCGGTCACTGCCGATGACGACCAGCCGCCGAACGCCAAACTCCGGCCGCAAAAAGCTTCCGCGGAGCGACAGATTATGGGTGGAACTCGCGCTCGCCAAACTAACGCTGCGCGAGAAAATCGGCCAGATGCTGATGGTGCCGTTCTTTGGCGGATTCCAATCCGCCGAGAGCGCCGAGTACAAAGCGTTGCTGCGCGAAGTGGAGGAGAATCGCGTGGGCGGGCTGATCCTGCACACCGCGCGCGGACCGCTTGGAATCCAACGCAGCCAGGTGTATCCGACCGCAATCATTGCCAATGAGCTGCAGCGCAGGGCAAAAATTCCTCTCCTCTTCGGCGCGGATTTCGAATTGGGTACGCGCATGCGACTCGATGAGGGCACGCCGCTCCCTTCACCGATGTCTATCACCGCCGCAGGCGACCCCCAATTGGCCTACGAGGTGGGAAAAATCACGGCTCTCGAGGCGCGCGCGGCGGGCGTGCACTGGGTGTTCGCACCAGTGGTTGACGTAAACAACGATCCTGCGAATCCGATCATCAATTTCCGCTCGTTTGGCGAGGATCCGCGCGAGGTGGCGAAGTTTGCCGCCGAATACATTCGCGGCGTGGAAGAGCACGGCGCGCTTGCGACGGCGAAACACTTTCCCGGGCACGGAAACGTGAGCGTCGATTCACATCTGGCGCTGGCCACTGTGCCAGGAAGCGCCGCAGAGCTCGACGGCAAGGAGCTGCTTCCGTTTCGCGCGGCGATTGCGGCGGGCGTTAGCTCGATCATGCCGGGGCATCTGTCAGTGACTGCGCTGGAGCCGGATCCAAATATTCCGGCAACGCTCTCGCGCACAATTCTTACGGCCCTGCTCCGCGAGCAGATGAAATTCGGCGGCCTGATCATCACCGATGCAATGGAAATGGGCGGCGTCACGTCACTTTTTCCGCAGGGAGAAGCAGCGGTGAGAGCGGTGGATGCCGGCGCCGACGTGATACTCATGCCGCCGGTTCCGGACGCCGCACTTGGGAGCATTGAAGAGGCGGTGCGACGCGGACGGATATCTGCCGCGCGCATAGACGCGTCTGTGCGAAGGATTTTGGCGGCGAAGGCGCGGCTAAAGCTGCATGACGACCGTTTGGTGGACGTCGATCGGCTGAACGAGCGCTTCGCGCGGCCTGAATTTGCGTCCAGGGCGCAGCAGATTGCCGATCGCGGCGTGACGCTGCTGCGCGACGATCAGCATTTGCTGCCGCTGGATTCCACGCGGCCGATGCGCGTCTTGCTGGTGGCGCTCGCTGGCGATCGCGATTCGTGTCCAGCGGAGACGTTCGCCCCGGAGATTCAGTTGCGCGTGGATTCGCTGACGATCCTGCGCGCGGACACACACTTTTCCATGGTGGGCATGCTGAAGCTGCCCGCGCCGGATTCGTACGACGTGGCCATCGCGGCGCTCTTCGTGCGCGTTGCCGATCGCAAGGGACACGTCGGTTTGCCGGAAGATCAGCGCGCGTTCGTGAACCGGCTGATAGAAGCAGGCAAGCCGACCGTAGTGGCGTCGTTTGGAAGCCCTTATTTGATCGAGCGCTTTCCCAACGCGAAGACGTGGGTGGCAGCATTTTCGGCGAACAGCGCGGCGCAAACGGCGGCGGCGCGAGCGTTGTTCGGCCAAACCGCGATCGCGGGGAAAATGCCCGTGACGGTTCCGGGAGTGATGGAGCGCGGCGCGGGTCTCACGCTGGCTGCAAATCCTTCGACGCTGATGCCGGCGAACGCGAATTTTCCTGCACGGCTGGCGCCTGCGTACGAACGCCTCGATCGAGCGGTGAAAGATGGCGCTTTCCCCGGCGGCGTGCTGGCCGTCGGGTGGAAAGGCGAGCTAGCGGTTCATCCTTTCGGGAAGCTGACGCGCGAACCAAAAGCGGCGCGGGTGACCCCAGACACGATTTACGACGTCGCGTCGCTGACCAAAGTGATCGTTACGAACACGGCGGTGATGATGCTTGTAGAAGCCCGGCAAATCGATCTCGACGCGCGCGTGACGCAATACCTGCCGGAATTCAGTCGCGCTTCAAAGTTCGATCCCGACGCGAGCTGGCGCGAGCGCATCACAGTTCGCATGCTGCTGCTCCACTCTGCGGGGCTGGCCGCGCATCGAGATTTTTACAAGCAAGTGAAGGGCAAGCGCTCCGTTGTGGCGCGCGTGATGGAGGAGCCGCTGGTTCGCGAGCCTGGGACGCAGATCGAGTATTCCGATCTCGGCTTCATTTTGCTTGGGGCCATCGTGGAGACGCTGACCGGCGCCTCGTTGGAGGCCTTCGCGCGGAAACACATATTCGCACCGCTGGGCATGGCATCGTCACAATTCAGGCCGCCTAAAAATCTGCGCGCACGCATCGCGCCAACCGAACATGACATCGCCCTTCGAAAGCGATTGGTACGCGGCGAAGTGCATGACGAAAACGCGTGGGCCATGGGAGGGATCGCCGGCCACGCTGGGCTGTTTTCCACGGCGCATGACGTCGCCGTATTCGCTCAGATGATGTTGAACGGCGGAATCTATGCACACCGTCGGCTGGTCGCCCGTTCTACCGTCGAGGAGTTCACCGCGCGGCAAGCCGTTGGCAACTTAGCGCACGCGTTGGGTTGGGACGTGCCGGTTGCCCCGTCGACATCAGGCCGCTATTTTTCAAGCGGCAGCTACGGGCATACCGGATTTACGGGCACGTCGTTGTGGATCGACCCGGCGCGCGAGCTGTTCGTGGTGCTGCTGACGAATCGCGTTCATCCGACGCGCGCCAACGATAAAATCCGTCAGGTGCGTCCCGCGCTACATGACGCGATCGTCGAATCATTGAAAATTGCGGGCGAACATGTCGGCCGTCAATGATTCTTTCGGCTCGTATGCCGATATAATGTCTGAAAATGGTTGGGACTGCTCTTGAGATCATCTAGCACGGAGCGGCGCAATCCCCGTTCGCGTGGCATCGACCGGAAATCTACGCTCGAAATTCTGCGCCTATTGAATGGCGAAGACGCGCGCGTGGCGCAAGCGGTGCGCCACGAACTGCCGAAGATCGCCAAAGCTGTGGACACGATCGTAAGCGGGCTACGCAACGGCGGGCGATTAATCTATGTTGGCGCGGGAACCAGTGGCCGGCAGGCGGTGCTGGACGCAGCGGAATGCCCGCCCACGTTTGGCACGCCTTCGGGAATGGTGCAGGCGTTTATCGCCGGAGGCGAGCGCGCGCTGCGCTTCGCGTCGGAAGGTGCGGAAGATTCGGCAGCAAACGGAGCGCGTGATTTGCGCCACGCAAGGTTGACTCCCCGTGACGTCGTTGTCGGGATTTCCGCGAGTGGCACGACGCCCTACGTGCTGGGCGCGCTACAATTCGCACGACGAAAGGGCGCCACGACCATCGCCATCATGTCGAATCCCGGAGCGGCAATTACGCGAGCGGCGAATATATCGATTGAGCCGGACACGGGTCCGGAGGCGATTTCTGGGTCGACGCGAATGAAAGCTGGCACGGCGCAAAAGATGGTCTTGAACATGCTTTCAACAGCTGCGATGGTGCGCCTTGGGCGGGTTTACGACAACTGGATGATTCACCTGGCGCTGACAAATGGGAAGTTGCGACGGCGCGGGGCACAAATTCTGGAAGAAATCGCGCGCGCAAGCGCGTCTGCGGCGGAACACGCCCTGCGTCAGACCGGACACGATTTGCCCGCCGCCATCGTGATGCTGAAAACGGGCGCGAGCGCACGCGACGCGCGCCGGTCGATTGAAGAGACCGGCGGCGACGTCCGGCGAGCAATCGAAGTGGCGAACCGCAGCCAACATAAAGTAAAGGGCCGGGGATAGCGGCATGGACCAGTTCAAAATTCAAGGCGGCCGGAAATTGCACGGCGAGGTGCGAATCAGTGGCGCAAAAAACGCTGCCCTGCCGGCCATGGCCGCGGCGCTGCTGACGCCCGAGCCCGTGCACCTGAAAAACATTCCGCACGTGCGCGACATCATCACCATGGCCAAGCTTCTGGCGCACATGCGCTGTCGCGTGGAAAGCCCGGACATTCCGCCGAGCGCCTTCACGATCCAGGCGGAAACGGTATCGCTCGCGGAAGCCCCGTACGAGCTGGTGAAAACCATGCGCGCATCGGTGCTGACGCTCGGGCCGCTGGTGGCGCGGTTCGGCCACGCGCGCGTATCGCTTCCCGGAGGCTGTGCCATTGGAGCGCGTCCCATCGACCTGCACATTCGGGCGCTAGAAAAATTGGGAGCGACCATTTCGCTCGATCACGGTTACGTCGAGGCGCGAGCCAAGCGGCTGCGCGGTGCGCGATTCCGCTTTCCAAAAATCACCGTTACCGGCACAGAAAATATTCTTATTGCCGCGGTGCGAGCCGAGGGCGAAACGATTTTGGAGAATTGCGCGCTGGAGCCGGAAATCGCCGACCTGGCCGAACTGCTCGTGAAAATGGGCGCGAAGATCGAAGGTGCCGGCACCCCGACGATTCGTGTACAAGGCGTGAACGAGCTGCACGGCGCCGAGCACACCATCATTCCCGACCGCATCGAGGCGGGCACGTTTCTGATCGCCGGAGCAATGGCCGGCGGCGAACTCACTTTGAATAACTGCGCGCCGCAGCATCTGGGCGCGGTGATCGCGAAGCTACGCGAATGCGGCGTGGAGATTCACTGCGATGCGGCGGACAGTTCCATCCTACGCGTGCGCGCGCCGAAAAAACTGCTGGCCGCGGACGTGACCACCGAAGAATATCCCGGATTCGCCACGGACATGCAGGCGCAGTTCATGGCCCTCGCGACGCAAGCCGAAGGCGTCTCGCACGTTCGCGAAACGATCTTCGAGAACCGCATGTTGCACGCCAGCGAATTGATGCGCATGGGCGCGAATATCAAGATCGACGGCAACTCTGCAATGGTCACCGGGCCCACGCCGCTGACCAGCGCCCAGGTGACCGCTTCCGATCTGCGCGCCAGCGCCGGACTGGTACTCGCCGCGCTCGTCGCCAACAACACCACCATTATTGATCGCGTCTATCACATCGACCGCGGCTACGAACGCATCGAGGAAAAGCTGCGCTCGCTGGGCGCAAGTATCGAGCGTATTTCCCCCGGCGGACTTGCAGCCTAGCCCGCACATGTTGGGTGCGCCATGAAAATTAAAACGAGCTTTTTAGCACTGTCTCTTCTTTTCTTCATTTTGGCAGCTCAGGAGCCGCTGCTGGGACAAACGAAAGCCGCCAAAACAAATCCGGTTCGATTGATAGCAGAGTGCGCGTCAGACGGCGTTGGGCCCACGATTCCATACCCCGGGCGGCACGAAATCGCCAGCATTGCCGATGCGGAATTGGAGGCAGATCTCTCTGATGAAGCGACTTTCTGGTTTATGCGAGAACCCCCAAGCCCTTGGTGGAAGCATCCCCCGCCCAAGGAGATCTTCACGTTTTCGCTAGATGATTTGTCTGTCCCAACTGTGTGGATCGCCGTCGATCATGACCCTGGATTTTATACGTATAACCAGGCTCGCGTTGCTCTGACCTATAGCGACGGCGGTGCGATCGGGGGATTCCATGTCCGAGTTTTTCTCATTGATGCCAACGGCGTAAAAGATGTTTCAACGTCAATCGATGCTGCGGTCACAGATTTTAAATCCCGCCACTACTGTGAGGCACGCGGGAACAATGTGACCGCCCTAAAATGGATTCGCGGCAAGCTGTTGCTCTCGACCGAGGTCTATCCCGACAGTGACTGCGGTCCCGACGCAGGTCACTTGGAGGGATACCTAGTGAGTGTTCCGGAAGGCAAGATTCTGGAGCACATGACGCTAAATCAATTGAAAAACTATCCTGGCGTTTGTTTAGAGAACGACAACGAAGGCTGGACACCCACCAAGCCGAATGCAAAGTCCCGATAGGCCGGCGCAGATCATCCCGTTACCTGCGGGAATTGAATCTAACGCCTGAGGGAGCGCCCAAAATAAAAAGAGGGAGCGATGGCACGCTCCCTCTTGGACATCTTTATTCAGCTGCCTCGAAAACCCGAAATCCGCCGCGGCTGAAGGCGCGGTAGCGTAAGCGTCAGCTTCCGGCGGCTTCGGTCTTTTGCTGCTTATCGCGCTGGTCGCGGAGAACGGCTTTGCGGCTCAGGCGGATCTTGTTGCCCTCGATCGCAAGAACTTTCACGAGGATCTGATCGCCCTCCTTCAGCGCGTCGCGAACCGTGCGGATGCGCTGGTCGGCGATTTCGCTGATGTGCAGCAAGCCGTCCGTCCCCGGGAAAAGCTCGACGAACGCGCCAAATTCCGCGATGCGCACGACGGTGCCGAGATAGGTCTTGCCGATTTCGGCCGAGGCGGTCACATCCTGAATCATCTTCAGAGCGGCTTCGGCGGCGGGACCGCTGCTGGCAAACACGTGCACTCTGCCGTCATCCATCACGTCGATTTTCACGCCCGTGGATTCGGTGATCGCGCGGATTTTCTTTCCGCCCGGTCCGATCAGATCGCGAATCTTGTCCGTGGGGATGGTGAGCATGTGCAGGTGCGGCGCATAGGTGGAAATTTCGGCACGCGCGCTGGAAATGGTGCTTTCCATAGTGTCCAAAATCTGCAAGCGAGCCTTGCGTGCTTGCGCCAGCGCCTCGCGCATCATGTTGATGCTCACGCCAGCCACCTTGATATCCATTTGCAGCGCCGTGATTCCCTGCCGCGTGCCGGCCACTTTGAAGTCCATGTCGCCGTAGTGATCTTCGGCGCCGGCGATGTCCGTGAGGATCGCGTATTTATCGCCTTCAACGACCAAGCCCATGGCGATTCCAGCGCACGGTGATTTCAGCGGCACGCCCGCATCCATCAGTGCAAGTGAAGCCCCGCAGACGGTGGCCATCGACGAGGAGCCGTTAGATTCCATGATGTCGGACACAACGCGCATGGCGTACGGGAATTCCGTTTCCGGCGGGATGAGGCTGGCAACCGCGCGCTCGGCTAACGCTCCGTGGCCGATTTCGCGGCGTCCGGGACCGCGCAGGAATTTCACTTCGCCCACCGAGAACGGCGGAAAATTGTAGTGCAGCATGAAGCGCTTGAACGCTTCGTCCTCGAAGAGCAGATCGAGGCGCTGCTTATCTTCCTTGGTGCCGAGCGTGGTAGTGACCAGCGCCTGCGTCTCGCCGCGGGTGAAGAGCGCCGAGCCATGGACGCGCGGCAGCACGCCCACTTCGCAAGTGATCTGGCGAATCTCGTCGAAGGCGCGCGCATCGGGGCGCCTGCGGCGCGTCAGCATGTCGTCGCGGAAAATTTGCTCGCGCAGCCGTTCGAAAGCGCGATAGGCGAGCTTCTTCTTTTCCTCGTCGTCTTCGGGAATCGCATCGAGAATTTCTTTCTTGATCGCGTCCACGCGCCCGTAACTTTCGAGCTTCGGGTATTTCTTGGTGTCCAACGCGTCGCGCAGCGCTTCGCCGTGCTTGGCCTTGATTTGGGCGTAGAGTGCTTCGTCGAATGCCGGAGGCTTCACCTCGCGTTTCGCGGCGTTCACGCGGCTTCCAAGTTCGCGGATGGAAGCCACGATCTTGCGGATTTCGGCGTGCCCGAATTCGAGCGCATCGGTCATCGTGTCTTCGGAAACTTCCAGCGAGCCGGCCTCAACCATCACGATCGCATCTTCCGAGCCCGCAATGATCAGGTTCAGCAAACTCGTTTTCTGCTCGGCGACCGTTGGGTTCACGACTAATTTGCCGTCGAGCAATGCCACACGCACGCAGGCGATTGGCCGGACGAAAGGGATCGACGAAATGTACAGCGCGGCGGACGCCGCAGTGACGCCGATCACGTCCGGATCGTTTTCGCTATCGGCCGAAAGCACCATGGCGACCACTTGCGTTTCCGTGGACCAGCCCTCAGGGAAAAGGGGCCGCAGGGGGCGGTCGATCAGGCGGGAAGTCAAAATTTCGCGCTCCGAGGGACGCCCTTCGCGCTTGAAAAAACCGCCCGGGATTTTGCCGGCGGAGTATGTGTACTCGCGGTAATCCACCGTGAGCGGAAGAAAATCTTTTTCCGTGGCCTTGTTGTCCATGCACGCGGTCGCCAGGACCACCGTGTCTCCATAGCGCGCCACCACCGAGCCGTGCGCCTGGCGAGCCATTTTGCCGGTCTCTAGTGTGAGCCGGCGTCCTCCGAGTTCCAAACCTACTTGTTCAAACATCCTTCACGTCCTTCTCTCCCGGTTCGCCGGGATATGGTTATCAGCTTTCTTGACTGAAATCCTTGGCAAGCATCTTGAAGGGAACGCTTCGCGATAGCAGCGAATGATTAATCAAACGATTAGTGGACACACCACGCGGCAGGGCGCGATTTTGCCGCTCCGCACCAAGGCACGAGGCTCCGGTTTTGGGGTCTACGGAAAACGCGGCCGGAACAGCCGCTCAGGAACTCGGCGCTACTTGCGCAAACTGAGTCGTGCCACAATCTCGCGATACCGATCCGGGTCGCGCCGATTCAGGTAGTCCAGCAGTCGCCGCCGCCTGTTGACCATCATGATCAACCCGCGCCGAGAGGCGTGATCTTTTGCGTGGGACTGGAGATGCGAGGTGAGGTAGTTGATGCGTTCGCTCAGCAGTGCGATCTGTACTTCCGGCGATCCTGTATCTTTCGTGTGTACCCTGTATTGCTCGATCAGGCCGGCCTTGGCTTCGCTCAACTCACCCCTCCATCTGAAACGTTACGGCCCTCTGCTATTTTGATTTGCCTCTTCAAGATACAAAAATGCTAGCACAGAGCGGGTGCCGTGCAAAGGGAATTTAAGGAATTTCCCGGAGGCTCCAGATCAGGTAGATCCCACCCAACAATTACGCTTTAAGGTGAAAGAAGCGTTTCGCGGCAGCGCGCCGCGTCCGCTATCGGGCTGTGCGCACCAATGACAGGAATTCGTCGCGCGTCTGCTTGTTGTCGCGAAATTCGCCGAGCATGGCGCTGGTGACCGCCGCGGAATTTTGCTTCTCCACTCCACGCATCACCATGCACAGGTGCCGCGCCTCGATAATTACGCCCACGCCCTGCGGCTTCAGTTGTTCTTGAATGGTCGTGGCGATCTGGTTTGTGAGGCGCTCTTGAATCTGCAGTCGCCGGGCGTACATGTTTACCAGCCGGGCGATTTTACTCAGGCCCACGACTTTCTTATCAGGCAGATACGCCACGTGGCATTTGCCGAAGAACGGAAGCAGATGGTGCTCGCACAGGCTGTACACCTCGATGTCCTTTACCACCACCATTTCGTCGTAGCCCACACTGAACATGGCGTTGTTGAGAATTTTCTGTGGGTCCTGGCTGTAGCCGCTGGTCAAATAACGCAGCGCCTTTTCAAAGCGTTCCGGCGTGCGCCGCAGCCCTTCGCGATTCGGATCTTCGCCGAGTTGCACCAGCATGCGGCGGACTAGATCGGCAATGCTCTCGGAATCCGCCGTCGCTGGAAGGTCGATCTCCGTTGTGTCGCTTTCGCTCATCACGTCGCTCCTGTTCTTGCGCCCCATTGCTCGCCGCACTAACCCGCGAACTCGAAACTATTATTGCTGGTTTCCTCGATCCGCACTCGCTTGAGCCGGGCGGCCGGAAACGATTCCAAGCGCCGGTAAATTTCGCGACAAAGATTCTCGGTGGTGGGTACGACTTCGCGAAATTCCGGAATCTGCTCGTTCAAATATTTGTGGTCGAACGCTTCGATCACTTCCCGGTCTACAAACGGATCGAGTTCGCCCAGGTTGGCGATCATTCCCGTAGCCGGATCCACGGGCCCGCTAAGCGTCACCTCAACAACGTAGTTGTGGCCATGCCCGTGCGGATTGCTGCATTTGCCGTAGAGCTGGCGGTTCTGCTCTTCGCTAAAGTGGCGGCTGTGCAGCCGATGCGACGCGGAGAAGCGGTACCGGCGCGTCAGCGATAGTTTCAGCGGCCGGTTCACGCGTGTTCCTTTTTTCTGCTGCCGGCTGCTTCGGACTGCGATCCAGCGCCGTTTGCTTCCGCAGTGCACTCCGCGAAGATATCCGGCGATTCGTACACGCGCACGCGGTCGAGCCTCCCCGTCGCGATTTTCGGATCGAGCAGGCGCCAGATCGCCGCCGCCAGATTCTCGCAAGTAGGAATTTGCCCGGCCAGTTCCGGGACTTCGTAATTCAAGTGCCGATGGTCCATCCGATCGCAGATTTCGCGCTCTAGGATTTCTTTGAGGTCTTTGAGATTGAGCACCATTCCGGTGGCAGGATCGGGTTCGCCCGCGACGGTTACTTCCACCGTGTAGTTATGCCCGTGGCCGTGCGGATTATTGCATTTCCCGAAGACGCGGCGGTTCTCTTCGGCGGAAAAATTCGGGTTGTGATAAAAATGCGCCGCGGAAAACTCGACTTTGCGTGTCACTCGAATCATGAGGTTTTCGCCGGGTACGTCCTTTCCTTCCACACCACCACTCCTCGCGTATTCTTCCACCAAGACGCAATCAGCGCCGCCGAATAAAATGTGATTCCTGGCAAGTAGTATTGGACGTATGAAAGGGGATAAAGATTCCGGTAGAGCCGCATCCCGTATTGCAGATGTACCCGCACGAACGGCACCAGGAAAAGCAGCGGCAGCAACCAAACGGAAACCGACGTGTGCGCGTCCAGATACAGCCAGATCGCCAGCATCGCCGCAACGTCAAACCAGGGCAGAATTTCTGCCAGCTCCAGCAGCACGCTTTTTGCATTCCCGCCCGCCAGAAGATACAAATTCTTCGTCCAGCCCTGCCAGAGGGCGCCGAAAGAGCGGTACATCCGCGTGCGCACAATGCCGATCGGCGCCGTGAAGTAAATTCCGTAGCCCTGCGATTTCACTCGCCGCGCCAGCGCTACGTCTTCGAGAACTTCGCCCGCTATCGCGGCGTGCCCGCCCACTGCTTCGTACGCGTCGCGTAAAATCAACAGAAATTGTCCGTTCGCCGCCGCTTCTGGCCGCCGCGGATCGTTCACCTGTGCGAAAGAAAACCGCGCCGCCAGCCGCCCAAAGACGAAAGGAATCGCCGCGCGTTCCCAGAACGATTCCATCTCCTGCTCCGGCGAGTACGACACCAGCACCGCCGAATGATCCACCGCGTCTACCAGTGCGCGTCGCGTGGAACCGAGATGATGGTAGGTATCGGCGTCCGTGAATAGGAGCCAGTCGCCCTGCGCGACCGCTGCCCCGATCGCGACGGCGTGATTCTTCCCCATCCAGCCGGGCGGCAAATCGCCCGCAGCGAGCACCTTCAATTTCGGGATGCGCGCTGCTAATTCCTGCAGGATTTCGCCGGTGCGGTCCGTCGATTGATCGTCGACCACGATCACTTCGCCGACTTCCGCCTGCGCCGCCACGGACTCCACTGCGCGCGCGATCGACGCTCCTTCGTTTCTGGCTGGAATGATGGCGGATACCAAGGTTTTTTGAATCCTGTCCGCGAGGGAGCTAAACTAGACTGCTTCGCACTCCGCAATCCATTTATTATAGGTGGCTGGTGGCCGATTGAAAAGAACACTGAAAACGGGAGCCGCTCTCGTCTTTGTCGCGGCGCTGGTCGTGATATTCGTTCATCCGAGCTATCGCAACGGCACGCCGAGCTTGCACGGACAGCCCGCGAAGAACTTTGATCTCACCATTAACGGCAAGCCTGCGCAGCTCTCCGACCTGCGAGGCAAAGTGGTGCTGCTAAACTTCTGGGCCTCCTGGTGCCAGCCATGCGTCGAGGAAGCGGCGTCTCTGGACGCCCTGCAGAGCAAAATCGCGCCGCTCGGCGGCACGGTTCTGGGGGTCAGCGTGGATGACGATCCAGCCGCGTACGATCAGTATCTGAAGACTTACAACGTCGATTTCCCCACCTATCGCGATCCATCCAAGCAAATTCCGCTTTCTTACGGCACCACCATGTACCCGGAAACCTACGTGATCAATCGCGACGGCAAGATCGACAGCAAGATCATCGGCCCGCAAGACTGGACCGGCCCGGCAATGATGGCTTACCTCAATTCCCTGCTGCGCGTGAAGTAGCATCGGCGCGGCGACGACATGTCGCGTGCGGCATCGGATGTACCAGCAAGGCCCGCAATGAACGAAGAAAACGTCATAGCAAAAGAGCGCGACCCTGTGTGCGGGATGAACGTCGATCCCACGCGGACCGCGCACATCGCTGAGCACGCCGGTAAAACTTATTACTTTTGCTGTGCCGGCTGCGTCGCGAAATTCTGCGCCGATCCGCAAAAGTATTTGCGGCCAAAGCCGCCGGCGGAGCAGGCCCACGCGCCGCTGGTGCAATTGGATGGAGCGAAAGCTCCGGCTCACGACGGCGGCAGCTTGGTGCAACTCGGCGCAGCAAAGCCGACCGCGTCGGTAGATACAGATCATTCCGCGCGTGGGGCACATGATTTGGTCACACAGCCCGCGGCGGCCGTCAAAACGTCGGCATACGTCTGCCCCATGGATCCCGAGGTTCGCGCGAACAAGCCCGGCCCCTGCCCGAAATGCGGCATGGCGCTCGAACCAGAAATGCCTCTGGCGCCGGCAACGCGCGTTGAATACACCTGCCCGATGCATCCGGAAATCGTCCGGTCTGAATCCGGAGCGTGCCCCGTCTGCGGCATGACTCTTGAACCCCGCACCATAACCATCGAAGAAGAAAATCCCGAGCTCAAGCTGATGTCGCACCGCTTCTGGATCAGCGTAGCGCTCACGATCCCGGTGCTTGTACTCGGTATGGTTCCCGCAGCCGCCTTCGCGAAACTTCTTTCCGCCCGCGCCATCGGCTGTATTCAATTTGTGCTCGCCACACCGGTTGTACTCTGGGGCGGTTGGCCGTTCTTTCAACGCGGCTGGGCTTCGGTGGTGAACCGCAGCCTCAACATGTTTTCTCTTATCGCGCTCGGCACCGGCACAGCATATCTCTACAGCGTGGCCGCGATTCTCTTCCCCGGCGCATTTCCCGCCACATTTCGAATGGCTGGCGGCGAAGTGCCCGTCTATTTCGAAGCAGCTGCGGCGATCACCGCGCTTGTATTGCTCGGCCAGATGCTGGAACTGCGCGCCCGCAGTCGCACTTCCACAGCAATCCGTTCGTTGCTGAAACTCACGCCGAAAACCGCCCGGCTAGTCCGCGGCGATGGCACCGAACTCGACGTTTCGGTCGAACACATCGCGCCAGGAGATGTCCTTCGCGTTCGCCCCGGCGAACGCATTCCGGTGGACGGCACGGTCACCGACGGCTTCAGCTCGGTTGACGAATCGCTCGTCACCGGCGAGCCAATTCCAGCGGAAAAATCGGCCCGCAGCCGCGTCACTAGTGGCACCGTGAACGGCACAGGCAGCTTCGTGATGCGTGCCGAGCGCGTGGGCAGCGAGACGCTGCTCGCTCAAATCGTGCGCATGGTCAGCGAAGCGCAACGCAGCCGCGCGCCGGTACAGAAACTTGCCGACAAAGTCGCCTCGTACTTCGTTCCCGCAGTCGTGCTCTGCTCCGTCTTGACGTTTATCCTCTGGTCGCTTGTCGGACCTTCGCCGCGCATGGCTCACGCGCTGCTCAATGCTGTCGCCGTATTGATCATCGCTTGTCCGTGCGCCCTCGGTTTGGCCACTCCGATGGCCATCATGGTTGGCACCGGGCGCGGCGCGCTCGCGGGTGTGCTGGTGAAAAACGCTGAAGCGCTCGAAATGCTCGGCAAAGTCGATACCCTCGTGGTCGACAAAACCGGCACGCTCACCGAGGGCCGTCCGCGCGTCGCGTCGATCGTCGCCGTGCCAGGAGCCGACGAAACGCAAATCCTCCTCATTGCCGCCGCCCTTGAACGCGCCAGCGAACATCCGCTCGCCGCGGCAATCCTCGCCGCGGCCAAGGAGCGCAAAATTCCGACCGCTGAAACCAAAGACTTTCGCTCGCACACTGGAAAGGGCATCACGGGAATCGTCGATGGCCACGCGACGGCTCTCGGCAATCGCGGTCTGCTCGCTGAATTGAAAATCGACGTGAGCGATCTCGATCCGCGCTCCCAAGCTCTCGAATCCGACGGCCAAACTATCGTCTTCGTCTCCTCCGAGGGCAAGCTCACTGGGATCATCGGCGTCTCCGACCCGATCAAATCGACCACTCCCGGCGCCATCAAGGATCTCCACCACCAGGGAATTCGCGTTGTCATGGTCACCGGCGACAGCCACGCCGCTGCCGAATCCGTTGCAGGCAAGCTGGGAATCGACGAAGTAAACGCCGCAGTCCTGCCCGATCGAAAGGGCGCCATCATTAAACGCTTGCAGTCCAAGGGTCACATCGTTGCCATGGCAGGCGACGGCGTGAACGACGCTCCGGCGCTCGCGCAAGCAAACGTCGGCATCGCCATGGGCACCGGCACGGACGTGGCCATCGAAAGCGCCGGAATCACGCTGCTCCAGGGCGATCTGCGCGGAATCGTTCGCGCGCGCGCCCTGAGCCGCGCTACGATGTGCAACATCCGCCAGAATCTTTTCTTCGCCTTCGCCTACAACTCCGTCGGCGTGCCGCTGGCGGCGGGCGTTTTATATCCGTTCTTTGGCCTGCTGCTCAGCCCAATTATCGCCAGCGCCGCTATGACCTTCAGCTCTGTCTCCGTGATCACCAACGCGCTGCGCCTCCGCCACCTGCACTTGTAGCCGCAGCAAAGCTCGCTCGGGCAACCGTCTTCCTTGTTGCGGCATTTGCTATAATCCCGGGCATGACCTTCATGACCATCACCTATGAGCTTCAGGAAAAGCTGAAGCCTGAGCAATATCGCGCGCTGGGCCGCTTCGCGAATACCTACGGCCTCCAGAAATTCCGCTTCGACGAAAAGACCAATCACCTGCATTTCGATTACGACGCTTCCCGGCTTCGCGAAAACGTGGTCGAACACATCCTGCGTGAAGCACGCATCCCCGTGCTTCGCCGCGTCCCTGCCGCCTGACGCTCGTCCTTTGTCAGCCGTGTTATGATTGATGGTTGGGGCGATGAAGATTTTCGGTTCTAGAGGAGCTTCCCGTTGCCGTTGTACGAATATAAGTGCGTGAAGTGCGGCCATCGTTTCGAGAAAATCGAGAGCTTCGACGCATCGGAAACGAAGAAATGCCCGAAATGCGGCGCCAAGTCCGAGCGCCAGATGGGCGCGCCCGCCATCCAGTTCAAGGGAACGGGATGGTATGTCACCGATTACGCCGGGAAAAAACCGGGGGGCTCTTCGGGCGAGAAGTCCGGAGATGGCGCTTCGGAAAAGTCCTCCGAGAAATCATCCGAAAAACCGGCGGAATCGAAGCCGGACACGTCGAAATCCGAAAGCTCCACCGCCAAGAAAAAGAAGTAATTCCCTATCTCCTCTCGCGCGGAATCGCTTCTGAGGGACCGCCCCGACGGCCCTTGAGCCCCAAACTCGCGAAACGGAATTCAATCGCTCTGAAGCCTTTGTGAAGTTTCACACGCCCATCCTACGCAGCGTCCTGACCCTCCAATGAAAGCGATGACGGCCGCTTTCGGTGAAATCCGCGCCGGGCGGATTTAAACCCAGTCCAGCGAACACAATAATCTGCCGTCCCGAGGGGCCCAATAGTGGCGGAGGATAGGTTCCGTATTCCCGATGGCCCGCTACAGCTTCAGTTTCCGTAAATATTCGCGAAAGTCCTTCCCAAGCTTCGGATCCTGCAAACCTATTTCCACGGTTGCCTGCAAAAATCCGAGCTTGTCGCCTGCGTCGTGCGTCCGTCCCTGAAACACGGTGGCATAAAGTTTGCCGTCCGCCGCCAGCCGGCAAAGTCCATCCGTCAACTGAATTTCGCCTCCAGAGCCGGGCTTAGTCTCCGCCAAATAATCGAAAATCTCCGGCGGCAATACGTAACGGCCGGTGATTCCCAAATCGGACGGTGCTTTATCGGCGCTGGGCTTTTCGACCAAATTTTTCACCTGCAAAAGTCTGTCATTCCATGTCGACTTTTCCGCCCCGCCCGGAGCTTTCACCCGCTCTGCGTCAATGATTCCGTAAAAGTGCAGCCGCTCCCGCGGTACACGTTCCACATGGATCGCTCCTACGCCTCCCATGGCATCACAGATTTCCATCAGTTCGCGCGTGGCGGGCACCGCGGAGCCGGGGTCCCCAGCGTGCGCCGCCGTTGCTCGCGAAGGAGCGCTAGAATCCATGATCACGTCGCCCAGCAGCACGGCGAACGGCTCGTCTCCCACCAGTTCCGCCGCGCACAACACCGCGTGCCCAAGCCCAAGCGCTACGCTTTGCCGCGTGTAGCTGAAATGCAGGTCGCCGCCGATTTCGCGCACCGTGCGCGCGCTCTCTGATTTTCCCCGCTCTTCCAGAAAATTCTCCAGCTCGGGAGCCAGATCGAAATGGTCTTCGATCGCGCTTTTGTGCCGTCCGGTGACAAAAATAATGTGCTCGATTCCTGAAGCTATGCACTCTTCCACAGCGTATTGGATCAGCGGTTTGTCCACCACCGTCAGCATCTCTTTGGGAATCGCCTTGGTAGCCGGCAAAAATCGCGTCCCGAGCCCGGCTACAGGCAGCACGGCTTTACGCACTTTTCTGGGTTTTGTCGTCATGTCAGGAAGCGTGCCTCCGGTGCGAGCAAGTTGGCAAAACTCAGGCGGGACCACCTTCGGGTCCCCAACGCGATGTCCTGCGCAGCCGGGAGAGCGGGACACAGCGAGCCTGCATGATTATGCTAGCATAGACTTTTTCACCGACGGGAAAGCTTCCGATATGAGCATTGTGCTGGACGAACGCCTTATTCTTGGCATCGAGTCTTCGTGCGACGAAACGGCAGCGGCCGTCGTCGCAGGCGGCGTGAAAATTCTTTCGAGCGTGGTCGCCTCACAGATCGATATCCACCGCAAATATGGCGGCGTCGTGCCTGAACTCGCTTCCCGCGAACATCTTCGGCGGATCGTTCCCGTAGTCCGCGAGGCCACGGAACAAGCACAAATTAAATTGCAGGACGTGGATGCGATCGCTGTGACCAGCGGGCCGGGGCTGATCGGCGCTCTGCTCGTTGGCGTCACCTACGGAAAAGTGCTGGCACAGGCGCTCGGCAAACCGCTCATCGCCGTGAATCATTTGGAAGGCCACGTCCATGCGGTCTTGCTCGAAGCGCACGCCGCGGGACGCCAGCCGGAACTTCCTGCCGTCTGCTTGATCGTCTCGGGCGGGCACACGATTCTTTACGACGTGCGCGCGGAGTCGAGCAACGGCGCGCGCCGATTTTCCTACGCGCGCATCGGCGGAACTCGCGACGATGCCGCCGGCGAAGCATACGACAAAGTGGCGCGCATGCTCGCGCTTGGGTATCCCGGCGGGCCCATCATCGACCGGCTCGCCCCTCACGGCAATCCTCGCGCCGTGCGATTCGGCAGCGCCAAAATGAGCAGCGGCAATCCCCACGATTTCAGCTTCAGCGGAATCAAGACTGCCGTCCTCTATTATCTGCGCCGCAACGCGCACCTCGAGCCGGAAACCGAAGCGCGCCGGCAGGCGCTGGCGCGCGGCGAACGTGGCGCCGATCAACTGCGCGTACTTTCCAGCGCCGAAACGCTCGACCTGATCGCCAGCTTCCAGCGCGCCGTGGTCGAAGATCTGGTCACGCGCACTCTGACCGCCGCCTCTGAGCGCGGCGTTCGCTCCGTGCTCGTCTCCGGTGGAGTAGCAGCCAATAGCGAATTGCGCCGCACGTTCGAATCCGACGCGGCGGCACGCGGAATGGAAGCATTCTTCCCCAGCCGCGCGCTCTCCACTGATAATGCTGCAATGATCGCCGCTGCAGGTTACTCCCGTTTCATGGCTGGCGAGCGCGCCGACATGCTGCTCGATCCCTCCGCGAACCTGCCCCTCGCCTGAATATTCCCCACAGCCCGCCTGGATACCGATAGAACACGGCCCCCAAAGGGCCACCTTCTGAGCATATAGAAATCCTATATACTGGCGCCCGTGATCAGCTCGAATATCAAACGAGGCAGCTCCGAACTCGCCATACTTTCCGTGCTCGCGGAGCATCCTTTGCACGGCTACGAAATCGCTCGCCGTATTGAACTGCGGACGCACGGCGCGCTGCACTTTACGCTCGCTTCCATCTACCCGCTACTCTATCGCATGGAATCGCGCGGGTGGGTCCACTCGGTCTGGGACGACGCGCCCACCGGATCCGCCCGCCGCAATTACCGGCTGACCGCCGTTGGGAGAAAAAAGCTCGCCCCTCTGCGCAGGGAATGGAAGGAGCTCTTTCGCGCGCTGGCACGTCTCGCGGAGGCTCATCTTGCCTGACTGGCGCGACGAAGTCTTACGTCGTCTCGCACAATCGAAACTGTCCTCGGCCGAACGCGAGGAGATTGCCCGCGAACTCGCCGGCTATCTTGAGGACCATTGCCAGGACGCTCGTCGCGCGGGCCTAACAGAGTCTGCCGCGGTGCAAGCCGCATTTGCCGAACTTGACGAAGACAAGAATCTCGGCGCACATCTCTACCGCGCCCGTAAGGAGCACCCCATGAATCTCAACCGTCGTACTCGACAGTTCTGGCTTCCTGCCGTGACCCTGTTTTTGGGCAGCGCCTTTCTCCTCGCCGCTTTTCAAGCCTGCGCAGTTTTGGTGTACCGAGCCTACGCGCCCAATCCGGGTGTCGCTCATAGTTATCCCGGTCTGATACACAATTTGCTCTGGCACGATAGCGCGGCCTTGATGTTTTACCTCGCATGGTTGTACTCACTGCCGTTTGTGGGAGCGGCGGGAGGTTACTGGTCGCGCCGCGAGGGGGGTGGGCGATCTGTGCGACTCGCCGCAGGGCTTTTCCCGGTTCTCTTATTCACTGCGGTCTTTTTTAGCGAACTCGAAATGATGCAAAAGGGCAACTCGTTGCCTTTTTTGGCGGTAGATGGGCTGCCGCCGGCGCATTTGTTTTTTCCGTTTTTGTCGCCGGTCGCCAGTCTCTTCTTAAGCTGGACATTGATTCCCGGCGCCGCGCTTTTTCTAGGCGTCCTCCCGTTTCTTCGGCGGGCCACTGCTCGTCGGGACGCCGCCGCGTCGGCAATTTAGAGGGCCTATATCGTAGGGACCTCAACAGCTTCGAATCCCGCTGCGCATGCGGAATGCGCGATTTTACGGAATCGGGCCGCGTCGTAGAATGGTCGATGCTAACAGTGAAACTCAAGACCAGAGGTGCCGCGTGAGTTCTGAATCGAGTGTTCCGGAATCAGGCGCAACTTCAGCTCTACCGCAAGACCGGCCGCCCGAAACTCGTCCATCCAGGATTCGCGGAATGTTTATAGGCCCAGACGGCCTTCGCTCCGGCTGGCGCGTCCTCATCTTCATCGCCATATTCTTTGGGCTTTTCCCGGGATTTATCGGGGCGCTTGGTCTGATCCCGGGCTTCCACAAAGTTCGGAAAGAAGCCCTCGCGGGAACTTTGACTCCCGCGTTCGAGCTCGTGTTTGAATCAGTTCAGTTTGGAACGGCACTGCTGGTGGCCTGGATCATCAGCCGCTTCGAGAAACGAAAGCTTGGCGAATACGGGATTCCGCTCACAGGCGCCTTCGGAAAGCATTTCTGGCAAGGAATCGTGTGGGGACTCGCGTATCTATCGCTTGAGTTGCTGGCCATGAAAGCGCTCGGCGGCTTTTCGTATGGCGGCCTGGCATTGGGAGGTCTGGCCATCGTCTGGTACGCGGCGGTCTGGGCGCTGGGATTTGTCCTGGTGGGCCTCGCGGAGGAATTTGTGTTCCGCGGCTACGCCCAATTTACTCTTGCCTCGGGAATCGGATTTTGGCCCGCCGCTGTCCTTCTCTCGGCAGCGTTCGGCGGACTTCACCTCTTCAACAGCGGCGAAGATTGGGTGGGCGCGGTTTCAGTCTTCGTGTTTGGAATGTTTGCCTGTTTCACGCTGAAACGCACCGGCAGTCTTTGGTTCGCGATCGGATTCCACGCGGCTGGCGACTACTCAGAGAGCTTCATTTATGCCGTTCCCAATAGCGGTACGCTCGCCACCGGACACTTGCTCCATTCGAGCGCTCACGGACCAGCGTGGCTTACGGGCGGCACAGTGGGTCCCGAAGGAAGCGTTCTGGCTTTCGTCATGTTCCTGATCGCGTTCCTGCTCTTTGGCTGGCTGTACCCTTCGAAACCAAGTGAATTGCGCGGTTCCTCCCAAACTGCACCTCAAGGCGCGGACTTGTAACTTCAGCTCTCTTGAAGCAGCCAGTGCTACACTCGCTCACGGAGACGGCGAGATGTCCAAACCTGGTATAAACATCCAGATTCCGAATTTCCCCAATCTTTCCATTCACCGCGTGGTCACGGATTACAACGGCACTCTCTCCCAAGCCGGCAAGCTCAGCCCCGGCACGGTCGAGCGATTGCGGCGTCTGCACGAGGTCGTCGACATCGACGTGATCACCTCCGACACATTTGGCACCGCCGCCGTGGAACTCGATCTCGCTGGTCTGCATCCGCTTCTTTTGCCCTCGGGAGCGCGTCACGACGAAGCGAAAGAAGCGCACGTGAAGGCGCACGACGCAGCGCACATCGCCGCCTTTGGCAACGGCAATAACGACGCCTCGATGCTCAAGACCGTAAAGGACGCGGGTGGCCTTGCCATCGTTGTGGACAACGGCGAAGGCTGCTCGGTGCAAACGCTGCAAAACGCCGAAATTTTCGTCGTCGGCATCGCCAACGCCCTCGACTTGCTCCTCGACGTCAGGCGCTGCACGGCCACCCTGCGCCGCTAAGCCGATACGAACTCCAGGTCGCCTCGTAGCTGTGACTGCCGATCGCTGTGGTCGCTCCTGAATTCCCGGACCACCCGATTCATCTCCGCGATTTGTGCGCGTATACTCCACCACGGATGGAATCGGTTCGCTTGGAGGCGCAAAATGCGGGAGAGACTAACGGCAAAATCGTACGCGATGTGCTCAGCCGGTCTAGCAGCGGCGCTGGTGATCGTGGCGCTGCTCGCCGCGCCGCCGGCGCTCGCGCAAAATTCCACCGGATCGCCCAACGGCGAACTGCCCGGCGAGCTTGCTGCTCATCCCACCCGCGTCACCATCAACGGCAACACCATGGCCGCACGCGTCACTAACATTGTTCCGCCGGTCTACCCGAAAGGCCTGCAGGACGCGCATGTCTCCGGCACTGTGATTTTGCTCGCTGTGATCGGGAAGGACGGCTCAGTGGCGGAACTCGCTCCTCTGTCCGGCCCGCAGCAACTCTATCGCGCGGCAATGGATGCGGTGAAGCAATGGCGCTATCAGCCTACGGTCGTCGAAGGAGTACCTGTGGAAGTCTCCACCACGATAAGCATTAATTTCAATCCTGGCCACCCGCCGCGCTATGAGCAGCAGGGCGCGGCGATGCCCCAGACTGCTGAGGCTATGGATCCGCAGTTGCGAGCGGATATTCTGCGCTTGATCGCGGCAACGCACCTGAAAGACACCATGCGCGACTACGGCCGCCAGATGATGGAAACGATGCGCCCGTCGATTGAAGATTCGCTGCCGGAAAACGCCGATCGTAAGCAGATCATGGGAGAAGTGGAGCGCAAAATGATAGCGGCGCTGCAATCCGATGCCGCCACCGATCAAATCATCATGGTCTACGCGAGATATCTTTCCGACGATGACGTGAAGGGCGCCGCCGCATTCTACGAATCACCCGCCGGCCAGCGTTTCAATTCCGTTTCCACTCAGATGGAAGACGATCTATCGCAATCCGGCGAGCAATTCGCGATGCAAAATCTGGACTTAATTCTGAAAGGCCTGTGCGCCACGCATCCCGAGCTTCGCGGCAAGGCCGATTTCTGCCAGCAAGACTCCCACCAGCACAGCGCGTTCCAGCCGCCGCACGCGCCAACGGCACAGGCGCCTAGCCGTGCAATTAGCGGAAACTGAGCCGACGCTTCCTTGTGCTTTATGCGAACAAATAGCGAATATCTGACGCAGCACAACCTGCAAGGTGCATGCTGCAAAAAGCTGCCTTAAGCAGTCCTTACGGAGCCAAAAATCGCCAATTAATGGTGGAAAGTGATCCCCAACCCAGTTGATAAAATCACGTCGTTAGTTTTCGTCCCTGGAATCGGCGGGTTCGAAACGTAGAGATCATTCACACTGACTTGCCATGAGAGCCAGCTCGCCAATCTGGTGTTGGCATCGGCGGTCAACGTGAACCGGTATTGGCCCGCGTCGCTGAGGTTGGGATAAAAGAAAAAGTGTTCGTCCATCGAAGTGAGTTTGCTGAATTTGTGCGTGAAGTCCTCGCCGGTGGTGACGGCTATCAAATTTCGGTTAATCGAAAGGCCGGGCGAAAGCGTCGCCGTTCCGCTGTACGACTCGCGCGTGTAGTTCAGGCCTCCCTCCACATCAAAAGTGGTATTCGGATTGTTGATTACGTTCCAGCCTGGGCCTGCGCTGTAAATCTGCCGCAGATCCAGCCCTTGCAGCTGGTCGTGAACAAAATTCGCGCTCACAAATGCAAAAAGTTTGCTGGTGAGGTCTCGGTGGTAAAGGACGCCGCCCAGTATCGCATCGGCGGTCACCGTGCTGGCGGGAGTACTCGTCGAGTACACCGACGATTCCGAAAGACCGATCAGGTCGTTCAGAGTTTTACGCGTCAGCGCAACAGAAGTGGTCAAGTTTGTCGTGTCACTGTTGCCACGCGCCAGGGTCAGACCCAACGCCGCGTCCCCAATCCAATTTCGCGTGAACGGCGGATGCAAGCTGGCCTGGTATTTCGCCTCTTCCCCAGCCGAACGCACGGCGGTCACTTGCGCCAACGGCACGTTCACATCGCCCTTCGAAGTGTGCACCACCAGCGTGTCGCCCGTCTTCGACATGGTCCCGGTCACCGTTGTTTTGCTCGAAGTAGTCACGTAGACGGCCGCGTCCGTCGTAAACTGAGTCACGTCGGACCACTTCACGCTGATCTGCCCTTCGTACGGAGTTTTGATCGCCACAGTCTTCCCATCGGCGCTCACGAACGTCCCCGTCACGTGATCTCCGTTCTGCAGCACGATGGTATCCGCTGCGGCCGCAAAAGCGGTCGCGAAAATCAACACAGCAAGTACGACGAATCCAACGCGCAACCTCATGATGTTCTCCTCAGCAATGAATGTGAATGTGAACGCTCGACGAGCGCCGGGCCGGCATCGTCGAATGTAGGTGAGGCTACCTTAAGTGCACCGGGCATTGCCTAGTGATGATTCGATGTGCCGGGCACCCAATCCGCGTCACACCTGATTGCAGATCGGCCGCACCCATTGTACTCAAGTTCGCGCGCAATCGCTCATCTTCCACGCCGCGCCGGCGGTGTTCCTCGCGTTCATGCCGCGCCTGCCGTGCGTGATACAATCCCTCGACTTAATGCCGCATTCTCGCCGATGAACGCAGTCGCCCATTCCTCCACTTTCGCCGCACGCAGCTGTCCGCTCTGCGGATCGACAGGTAATCGCCAATCACTTCTGCGTCGCGATCCGTGGGAAATCGTCGAATGCACCGAATGCGGCATGGTTTTTATCGGCGCCGAGATTCCTTACCGCGTGCAGGCCGTCGAGCACGATTGGGAAGAAGAGTGGCGCAAGGACACCATCCGCCGCAAACGCGAACAGCCGGCGATGGTGTTTCTTTCGCGGATCACGCGTCCGTTGTTGCCGCACACCCACGGCCGCCTGCTCTCGCAAACGCTCCACTACGTCCGGTCGGGAAAGCTCGTCGATTTTGGGTGCAGCGACGCGAGCTTCCTGGTGCGCGCGCAAAAATATTTTCAGGTTACGGGAATTGATTTGAGTCCACGGAGCGTGGAGATCGCCCGCCGGCGCGTGGGGGCCGAGAAAATTCTAGAGGGCCCGGTGACAGAGGTCGCCGAACGCAGGTTGCAGTCCAACGAATTCGACGTGGTAACCCAACTCGGATTCATCGAGCACGATTGGCAGCCGCAGTCCGTCCTGTGCGCCGCTCATCGCGTCCTGAAGCCGGGCGGCCTTACGGTAATTAAAACTCCGAATTACGCGAGCTGGAACCGCGCCATTCGCGGCGAAAAGTGGTGCGGATACCGCTTCCCGGCGCATGTGAATTACTTCACGCCGGAAACTCTGGCGAAGATGCTGCGTCAATGCGGCTTCGAGCCGCTCCCGAGGCCCTGGTGGGACCGTCTGGCAACCAGCGATTCGCTTTGGATGGCGGCGCGGAAACCGGCGTAAACCTGAGGGGCCCAGCATCGGAATCCCGGCCAGCGTCGTTCGTTGACTTGCCCATGCCCGGAGCTTACCATTTGCAGGCCGTGGCGGATGGGGCATTAGTCGGTAAAACGATCTCGCATTACCGCATCGTCGAAAGGCTCGGCGGTGGCGGGATGGGCGTTGTTTACAAGGCCGAGGACACGCGCCTCGACCGTTTTGTCGCGCTGAAGTTTCTTCCTGACGAGCTATCGCGCGATCCGCAGGCCCTCGAACGATTTCGCCGCGAGGCCAAGGCTGCCTCCGCGCTAAATCACCCAAACATCTGCACGATTTACGATATCGGCGAGGAGAACGGCCGTGCGTTCATCGCCATGGAGCTGCTCGAAGGACAGACGCTCAAGCATCTGATTCATGGCAAGCCGATCGACTTGGAAGAACTGCTCGATATCGGCGTGCAGGTCGCTGACGCGCTGGACGCCGCCCATGCGCGCAGCATCGTTCATCGCGATATCAAGCCTGCCAATATTTTCGTCACGCTACGTGGGCACGCCAAGGTTCTCGATTTCGGCTTGGCAAAAATGACGGCCGACCCGCGGCACCCGCAACAACCTCCCGCTCCCTCGGATGCGACCGCCAGCACGGAAGTTCCCGAGGCGCAATTAACGAGCCCCGGTTCGACGCTCGGCACCGTGGCGTACATGTCTCCCGAGCAAGCACGAGGAAAGGAACTGGACGCGCGCACCGACCTTTTCAGCTTCGGGGTGGTGCTGTACGAAATGGCCACCGGCGCGCTGCCGTTCCGCGGAGATACCTCCGCGGTGATCTTCGAGGCCATTCTGAACCGCGCTCCGGTAAATCCGGTACGGCTCAATCCGGAACTGCCGCCAGAGCTGGAACGCATTATTAATAAGGCTTTGGAGAAGGACCGTGAACTCCGCTGCCAAAGCGCGGCGGAACTGCGAGCGGACCTGAAGCGCTTGAAGCGCGAGCTCGATTCTGGCAAGAGCGCGCCTGTCGCGACGACAACGCCCACGTCGGTAGCCGCCGTTTCGGCTGCGCCGGTTGGGGATTCGTCTGCTGCCGGGGTTTCTGCGACGGCCTCCATCGCGCCCGCCACTTTCGAGCGCGCCGCAGGACGCCCATACAAGTGGATTGCGCTGGGTCTCGCTGCGTTGATCGTCATCGGCGGCGGTTTCCTGGCAAAGCGCTATTTCGCGCCGGCGCCGGGAAACACAATTCGCTCGGTCATCGTGCTGCCGTTCACCGGCGCAAGCGGAAAATCCGACGCCGCCTTCCTCGAAGACGGCGTCAGCATGGGCGTGACAGACGCGCTCTCGCAATTGCCGGGATTGCGCGTGATGGCCAGCAGCGCGGCCATGCGCTACGCGGGCAAGAATCCCGATCCCGAGCAGGTCGGCAAGGACCTGAACGTGGATGCCGTGCTGGAGGGCAACATCGAGCAGGAGGGCGACACGATCTCGATCGACGCCGAGCTGGTGAAGACGGCGGACGACACGCAGGTCTGGGGCCAGCAATACACGGAGAAAATGGCCAACGTGGCCATGCTCCAACAGAACATCGCCAAGGATATTTCCGACGAGCTGCGCGTGAAGCTGACCGCGGCCGAACAGCAGGAAATGTCGAAAGCGCCGACGGAAAACGCGGACGCGTATCGTCTCTACCTGCTGGGTCGCCACGAAATTGACCAGGAAAACATGCAGCAAGCCGCCGATTATTTTCAGCAGGCGATCGACAAAGACCCGACCTACGCGGCAGCCTACGCAGGGCTCGGAGACGCGGACATGTTGATCGGAAGCAGCAAGCCTCCCGTTCAGCAAGCCTATTTTGCCAAAGCGCAAACCCTGGCTTCTCGGGCGCTCGCTCTCGATAGCCGCTCCGCCGAAGCGCACTTAACGGTGGCCGGTGTGGACGTTCTCGAGTGGAAATTCGCTGCGTCCGAAACTGAATTTCGACGCAGCCTGGCGTTGAACCCGAATTTCGTGAATACACATGAGGCATACGCGCAGTATTTTGTGTTTACGAGCCAATTTGGCAAGGCGATGGATGAGTTTCGCCGGGCGCTGACTTTAGACCCGCTCTCTCTATTCGGGAACGGGCAGCTTGGCGTTCTCCTTTTTGACCAGCACGAGTACGCCCAGGCGATCGCGCAAGCGAAAAAAACGCTCCAAATTGACCCGAACTTTGCAGGCGCCTACGAGGTTTTGTTTGACTGCTACCGGGCCGAAGGAAAATACGATCGGGCCGTTGACGCCTTAGAAAAAGGAACGGCGGCCTACGGAGAACCCGAAGGCGCGAAGCAGATCAAGCAAGTCTACGGGAAAAATGGAATCAAGGGCCTCTACCGATGGTTCATCAAGGAAGATGGCGATCCGACAAAGACCGCCTACGATCCCGTCGATGCTGCCGCCTATTACGCGCTGCTGGGCGACAAGAACGATGCCTTTGTGTGGCTGGAAAAAGCGTACGAGCTGCACGAGAGTGCACTCGAATCTCTGAACGCGGACCCAGACTTCGACAGCTTGCGCTCCGACCCGCGCTACGCCGATCTCGTCCGCCGCATCGGGTTTCCCCAGTGAGGCAGAGGATGCAGGATTTCCAATGATCGGCGAGACTATTTCGCATTACACGGTTATTGAGAAGCTGGGCGGCGGCGGAATGGGCGTCGTATATGAGGCGGAAGACCTCAAGCTTCGCCGCCACGTGGCGCTGAAATTCCTGCCTTCAGAATTCGAGAACGATGCGGCGGCTCGCGAGCGCTTCCAGCGCGAGGCCTTCGCGGCGTCGGCGCTCAATCATCCGAACATCTGCACGGTCTACGAAATCGACGAGGAAGACGGACGGCCGTTCATCGCCATGGAACTGCTCGAAGGGCAAACGCTGCGCCAGCGCATCGGGCTCTCCGGGCGCAAGAATCTCGATCCTGAAACGATTCTCGACCTCTCCATTCAGATTCTCTCGGCGCTCGAAGCCGCCCACCGCAAGGGCATCGTGCACCGCGATATCAAGCCGGCGAATCTGTTCGTGACCGAGCTTGGGCAGGCCAAAGTGCTCGATTTCGGGCTGGCGAAACAAAATACGGATCGCGCGTTGGCAGCCGAATTCGCTGGAGCTACGCTCAAAGCCGACGATCTCACGGCATCGGGAGCGACGGTCGGCACAGTCGCTTACATGTCTCCCGAGCAAGTTGCCGGGAAGCCGCTCGACCCGCGCACCGACCTGTTTTCGTTCGGCGCGGTGCTCTACGAAATGGCCACGGGGCGCCAAGCGTTCGCCGGAGACACTACGGGCGTGACGTTCAATTCGATTCTGGAGAAGAATCCGCCGCCCGCTTCGCGGCTGAGTCCGGCGATACCGCCGCGGTTGGACGAGATCATTGCCAAAGCACTCGAAAAAGACCGCGACGTGCGGTATCAGCACGCTTCGGATTTCAGCGCCGACCTGAAGCGGTTGCGGCGGGATTCGAGCAGCGGATCGGTGGCTCCTGTCGCGGCCCCTGCGTCAACTCCGTGGTGGCGTAAGAAGCCCGTGTTGGCCTCAGCGGCCGCAGTCGTGCTCGTGATCGTTGCTGGGGGATTGCTCGCAAAGCGTTATTTCCTGCCCGCAACGCCGGCGACGAACACAATTCGCTCGGTCATCGTGCTGCCGTTCACCGGGGCGAGCGGAAAATCCGACGCGTCGTTTTTGGAAGATGGTATCAGCATGGGCGTGACGGACGCGCTTTCGCAATTGCCCGGACTGCGCGTGATGGCCAGCAGCGCGGCTATGAGTTACGCAGGAAAGAATCCCGATCCGGAGAAAGTCGGGAAAGACCTGAACGTGGATGCGGTGCTGGAGGGCAACATCGAGCAGGAGGGCGACACGATCTCGATCGACGCCGAACTGGTGAAGACGGCGGACGACACGCAGGTCTGGGG
>JBAWEZ010000031.1:0-22400 GCA_049591475.1 Candidatus Acidiferrales bacterium
GTTGTACACCTCGCCGAGGCTGCCGCGTTCCAGGACAGCCAATATCCCGCGACAATTATCTTCAACGTGCAGCCAATCGCGCTGCTGCTGGCCGTCGCCGTAAATCGGGAGCGGCTTGTCTTCGAGCGCGTTGGTGATCATCAACGGCAGAAACTTCTCCGGAAATTGATACGGCCCGTAATTATTCGACGAGCGCGTTATAAGCGCCGGGAACTCGTACGTGCGCACAAACGAGCGTACGAGAAGGTCCGAACCGGCTTTCGAGGAAGAATACGGACTGCTCGGTTCCAACGGGGATTCCTCGTCCGCGAAAACGCCAGGACGCATGTCGCCATAGATTTCATCGGTCGAGATATGGACAAATCGCTGCACGTTTAGCTTGCGCGCGACTTGCAACAGCACGAAAGTGCCTTTGACATTGGTCTCTATGCAAGCGGCAGGCTCGTAGATGCTGCGGTCCACATGCGATTCGGCGGCGAAATGGACCACGGCTTCGCAATCGCTCATCGCCACTTCCACCGCTGCAGGATCGCAGATATCGCCCTTTACGAAGCGATAGTGCGGGTCGTCAGACACGGACTCGAGATTGATCAGATTGCCTGCATAGGTCAACTTATCGTAGTTCATCACCGAATAGCCGCGGTCGAGAGCCAGAATGTGACGAATGAAATTCGAGCCAATGAAACCCGCGCCGCCCGTGATCAGAATTTTCATCGAGCCACTTGTTCTGGCATCCCTGCACCGGTGCGGGAAACAAAATCCATTTTGTTTGCGCCCGTATCGGCCACGAGCGTGTTGGCCCGCAGCAGCGATTCGAACGTCCCGGCGTCGGTCCACCAGCCTTTGAGAATGTCCCAGCTCAGGGTGCCTTCTTCGATGTAGAAATTGTTGACGTCGGTGATTTCCAGTTCGCCGCGGCCGGAAGGCTTCAACCGGCGGATCTTTTCAAAGACGCTCGCATCGTAGAGATAGATTCCGACCACGGCATATTGTGATTTGGGGGACTGGGGCTTTTCTTCGATGCCGATCACGCGATCTCCCCGGACTTCGGCTACACCGAAACGCTGCGCGTCCTGGACTTCCTTCAGGAGAATCTTGGCGCCTTGGTTGTGGCGCGTGAAGCTTTGTACCGCCTGGCAAATGTTGCCTTCGATGATGTTGTCGCCCAGAATCACGCAAATCGGCTCGCCCGCGACGAAAAATTCGGCCAGGCCCAGCGCCTCCGCGATTCCGCCTTCGCCTTCCTGGTACGCGTAATTCAGGTGCTTCAGTCCGAAGTCACGGCCGTTGCCCAGCAGCCGCAAAAAATCACCAGCATTCTTTCCGCCGGTGACCAGAAGAATTTCCTCGATTCCTGCGTTGACCAGCGTTTGAATCGGGTAATACACCATGGGCTTGTCGTAAATCGGAAGGAGATGTTTGTTAGTAACTCGCGTCAGGGGATTCAGCCGGCTGCCCGCACCTCCCGCCAGTACGATGCCCTTCATGTCTCTTTGCTCCCTCCGTCTAAGTCAAGACCTAGGCAGCTTCGGATGATCTGTTGGGATTCTCGCTGGGGAACGCATGAATGGCAAGCCCCGCGATTGGCGAATCTAGCGGTACATCGCGTGAAAACTATGCGGTCGACCGCTCCAGAATTTTCAATATGCGCTTTAAGGTAAGCGAGATACCCCGGCTCCCCCTCCGGGCCAGCAATCACCAAACGGCCAGTCGGACAGGACTGGGCGAACGCGTCGATCAAAATATCCGCGCCTTTGCGCGGAATCAGGCGGCTAAGAAACAAGATTAGTGGTTTGTCAGGCGGAACGGTGCCAAGCGATTTGCGAAGCAGGCCGCGATCTATCGGGCGGTACATACCCATGGGCTCGATTACGTAAGCGAACGGTTCGCGCCGGCAATAGACAGCAATCGCCGGCCCCGAACAAGTCGGACAGGCCGTAGAAATGCACCAGGCCGGACTCCTTCAGAGAAGCCTCGCGGAATCGTATCTCACGCAGATTCAGCGTCAGAGCGCGATAGTGAGCGGGCCAAGGGACGTACGCCGCTACGCCGCTCTCGGCGGCGCGCCAGCCCCACCCGCACGGCTCAAGACGTAAGCCGTGACCATTTTGCGAGTTCAGTCCCCAATCGGCAGTGAGAACGGTGATTTGATGGGTGTGCTTCGCTAGCGCATGCGCCAGGGCGCGAACTTTTACGACAGGGCCGCCCATGTTGAGGAATGGGTAATAGAACTGGACGACCGTGAGAATGCGTATCTATTCACTGCGCGGTGCGCGAAGGTGGCCGTTATTGGGCGATGACCACTCGATGGCCGTCAGTGGCGCCGTGAGTGGGCGGCGCGACCTTCATACCGGCTCGGACGCAACAAGCGTGTCCAACTGATGGCGAATGCGTATGAGGCGAGAGAATGTGCGTTCCGATCTGCTGCGATGGCAGCTCAATTGTGAAAGAATGGCATTGCGTTCTTGAATTATCGCGAGTGTGAGATGATCAAAAATTTTCTGCACTGTCCACGTCATGGCGCAGCGGTACATTCGGAGAACGACCGATTGATTTGCCAAACCGGGCACGAAATTCCCATTGAACGAGGCATCCCGATTTTCGCTGAACAGCCGCGCAGAGAGGATAAACCTGTCAATATGCCTCCTCTTCCGCCCCGGACAGCACCAGGAGCCGTAGACGCATTCGTCGACGACTGGATCGTGAACACGAACGGGAACCTCTACTGGCGTGTCAGGGGGCGATTGCCTCGGTACCCCATTCCGATTTGGCCAGCCGAAGACGCGGACGGCACGGAGCAAACGCTCGTCGACATTGGATGCGGTTGGGGACGGTGGACCGTAGCAGCGGCCCGTGCGGGATTCTCGACCTGGGGCCTGGACGTGCATCTCGACGCTCTATGGGCGGCGGACCGCGTGACGCGAGACCTCGGAGTAATCGCCAATTTCGCATGCAGCGATGCGGCTCACCTTCCGTTCAAGCGCGGCAGCGTCGACTTCGTCTTTTCCTATAGCGTGCTTCAACATCTCGATAAGAAAACGGCTCGAGAAGTGCTGAAGGAGATCGCTCGAATCCTCCGTTCCGCGGGCACATGCCTCGTGCAGCTGCCAAATACATTTGGGATCGTCAGTCTCTTGCAGCAGGCACGCCGGGGCTTTCGAGAGGGTGCATCGGGCAGCTTCGAGATGAGGTATTGGACGCGAGCCGCCATTGCGGATGCATTTCGCCAGGCTGGATTCAGGGACATTCGTTTTCGCGCCGAGGGTTTCATGCTTCAAAATACGCAGCGCGGAGATCTGGATTTGCTATCCAGGGCAGGAGCGGCGGCTGTGTTGTCGTCGTGCACCTTAAGGCGAGCCGCGAACACAGCGCCTCTGCTGGCCCGTGTCGCCGACAGCGTGTGGATTGAAGCGACAAGAGAATAGGTCTGCGCTCACTGGTTGCGACGAGATCCTTCAAACAGGATCGCCCCGCTATTTGAAAGGACAGACCCAGAAGCAAGGCAGCGTAGCATCAACCCAGCGCAAGCAGGGAACCGGAGACAAGCAGCAGAGTCGGCGAGATATGACAATGGTGATCGTGAAAACTTGAGGGATCAAGACAGTACCCACGTTGTCTTCTTAGCATTTTGATTCTTTCGATCGAGCGGTCGATTTCGCAGCTGGCACATCGAACCTAGCGGGTAGGTGGCGAGTGTCCCGCATTCTTCGCTCGAGAATCTTTAGTTTACGACCAGAGCCTTGGTACAAAATCCTGTCACATCGAGATTCAACCCGCTCGGGGAAAGCCGCGTTTATGTAATCCCCGTCTCCGTGGGTTCGCAACGCAACCGACTTCTGCCCTAAATGAAGTCAGCGTGACTCCTTCAAGTCGATTGACATTGCTCGCGCCGCGGATCTGGACACATAATCAACGGAGACGAGGAAGCGATGAGATTTAGAGTCCGGGAGAATCAAGGCCTTAGATCGAAATTCAAATCGTGGCTTCTGCCTTCTGGGCGGTCGCCGCGAGTCATCCGCGGCGGTTTGCTCCGCGGACTCACGATGCAATTGGACCTCGCACACCACAGTCAACGTTGGCTGGGACTGCAGGAAAGAGAGTTGTATTGTTGGATGCGTCGGCTCGCGAGCAATATCAGGACGGCCGTCGACGTAGGGGCGAACGATGGATTATACACGCTCTATTTTCTAGCGCGGACTTCTGCGCGTAAAATCTACTCCTTTGAGCCCTCTCCAGAGTGCGTCCGGGAGATGAATGCCAATCTCCTACTTAACAATCTTGTTGCCGACCAGCGGCTGGAGATTATCTCCCAGATGGTTGGCGCCAAAAGTGGGGAAGGCTGGACCACCCTCGACTCTCTTGGCTCGAACGTTGTAGCCCCCTGTTTGATCAAAGTAGATATCGATGGCGGTGAGATCGACTTGCTTCGAGGTGCGCCCGAATGTCTCCGCTTGCCCGGGATCAGATGGATTATTGAGGTTCACTCGGAGGCTCTAGAGAGGGATTGCCTGCAAATTCTTAAAAATGAGGGCTATCATGTGACAAGCGTATACAACGCGTGGTGGCGCCATATGATGCCCGAACTGAGGCCCGTCGAGTTGAATCATTGGCTGGTGGCGTATCGAGACGAAGAACGGACTTAGTCTCCAGCTCCGAACGGGAGCCATTTCACTTCTGGTTTTCGACCTTGGCGCCTAGCTAAACTTCTTTCGACTCGTCAGCGCTTGCGCATAGTGGTGCTCCATCTGCACGGCAAGATCGTCCCAGCTCAGACGGTTGGCTACGCGCTTACATCCAGCCTGGAATTGCGCGTAGAGAGCTTTGTCGCCGATCATCATGCCGAGGGCCTCTGTCAGTGCGTCCGCCCTGGGCGGGATGACGAGGCCGGCCTCACCCTGCACCAGCGATGCAATGCCACACGAATCGCTGACGATCACCGGAACTCCGCGAGACATCGCCTCAGTTGCGACATTAGCAAAGTTCTCATAGCGCGACGGCAAAACGAATAAATCGGCGCCGTCAAGGGCGGCCATCTTGTCTGCTTCGTAGAGAGGACCAGTGAAAAGAATTCGCTCTGCCACTCCGGATTCCTTGGCGCGTTTTTCAAGCTCGGCGCGGTAGCCTCTTTCTCCTTCAGGACCGGCAATCGCCAGACGCCCGGATTTCGGGCAGGCGCGGGCAAAAGCTTCGATCACCATGTCGGCACCTTTGCGAGGGATCAAACGGCTGAGGAACAAGATGAGTGGCTCATCCGACGGAATATTCCACTGGTGACGGAACTGGCCCCTTTGTGGCGCAGTGCCGGCGGCAAGATCAAAATCCACGCCGTTGTAGCGCACCACCACTTTTTCGCGCGGAACCCCATCTTCGATGAGTCTGTCGCGCTCGATTTCCGCTGTGGCAACGAATTGTGCCGCGCCGCCGCAAAAAGCACGTCCCAAACTGCGATGCCACACTGATTTCCGCACCCACCCTCGGTCGATCGGACGGTACATGCCCATTGGCTCGATCAGATACGGGAGCGATTTGCGCCGGCAATACAAACTGACAGCCGGACCCAGCAGGTCGTAGAGGCCGTAGAAGTGAACAAGGTCAAACCTGTCGTGGAAGACCCGGCAAAATTGTAGTACACGCGGATTGAGCGTAAGAGCGCGATAGTGTGCGAGCGAGTGGAGATATATGACCTCGACTCCATCGTCGCCGGCGTGCCAGCCCCACTCGCAGCGTTCCACCTGGAGTCCGTGGCTACTTCGCGAACGTAATCCCCAGTCGGCGGTCAGAACGGTAACGAAGTGCCCGCGTTTCACAAGAGTACGCGCGAGCGCGCGAACTTTGGCCACGGGCCCGCCCTTTTCGCGGAACGGGTGATAAAACTGAACGACTTTCAAAATGCGCATGACCCCGTCACTTTCTGGGAAGCGCAGAGATTTCGCAAAACAGGACAGTGGCCAGCGCTGTGCGCAGCACCTTGTTCAAAAATGTGCCGCGTCTGCTGAGCCGCACTCGTCGAGAACCGCTTTTAACCGTCGCTCAAAAACGTGGAAGGCATATTTCGTTTGGACGATTTCTGCGCCCGTTTGGCCGAGCCTCATGCACAATGATTTGTCGCGAAGAAGAGAGTCGAGCGCATTCGCCAGCTTTTGAGCATCTTTCGGGGGAACGAGCAAACCGTTGACGCCATCCTCGACCACGTCCATCGTGCCACCATACGCCGCGCCCACCACCGGCTTGGCGGATGCCATGGCTTCGAGAAACACGAGCCCAAAGCCTTCGCCCGTGCTGGGCAGTGCAAAAATATCCGCGCGACAATAGCAAGCGGCAATATGCTCGCGCGAAAGCCCTTCGAAAAAGCTCACGCAATCAGCGATTCGGAGAGACGTCGCAAGTGCCTTGAGTCGCGGCAAATCATCTCCGCTTCCGACTGCGACCAACTGTAAATCCGGATTGCTTGGGCGAAGTAGGGCGACCGCGTGAATCAATTCGTCCGCGCCTTTGTATTGCTCCGATGCGGCCCATCGTCCGACCGTGAGAATAATCCGCCCGTGTGGAAATTGTGCTGGTATCGAGACTTCTGCGCCTCGCTGGATTAGCCGAAGGAAATCCGGATCGAGCGGCCACGCCAGCAATCGGATTTTGTCCGGCGGGACGCCTTGAACTTCCTCGAGCTTTTGAGCAGTGAAGCGGCTCGGTGCCAGGACAATACATGCTCGCATTAGCGCCCGACGCCGTAAGGGAGACAACGTGTTCCACACTTCGACGCCGTGCGCCATAACGACGATTTTCATGCCCGGCGCGAATCGCCCCATCAAAGCGGCTGGCACTGCGAGATAAGGGTGAGCGGCGATAATGATGCCTGCGCGTCTTTTCCTTAGAGAACGCGCGCGGCTAATTGCGGAGAGCACGAATCGAACTTTCGAGCGGCCAAATCCGCGCAGCGAGACACGAGACCCGTTCACATTGACTACCTGCGTCCGCCGCGCATCGTTCAGACTCAAAAGGTGCGCTTTCACGTCCTGTTCTTTAAATATATCGGAAAGCGCTGCAACGGTCATGCGCGCAGCTTCCTGAACGCCGCCCACCCCCAGGATGGCGGGGAAGAGGCCGATAATCTGGCCGGCTTGCGCACGGTGATCGCGCGACACGATGGACCCAGTTAGAAAGCTAGAAGTCATAATTCCTGCACGGTTTCTTGCCCTTGCAGCCGTGGCTTCCGCCGAATAATTTCCTCGAAGAGCGCTGCCAGCTGGCGCGCATTCTGTTCCCAAGTAAACTGCCGCGCTGTTTCAGCCGCCTTGCTACCGAGCTTCTCGCGAAAATCGCGATCTTCGTAGAGCCTCTGAATCATGGATGCGAGCGCTACAGCATCGGTAGGATCGTCGAGAATCAGGCCATCGACCGCATGCGTCATGATCTCAAAGGCACCGTTTTCCCGCGACACGAGGACGGGCATACCACAAGCCATGGCCTCCGCCGGCGGAAGCGCGAACGTGTCCTCCAGAGAAGGGCCCACGTAAACATCTGCCGCGGCATAATAAAACTCGATGTCTTTTCGCGGCGGAAGAAAGCGCACCCGTTTGCTAAGCCCTCGTTCTTTTGCCATGGCACGGAATGGCGCGGGATCTTCGCTTCCTACCAGAATCAAGTCGATCGGGAGGCTCTCGAGCAAGGTTAGGGTTTCGAACAGAACGCGGATACCCTTCTTATGCCAGTCATTGCCCACCATGAGTAGTTGAAATCGGTGTCCCGGGATCTGGAGGGCCGATCGGCTTGAATCCCGGAGCTCGATACGGCGCGCCGGGTTATAGGTCGCATGGTCCAAGCCGAGGTACAGAAGTTCACAGCGGTCGCGACGCCGGTAGAGTCGATCGAGGTCGCCCATCGTTTTGCGTGCGTAAAGAACTAGAAAGGCGTCTAAATCGGAATAAACGTGCCGTTCGAGGAAAACGATCAGCCGATAATAGAGCCACCGGTGACAAAGTCTTGGCCAGAACCATACTGGGTTGGCCGATAAGCGGAGTTCCGTATGGACACGGCTGAGAAATTCTCCGAAGACAATGTGTACGGAAATTATGTCGGCATCGAGGCAGTTGACTCCAGGACTCATAACCAGATCGTAGCTCAGCCCGCGAAACCGACGATCCCAGGCACGCCAGAGATGGTTTGCCGCGAGCCACCACAGGAAATTGAATAGGTGGGGACCGCGCAACTTTGGTACACGATGCCAAACCATCGTCGAGAGATCGACATCCTCGACATGTTGGCTATAGATGTGGAGTTCAAAGTCTGCCGATAGTCGCGTGATCCATTCGATCACCGTACGTTCCGTCCCGTGACTCTTATCGAGGAACGGCGAGACTACCGCAACCCGGGGCTTGTGCGCCACGGCGTTCACTTGCCCGTCTCCTTGAAAAACCCGATGGGCACGCCGCTCGCTCTGAGCGGCGAATAAAGCCTACCAGTGGTGTCGCGGGGACCAGCGTGTACGGTCGTCCGGCGATCCTCCGGTTTTGTGATCTCATCGAAACAGGCGTCCACACTATAGGGGTATCGCAGTTCATCCCGCTCGGCGAAGCACAGGCTGGATGACTTCCCAAAACCCGCATGGTAAACCGTAGCCTTCTCTGCGCGCATGGGCCAAGGTCCCTGCCTGAAGCGATTGCAGGATTCGCGCGGCCGAATAAATTCGCCTTGCGAATAGCTTTCTGGGCTGGTTATTGATTGGCGAGGGTTGCGATTTGGGAACGCAGACAAAAGGATGCCAGGCAACCCGGATCGCGAATGTCGAATTGCCCTGGGGGGTTGTGCTCCAACGTCCGACACCCATACCGCGCGGATGATCCGCTGCAACGTTGCCACGGACCGAATGTTCCATGGGGCACGGCTTCCTTTGCGTGTATTCCTGCCATCGGACCGCCAGGCGCTGTGGACGTGGCATCGATATATTAAAGCTGAACCGCCATCACAAATTGGTTTGCTACGAGACATTTATCGCCCTTCGGAGGCGCGTAAACCTCTCCCCTCGGTTGGCCGATACCGTCGCAAGTGTTGGGGAATTGGCGGCAATTTCCGGCAGCCGGTAAAGAATCCCGAGCGTGAGCCACATATAGATATTAGAGACGAAGTTTTGATACGCCACAATGGCGTCGTATGTAAGCGGAAATGTCAGCAAAAACGCGTACCAGACAATGGCGATTCCCAGAGGAAAAAAGCGCGTGCCACTCAGCCGCCGAACGACTTTCCATGAATAATACAGCACCGCGCCGGCCCAAAGTAACCACAACAGCGGAGCCAAAATTCCCATTTCGACGATCAAGGTTCCGAAGCCTTCTTCTACGCTTACATTGGGAGCAGGTTGGCCTAGGAGGCTCGCGACATATTGCGTGCCCAAAGACGCTGTTCCCGTGCCGCTGCCGACGATCCAGTGTTCCTTAAAGGCATCGAGTAAATTCTGTAGCGGATAGTCCCACCCTCGGTTCGTCAAAGCATACGCTGAACTGTTTGGAAGGAGGGTCTCTGTATAGAAAGCTATCCGAGAAGAGGCGGCATTCGGGAAGCCCAGAACAATCGCTGCGAGACCTAACGCCATGATAATGGCGCAGCGGCGAATCGCTTTGAACAAACGATGAGCTTGCCCCCAGGGGGTTCCCCAGAGAAATCCGGCGCTCAAAGACAGCGCCGAAGCGAGAATATACATCACTGCAGTTCGTGAACCGCTAAGCAAGCCTGCCGCGCCGATCGTGCCGATAGCCATAAAACCAAGCGCGCGATACTTCCGCGTGTGAAGCAGAAGGTAGCCGGTCATTCCCATGGCAATGATGAACGCTACGATCAAATACAGCGAGAAGCGCCCCGAGCTGACAAAGACAGAGTCGGGAAGATTAAATACCGCGCCCGAGATAGGCGCCTCCTTTTGGAGATTGCCTAACTCTCGCAGGGATGGTGCCAATTGAGCGGGATTCAAGAAGGTGTTGCCGCGAATTGCCTGGACGATCCCCAGCGCGGCAATCACAATTGCGGCTATGGCGTTGATCTGAAGAAATTTTTGCACGTCCTCATCGCTGCGTACCAGCGCATAGCCCACATAGATCAGCGGAATATAGTAAAAATAGAGCTTCAGTCCGAGCAAGCCATACAAAACGCTCGGCGAATTTTGATTGAAGACTTCCAGCACGGCGAGCCAAAAAAAAAGGCTCAGGAACAGCAAAAAAGGCGCCCGAAGACGTTTCTCCTTTCCGCGTCGAATAGCCACATAGAGAGCCAAGTAAACGAGGCCGAGCAGGACATCTTTGCCGAAGAATAAGAGAACCCCATTTCCCATGTATTTTCTGAAGAGGTCTTCGACGAGCATCCAAATGAAAAAGAAGTAGAAGCCAACGCGCCAGTTGCGGAGAATCGTGATAGCGATACCGCACCCAGCAGCCCCCAGGGCCGCGAATTCAAGCACGCGCCAGTCCGCCGAGACGACCTCTTGGCCCATTTCCCAGGCCAAACCAACCGCTGCGACAAATACCAGTATGCCTATTAGGGACTGCGTTCTCGCGGCGGAAATGCGGGTGATTAACAAAGGGCTTCGTCCGAGGTCTGGTAAGGAATCCCCTTCTGGAACGTGACGGGGCGTTCGCCCATTTTATACCAGCCGAAGAGTAATCCGATGGTTGTGCTCAAGTGTCACTCGGTAAACTGTTTGAATTACGCGTTCGCCGCAAAAACTTCTCAGCGCCGGCTCGGGCCCAGCTTCAGGAACGTCGAGCTTCAGAAGCACTACCAAACACTGTGGCTTCCTTCGAGGCTGGACGTCGTCTATTGTTCTGCCTTCTGGTTCGTTTCACGAATTCCCGGGCGTGGCGTAACACGCCTCACAGCCTCCAACAGGCCTTTGACGTTCGCCGACGGTGACCAGTCCCTCACTCGGTCTCGCGCAGCGCGCTTAAGTCGCTTCAGGTTTTCAGGGTCAGCACTAACCTCGCCTAGAACACGGGCGAGATCATTTACGTCACGAGCACGAAAAACAAAGCCTGTTTCGCCCTCGCGCACCAAATCAAACCGCGCACCCACCCGATCACTTACAACTGCACAACATCCGCACAACATCGCCTCGTTTACAACCACTCCAAACGGCTCATACTCAGACGGCAAAACCAGCACGTCGCATGCAGTATACGTTTCGGGCAGGCCCGACTGATTAACAAACCCCAAAAAGCGGACCCGCGATGTGACCCCCAAACGTTCCGTCTCCGATTCGAGAATCGGACGGAGAGATCCGTCGCCAGCAAACACCAAGTGCATGTTGGAAATCGAGAGACGAGCGAATGCGCGTAGGACGTCGAGTGGTCGCTTCCAAGGCTGAAGCTTCGCCGAAAAAAGAACGGTAACGGAGTCTTCTGGGATTCCCCATCGGCGGCGCACCTTGGCGCGATCCACCTTCCTCGATTGCTCAGTCCACCAATCGTTATTTACAGCGTAGGGGGTCAGTGCGATGCGAGTGGCGGAAATCCCAAGACTGGTCATCAACGCGACCCCGCCGCTCGAGGGCACAATTACCATATCGGCGCAGCGAAATAGTCGTGGCCAGAACATTTTTTTCGCCCAAATCTTCCATTTCATGCCGTCTCGCGGGGAAAGGTCGTGCGCGTCCGTGCCGAACAGAACTGCTGCATGGCTCCTCTTGGCCGCCAAGATCGCGATCCAAAACGTCGCGCACAAGTAGCCTGTGTACAGTACGACTGCATCGAACTTTCCAGAACGTATCAATCGCCATACTTGCGGGTTTACGAATCTAAAAAACCATGCATGCCCTCGAAAGGGTGATCGGTTTTTCAATGCAATCCACGAATACCCATCGAGCAGAGGGACGTCCCACTTAACTTCAGTTCCGAAGTCACGATCAATATATCGTTCTGCGCCTTCCATGCTGCAATACGCCACTAGAAGTTCCACTTTCGGGTTCGCTGCAAGAAGGCGGAAAATCGGCGCGGCGTATTGAATGGGGTGAGTGCTCACCACCAGAATTCGCGTCGGATGATCGATCCCAGCTCGGTCGTCGGGGGTTTTGGGGCTTAGGTAGGGCACGAAACTCATCCTCAGTTAGAGACCCGATCCATGCGAAAGACAGAGCGCTCTAGGCAATAAAGAGTCTTCGGTATCAGCCTTTCAAGGTCTTCCTTGCAGTCGTCCACGGTCCTTAGGACCGTGTTTATCGTTCGGACCTCGTCACACGACCTGTGCTCTCCATATCTAATACGCTGCAAAATTGCTCCGCAATGCGATCCCACGAAAACCAATCCTTCTGTGTCTGGAGATTCCGTTCGTGTAATTCGAGCCAGCGTTCGTTATCCGTCAGTACTCGGATTAAATTTCGAGCCATAACCTCGCGGTTTCCAAGGGGAGCCCATTCGATACCAGCCTCCTTGAGTGGTTGACTGACATCTCCGTTCTGATATCCGACGATTGGAAGACCGCAAGCAATTCCGGCAATCGCGCTTCCCCGTTGAGGCGAGATGGCACCACGTGTGAAGAGAAGAGCGCGGGCACGTTGGAACTGGGATGCGATCTCTTCAGCAGATAAAACTCCGCGAACTTCCAGCTGAACCTTTGTAGGTCCGAGAGCCTTTGTAAGCGATTCGCGAACCTCGGCAGTTCCTCGGCCTACAACAACCAGCCTGACGTTCTCTACTGCAGTATCAACGTTCCTCATGATGTAAGCAATATCCTCGATTTCGAATCGCGTCCCTGGCGGCCCGGTCACACCAAATACGACCACCGTTTTTGGCTCGTCCACCGCTTCCGATGAAAGTCGGCGGGCTAAACGCTCGGGAATGTTCGCGCCGATGGGAACAAAAGTGGATTTGCACTCTCCTTTTGGCAGCCACGACACTGACTCGAGGGGCACTGTAAAAAAAACCCTTCGAGCTTGTGCGTATAGCCGTTGGATCACCCAATCCTGGCAGATGGCACGGATCCGGTTGGTCCTATAGTGTCCTTCCTGGTGGCGCGATTCATGAAACACGATTCCGAGCTGAGCCCCGGACCGTCGAAGAGTGCGCGCCACACTTAAAACGAGAAATGGAAAGCCTCGTCGAGACCACGCCAGCGCCGTATACTGCAACAACACCCAACGATCGCGCCACTCACAGCAACAGGAGCGCAAAGTGCGCGAGGCAGTTTTCCATCCCAGGTCATCCCAGGCAACACGCACTAGGTCGAGTTCCAGACCACGCACCGAGAGCGCCCGCCCGAGGAAGGTGCAGTAATCTTCGACCCCGTCCGTTGGGTGGTCTCGGCGGCCGAGAAGCGCTATCAGTGGCGTGTTCATCGACTGTTACACAGCAGTTCTGCGTCACGGCGATGCAAAAATGTGATTGCCGTCCACGGCCTCGAGCAGGTATCCGAAGCGAATCAGAAACTGCCGCCACGCCCGAGCATTTGCGTCCGAGTGCATTTCTCCAAGAATCCAGGGCCGGTGCGCTCTAATAAGCTTCTCAGCGCCGTGCATCGCTTCCAGTTCTGCTCCCTCGACATCACATTTGATCGCATGCGGAGGTGGGTGGTCCGCAACAAAATCGTCGAGCGCTAAGCACTTCAGCGGCACCGCAGTTTCGCTCTGCTCGGCGACAAATCGTCCAGTTCCGCGGTCTGGCGAAGACGTGTCCGCAGGCACGAAGTTAACTTCGCCGCTCGACGACCAGACGCCTTTCTCAATCACGGTTACGTTCGAGAAACGATTTCTGGCAATATTGGAGCGCAATCGCGTGGCCACGATTGAATCCGGCTCGAAGCTGAATACATGGCCCTTCGCCCCGACGATTCGCGCGGCAAGCAACGAGAACAATCCGATGTTTGCGCCGAGATCATAAAAAACCATTCCTGGACGCAGTCGCTCGACCAGTGTTTTCTGCACCCGATCTTCCGCTTCCCCCCGGAGATAGTTTGTGCCCGTGCGAGGATTCAGCTCGAGCCATAGTCCTTTGGCTGGGCCGAGCTGGATTTGCGCCCAGTGTCGTTCACTCGCGGGAAGAACTGCGTGGCTCAGCCAGTGTATCCATCCGCCGACGATGGGCAATCGGCGAATTGCGTGTAGCGGCGCTGGCGTCCGCAGAAAGATTTTACCGATCCATTGCCGAGCACCGGACATTTCATTTCTCCACCAGAAAAGAGCCAATCGCGAGCGCGTCCATCCCCGAGCTGAAAAACGTACGTATCGCATCAGTGGGTGTACAGACAATTGGCTCGCCGCGAAGATTGAACGATGTATTCATCACGACAGGGACGCCGCTTCGCCCGCCAAATTCGCAGATCAACCGCCAGTACAGCGGATTCACATCCCGCTCCACGGTTTGCGGCCGTGCGCTGCCATCCACGTGGGTCACCGCAGGAATTACGCTGCGCTTTTCCTGCTTCACCTGCGCCGTCAGAATCATAAACGGCGAATCCGTGGCGGATTCGAGATAGTCTCCGGCTGTTTCCGCCAACATCGACGGCGCGAAGGGACGCCACCATTCGCGAAACTTTACCGCATTGTTCACCTTTGCGGTCATTTCCGGATCGCGCGGATCGGCCAGAATCGAGCGGCTGCCGAGGGCGCGCGGGCCGAACTCCATGCGTCCCTGAAACCAGCCAAGAATTTTCCCCCTGGCGAGCAATTCCGCAGCCGTTTTCGCTGGATCGCCGAGGCGAGTGAACCGAAGTTTGTAGGTTTCGAGCGTTTTCTCAATTTCTGAGTCCGTACTAGCTGGCCCCAAATACGCGTGACGCATTTTATTCAGAGGAAGCTTGCCTCTGGAGTCGAGATACGGGGCGAGGACCGCGCCGAGGCAGACCCCGTCGTCACCCGACGCTGGCTGGACCCATAGCCGTTCGACCAGTCCGGAGGTAAGAATTTTCCCGTTCGCTTTGGAATTAAGGGCGACGCCACCTGCCAGGCAGAGATCCCGGCAGCCCGTCTTGTTCACGGCGGTTGCTGCTAGTTTCAACATCGCTCGTTCGCAGGCATCTTGCACCGCGTAGGCGATGTTTTTGTGGCGATCGTCGATTTCTGACTCCGGCATTCGCCTTGGCCCTAGGGTTGCGCTCACGCCGGCATTCGGTCCGGAATCTCTTCCGATGAGAAGTCGCGTTTCCACGGAATAGGGGTCCCTCTCCGGAACAATGAACTCACGCAACTCGATGCCTGGCTGGCCGTAGGGCGCAAGACCCATTACTTTCCACTCGTCGCTGTACGGCTCGAATCCCAGATATTCAGTGAAATGGGCGTAAAACAACCCGAGCGAATTCGGCCAGGGGATCGTTTGAAGATGTTCAAGGCGCCCGTCGCGACCTCGCCAGATCGATGTGGCTTCCCACGCGCCTCGCCCATCGATCACCAGGATTGCGGCATCTTCGAACCCTGAATAGGCATACGCGCTGATCGCGTGCGCCAGGTGATGATCAACGAAGTGGAAGCGAGCACGCGTTTTGCCGAAAGTTTGAACGAAGAGCTTCTGGCCGTTGCCTTGCCGCGTCATCCCGAGATTCCGACGCACGGTGCTCGCAAGACTCACATAATCAACCGGTAGAATGCCCCTGGCCATGCACTTCAGGTCATGCTTCAACGCGGCGGTTGCGGGAGGCCATCCGAAGCAAACAAAATCGAGGTTCTCTGCGCGAACACGCGCGAACTCCAGACACGCGCGAATCGCCAGCGCGGGAAAGCGCGCATCGTGTTTTAAGCGGCTTAAGCGTTCTTCCGCCACGGCAAATAGCACCTGACCGTCGCAAGCAATGCACGCGGCCGAATCATGCATCTGGGAATAATTGATTCCAATGGTGATCAATGTGAACTCACTAGCGCTCGCCCAACTTCAATATTTCCGCGAGTCGCCTCCCGAGTACATCGGTCGAATGGTTGCGTGCGGCTTCGGCGCGTTGTTTGCGCATCGGGCTAGTGAGGGGCTCGGCCAAAGCTCGTTCGATGGCGCTTGAGAACTCTTTCGCTGTCTCTCCGAAGTAGATCAAATCTGAATACTCAGATAGCGAAGGGATCGGCGTAGAGACAACAGGAATCCCGGACAGAAAATAATCGAACAGTTTCAGCGGCGAGCAATGGAGGTTCTTCTCGTCGAAACAGTCATATGGCATGATGCCGACATCAAAGGCAGACACATACGCGGGCAACTCTTCTGGACGGCGCCAACCGACGCTGTGGGCGTTTGGGCCAATCGGTTCGCCCGCCTCGCCAAAATAGATGAATTGCCACTCCGGATGGGCCGAAAGCACCGCCGCGAGCATTGGCAAATTAAGGCGCGCATAGACCGGCCCCAGATATCCTAACCGCGGGTGCGGCAGATTGGCTAGATCTGCGGGCTCGTTGTGCGGCCAGCCGTTTTGCGCGCGGGCCAAGTGAATCGATTGCGGGATCCACTCAATTTTGTCGCCAAACTTTGCCTTTAGCTTGTGGAATACAATCGGCGGAATAACCAGTGTCCGCTCAGAAATTTCGATCAATTCGTACTGGTACGGCTCTGGATAATCCATACAGATATGGATTAAAGGCAACCCGTGTGCCTTGACGTCCGCACATAGGGGTGCCATGCGATCGACATGCGAATACAAAAACAGAGGGTCCTTCAACTTGAGTGTTCTCGCCTGGAAGAAAATCTGCTGGCTGACCATTTTCCATTGCTTTTCCCGTACTAGCGGCAGGTACGTCAGCTTCGCTCCCCCATATTCAGGACCAAACACGTAAAGGCCTGTCTCGATTTCGGCCAACGATTTCCCACGCCGCCGAAAGTGAGAAACCGGCATTTCACAGTACAACACGCGCGATCCTTGCAAGGCTAGTGCCAATGCGATGCGCTCGGGAACGTTGAACATCTCCCACGACCAGCTTGAGAAGACTATCGCGTCTCGCATTTCTCTCTTGCTCTCAACGAACGCGCATCGTCCGCGGTCGTTTCTGATCCGGCGTCTCTTACATCACGTTCGTTTATTCGAGCCGTGTGGGCACGTTCGAGATTTCGGCCCGAGAAGACGGCTCGCCTAACAAGCGGCGGGCTTTTCTCCACTTGCTACCGCTGTACCACTCTCGAACCTTGTAGAAATCCCGAGGCGGGAGGGCGAGAGTACACGCCAGTACGCACGCCTTGAAGATCCAGTATGCAGTGCTGCCAGTTTTGTAAGCGAGGCGAAATTTGGCTCGCTCGGTCTGGAAAGTCTCCCACCGCAGTCCACCATCCAGCATCAGACGCAGTTGCGTACTGTCGACTTCGAGTGGTTCCACGATTGCGTGAATCACTTCGGGAGCGATGCAAGCCGACTGAAGTCGAACCCGCAGATGCTTGGCCAAGCTAACTAGAACCGCCTGGATTCGCCGAGACTTGGCCTCATCAAGCTTGCGCAATTGAAAGAGATTGTCTTCGTGTAGGCGATAGAAGGTTAGCGGCTGTTCGATTAATCCACCGGTAGAGTGCGCGACACTCATGATCGACAAAAACTCATCCGCTTCAACTTCGAGCGACAACGGTATCGGAAGTACCCGAGTCAACACCTCTCGGCGTACAGCCACCCTGCTCGTTCCAAAAAAACACATCATCTGCCTAAAAAATGTAGCTTCAGGCACGCTCTCAAGCCGGAATTCTCGGTACAGCTTCGGAACTGTAGAGACCGCCTTGTTCGTCGTGGAGTCAAACTCGTAGATTCCGTGGCCAACGATGCCGACGTGGGGCTTGACAGCGAAGTAATCGGTGATCGTTTTAACCTTGTCTCGGGCCCACCAGTCATCACCGTCCAGAAACGCAACGATTCCTCCCTTTGCCTCCGGAATGCCCGCGTTGAACGCGGAAGCCTGACCACCGTTGGCTTTTCGCAGGAGGCGGACTTGCGGCTCGAATTTCCGAACCATCTCTGGCGTTCGGTCGGACGAACCGTCGTCGACCACTAAAATTTCCATGCTCGAACGTGGGAAGTCCTGCTCGAGAACGCTAATGATCGCCTGTTCGATGAAGCGCTCGTGGTTATACGTGTCGATCAAAACAGTGCAAGCCGGCGCCATTTTTCCTTTGCAGGTAGAGTCTGGGCTCGGGCAAGAGTATGCCCTCGGTGCAGCATGTTCGCCAATTCATTCTCGATCTTCCGCTCCCGCTCATTCGAGAAACGGCACGCCCGATTCGCATCTCTCGCGTGGAACAGCAAGATAGTTTCTGACCTCGGAATAGCGAGCCTGAATTTGGTGCGGCATTAAGGTTCCGTCGGGACCAAACTCGAACCACGCAAAATCATAACGTTCTAGCATGTCAATAATTTCCCTCGCCTCGTACCCCCAAGCTCGCGTCGCCAAGTCAAGGATCTCACAGAGGATGGTCGGGCGCATTTTTGTGAGCACCCTCGTCGCGCCGCGAAATACATCGAGCTCAGCCCCCTCCACGTCGAGCTTTATCACATCAACTCCATGCATAGAATTTTCGAGAACATACTGGTCGAGGGACACAACTTCGACTGGAAGCGACCTGACGGTGTCAGGTGACGCAGGTGGGCGCAGACCGCCGCGGGTCATATCGCCGTCTACGATCGCGAAGAACTCAGACGTCGCGTTGTCTACTCCAACAGCGCAAGATTCGACGCGCACAGAACGAAAACCGTTCATCCGAAGGTGTAACTTTAGCCGTCGCCTTTGAACGGGGGAAGGTTCAAACGCGACCACGCGGCCCTGACGCCCCAGACGCCTTGCGGCCACAAGCGCGTAGATCCCATGGAAACTGCCAATGTCGAAGAACGTCATACCCGACTTGAGAATCCGCCAAAGGAAGCGCAGCTCGGACAAATCATGCCCCCAGTAGTCAAAGAAGCGGCGGTTCGCGTCATGGAATGGCACAACGTATGACCAGTAGAAATCAATTCGTTCGTTTAGAGAGATTCGTAGCCGCAGGGGCACCGGGATGTACGGCACTCGCGCAAGGGCCAGCCGAAACCGAAATTCGGCACCCGTGATCTTTTGATCCCATAAACTGCGCCAATTTCTGCCGAGCGATGACGCCATGTACCTGCACCTATTTCGTTAGCATCCGCACCGAAACGAAACTCTGCTCGCCACCCGGCCTCCTCTGCGGCCGTCAATCCACGAGTGTCTTCGCCGGTAAACTGCATAGCATTGACTTGCCCAGAGTATGCCTCTATCTCGAAAACTCGCTCGGCACCGGTCGGCGCTGAAAGAATGCCGGAGCGATTTTTGGTTTTGGCTTCCCCAGAAATTCTCGGAATCGCCTCAGGTCGTTCTGGCTATACCACTCCCGCACCCGATCAAAGCTTCGTGGCGGCAACGCCAGCGCCGCAGCGCATACAGCGCATTCAAACAATAAATAACCAAAAGACGGCCGTTGATAATAGGCGCGGAAACGTCTCCACTCTGCCAGGGCCGTGCTCCAGCGGGCGGTATTCTCGCTGAACTGGCTTTTAAGTCGATCGTACTCGATCCGCGAGACCTTGTTCAACGCGTCGATGGCGTTCTGAGAGACTCCGACCTCGGCCAACCGCTTCGCGATATAGTCCAGCAGAAAACCGATACGTTCGAAATAGCGACGCCGTGCGGCTTCGTTCATTCTGGCTGGAGACCACAAGTTTTCGGCGTGCCGACGATAGTAGCAGAGCGGACGGTCCAGGATGAGCGCACCTCCCAACGCCAAGGCCAGATTGAAGACGGGCGTATCGAAGAATACCGCCTCTCGTGGTAGCGGCCCGACGCGATCGAGGACACGTCGCCGCACCGCGAGGCGGCTCGTGCCGAGGAGAAACACGGCTTCGTGGATAAAATGGACATCTTCCACCTCGGGCGAGCGAAGGAGGAAGGTTTTTGCGGGTACGAGCATCTCGTGTGGAGGCTTCGTGTCGAACACCTCGTAATATCCGTGGCCAACGGCCGCGATGTCCGGATTCGCCTCAAATGCCCCAGCCACGGCACTCAGCTTGCCTTTCGCCCACCAATCATCTCCATCAAGGAAAGCCACAATCTGCCCGCGCAGCTCCGGAAGCGCCGCGTTATATGTAGAAATCTGGCCACCATTCTCCTTTCGGATGCAACGCACGCGCGGCGAGGATTCCCGTGCGAATTTCTGTACGATCGCAAAAGTGTCGTCGGTTGAGCCATCGTCAATAACAAGGACGTCCATCTCAGTTGCCGGAAATTCCTGTTCAATCACGCTATTGATGGCTTGCTCGATGTACTTCGCATGATTGTACGTGTTGATGAAGATAGAGATCAGAGATTGAGTCATTGCGTTAAGACCTGCCGTTGCGCTTCGCCATTGACTAGAGCGTCGAGTTCATCAACAAAGTCGCCAGTCGGATCCGGAGAAACCCACCGACGCACATCCCTGGCTGCCATATCGCCCATTTCCCTCAGCTGATGCCGTCTCTCCCAAGCGCGATTCATTGCTTCATCAAGCAGCTCAACGGTGGGAGCTTTTGCTAGAAAGCCGTTAGCATTGTCGCGCACTAATTCGCGGTGCCCAGCAACGTCGGTGACGATGGATGGCCGACCACAGAGCATCGCCTCGACCAGTGATAGCGGCATTCCCTCAAATCTCGACGGAAGAACGAGAGCATGGTACTCAGTCCAGAACTTCTCGATGTTTTCTACAAAACCTGCGAACTCCAGATTTGGCAGCCTCATTCGATCTGCAGCCCTGCGAAGCGTACGCTCGTTCTGGCCCCTCCCCGCGAACGTGACACGGACATTCCTTTCGCGCCAGTGGTCCTGGGCCAGGACCTCTATTAAAATGTCTTGGCCCTTCTGAAACACATCGAGACGCCCGACACAAGCCAAGGACAATCTACCCGGCGTATCAGAGGGCCACACAGGCCTAGCGTCATAGCGCACATTGAAGGGATTGCGGAACACACGACCTCGACTTAGTGGCGTGCCAACTTGTCGCCGAGTGAGCGCGAGGTTTGCTTCGGATACAAAAAAAGCCGCGCACGCACTTTCATAACAGGTCGCCAGCCTTTCTCCCACATCATCGGCTGGCCACCACTGTTCGTTTGCTGACTCCGAAACCACTGCATATTTCAGTCGTTGGGCTCGCGCCGCCTCCATCCACGCAAGCCCGTCGATATTGCCACCCTGGGAGATGACAATTAGATCCGCCCCGGTTCCAATCTGCCGGACATGATGCTCTTCATAGCGATTGCGAAAGAGGAGTTTGCGTCTGATGCGTTCGTAGACTGATCGTTGCGGGCGAAGATGTATCCGACAACCAATGGATGCAAGGTGTTTTACCTGCATCACGGGGCGACCCCAGTCCAAAACGCTAGCTCCAACCTCGATCCCGATCCGCACAAGTCTCTCGGCCGCCGCGCACCAGCACAGTTCACTTCCGCCCCATGGGGAGAATTCATTCGTCGCGATGAATGTGATTTTGCGCATCTCTCGTATCACTGTTCGAACAGCTCTGTCCTTAGTCGATCGGCCCGCAATCGGCTAAGATGCTGAAATGTCCGCTTCACCGACCGCCGCTCATGCGCCTGCGCCAACCACTCCATCCGATACACCGCGGCGTGCTATCTCATCGCGAGAGCCGCACCGGAAAAGTCGGCGTAGGCGGTAGGAGAACGCGGCAACCCGCAGACCGTAGGCGTTCTACCTCTTTCAACGGCTTACTCCAGATTTTTAGGCTAGCGTGTACGCAAACCCCACGCTGCGCAGGCCGTTCCGCCACACCCAGGAATTTGCCCCGACCCCAAGGAACTACATCGTTCGTCGCTATGAACGCGATCGTTCGCACCGTTTGGTCGTGTCCCGCCTTCCACCTGGCAAATGCCCGTCGACGATCGAATTCCGAGCGGCACTCAACATGACGCACCCACGCTAGCACATTATTATCAGATGGGAAGCCTACTGGCCCGAGGTGCAGGTTTTGGAACGTTCGCCCCCTTCAGCGCAGTTCGCGCGGCTCAGATCGGTCCCGGATGAACCGATTTTAATCCGAACCCCCTCGCAATATTTTGGTAGGCTACCCCAGCTTTCGAAGAGCATCTCATTCTTTGACTTGGGAGAAGGAAATGATACCTGCACCATCTCCGCGCTTCATTATTATAGCTGCGCTGCTGCTTCTCATTGGAGGCTGCTCGTCCAATCACGTCGAAAGTGTCTCCATTTCGCCGCGGACTTCGTTCGTCGGCTCCGGTCAAACCACACAATTTACCGCTACTGTGACGGGTGGCAACTCGCGCGTGACGTGGGGGGTGAACGGAGTGGCGGGAGGGACGGCGACCACGGGAACCATCGACGCAAACGGCGACTACTCCGCGCCGAGCGTAACGCAAAATGCCACGGCCACGGTTACAGCAATCGTCGGCGGAGAGTCCGCTTCGGCGGCGGTGTCCATTGTTGCGCCGGGTGCGGTGACAACCACGAACGAGCCGCAGGTGGCGCA
>JBAWEZ010000032.1:0-34790 GCA_049591475.1 Candidatus Acidiferrales bacterium
AGCCGGGATCGATCACGCCGCACACGAAGTTCAAGGCGGAAGCGTACGTGTTAACGAAGGAAGAGGGCGGGCGGCACACGCCGTTTTTCACGGGCTACCGGCCGCAATTTTACTTTCGGACGACGGACGTGACGGGAGACGTAAAGCTGCCGCAGGGGGTGGAGATGGTGATGCCGGGAGACAACGTGTCAGCAGAGATTTCGCTGATCACACCGGTGGCATTGGAGAAAGGGCTGCGCTTCGCCATTCGCGAAGGCGGCCACACCGTCGGCGCCGGCGCCGTCACAGAGATCATCGAGTAAAACATGCCTAACGGAGAAAAAATTCGCATTCGTTTGAAGGCCTACGATCACCGCATCCTCGATCAGTCGACGAAGGAAATTGTCGACACAGCGAAGCGTACCGGCGCGGACGTGGCCGGACCGATTCCTCTGCCAACGGTGATCAACCGATGGACGGTGTTGCGGTCGCCTCACGTGGACAAAAAATCGCGCGAGCAGTTTGAGATGCGCACGCACAAACGGCTGATTGATATTCTGGAGCCTACGCCGGACACGGTGGACGCGCTGATGAAGCTCGATCTACCACCGGGCGTGGACGTGGAAATTAAAGCTTTCGGCCGGGAACACACGGCCAAGTGACGGCCCGATGAGGGCCGGTATCCCGAGGCGAACAACCTGAGCAAGGGATGCTAGCAGTAGCGCGGGCAGCGTAAAGGACGAAACGGAAATGGCAGTCAACGGCATATTGGGAATAAAGCTGGGCATGACGCAAGTCTTCGCTGAAGACGGAGCGGCGGTACCGTGCACGGTGCTGCAAGCGGGCCCGTGCGTGGTGGTCGAGCGGCGCAGCAAGGACAAGCACGGTTACGACTCTGTGCAACTGGGCCTGGTCGAATTCATCAAGCCGCAGCGCGTCACCAAAGCGATGACTGGCCACTTCAAAAAGGCCGGCGTGGCTCCTATGCGCTATCTCGGCGAAGTGCGCATCGAGGATTCGAAGGACGAAACCAAGCCCGGCGATCGCGTTCTGGTCGATGGTTTCAAGGTCGGCGAGTACGTGGACGTAAGCGGCGTCAGCAAAGGAAAAGGCTTCCAGGGCGGCGTGAAGCGCTGGCACTATCGCGGCGGCGACGCCTCCCACGGCTCGATGTTCCACCGCGCGCCGGGCGGCATTGGCGCCAGTTCGTTTCCTTCGCGTGTGTGGCCGGGGCAGCATTTCCCGGGTCATATGGGTGCGGAGCGCAAGACGTCGAAAAATTTGCGCGTCGTGAAAATCGACGCGGAAGAAAATTTGTTGCTGGTGCGCGGCGCGGTTCCAGGCCCGGCTGGCAGTTACATCTATATTCGCAAGGCCAAGACCGGCAAGTAGGCGGCCGGCCCGAAAAGAAGAGAAGACGATCATGCCCGTTGTGGACGTGAAAAATTTGGAAGGCAAGACGGTCGGCCAGATCACTCTGGCGGACGATGTGTTCGCCGCCGAAGTGAACCAGAACCTGCTGCACGAAGCGGTGCGGCACTTTCTGGCTGGCGAACGCGCCGGGACGCACAAGACCAAGGACAAGAGCGAGGTCAGCGGCTCGGGTAAGAAACTCTGGCGGCAGAAGGGAACCGGCCGCGCACGCATCGGCTCGATTCGCTCGCCGCTTTGGCGCCATGGCGGTACGGTGCACGGTCCAGTGCCACGCAGCTATGCCTACGCGCTGCCGAAAAAAATGATTTTGGGAGCGCTGCGTTCTGCGCTGACCACGAAGTTGTCCCAGCAGAAGCTGATCGTAGTCGATGGCTGGCAACTCGAAACGCACAAGACCAAGGCGTTCCGCGCCGCGCTTGCCAAGCTCGATGGCGAAGCGAAGTCGATTCTGCTGGTTGACGCGGGCGAAAACATTAATTTGGAGCGCGCCAGCCGCAACCTCGAAGGCGTCACTCTCGTGCAGCCCACGCGTCTGGGTCCTTACGATTTGCTGCGGCACGATCGCTTGATGCTGTCTCGCGAAGCGGCGACGCGATTGAGCGGAGCGCTTTCGGCGAATAAATCCGAGAACGGCTCGGCCCAAACGTCAGCTGAACCGGAATCGTCGGCTGAAACCAAGCCCGCGAAGGCTGCCCCAGCGAAGCCGGCGAAGCGCTCCGTGAAAGCGGCACCGAAAGCAGGGCGAGCGCCGGCCAAGAAACCGGCCGCGAAAAAGGCTGCAAAGCCCAAGGCGAAAAAGGACTAAGCCATGGCCACCAGGCTCTATCAGGTCATCCGGCGCCCGATCATTACCGAGAAGGGGCTGGGCGTGAAGGAATTGCAGCACACGGTGGTCTTCGAAGTGGCCCACGACGCCACCAAGACGGAGATCAAGGAAGCGGTGCAGCGTATCTTCAAAGTTAAAGTGGATCATGTGCGTACGGCGATTTATCACGGCAAAATGCGTCGGCGAGGGCGCGCCGAAGGTTTCCGCAGCGATTGGAAGAAGGCTTACGTGAAGTTGGCACCCGGCGAGAAAATGATTGAGTACGCGGAGAATCTCTAGTTAGTCGGCAAAGTTCGAGGCAAAGATGGCACTGAAAACATTTCGGCCGTACACACCGTCGCGGCGCTTCCTCACCATGCTCGATAAGAGCGAGTTGACCAAGGACACGCCGGAAAAGTCGCTCACCGAGTCGAAAAAGCGTACCGGTGGACGCAACTCGCACGGCGAAGTGACGGCCTGGCACCGCGGCGGCGGACACGCGCGGCGCTACCGCTCGATCGACTTCCGCCGCGATAAGACCGGAATCCCGGCGAAGGTTGCGGCCATCGAATACGATCCGAACCGCTCGGCGCGGATCGCCCTATTGCACTACGCGGACGGAGAGAAGCGCTACATCCTGCATCCGGTGGGCCTGGAAGTGGGCATGACGGTGCAGAACGGCGAAGGAGCGGACATTCTTCCTGGCAATGCCTTGACCATCCGCCACATTCCGCCCGGCACCATGGTGCACAACCTCGAACTGCACCCGGGCAAAGGAGCGCAGGTGGTGCGCTCGGCGGGTGGCGCGGCGCAGTTGCTCAGCAAGGAGGGCGACTTCGCGTTGGTGAAACTTCCTTCAGGCGAGGTTCGGCGGTTCAGCGTGGACTGCATGGCCACCGTCGGACAGCTCGGGAATTTGGATCATGAGAATGTGACCTACGGGAAAGCGGGCCGCACGCGATGGCACGGGAAGCGTCCCACGGTGCGCGGCGTGGCTATGAACCCGGTGGATCACCCGCACGGCGGCGGTGAAGGCCGCGTGAAGGGAAACCACCCGCAGACTCCCTGGGGATTTCCAACTCTGGGCGCCAAGACGCGGAAAAAGCGTCCTAGCGACCGGATGATCGTACAACGGCGCAAGCCGTAGTTGGGAGCAGCAGTAAAAACATGAACCCGGCGCGGCGGGGAATCGAGAGTGTCGTCATGAGTGCCACACGTACGTCGAGACGCGCGTCCCGGCGGCTGGCGCGCAAAGCAACCCCGCGCCGGACTGCCAAGCCGGCGGCTAAGGCCGCCGGGAAATCCGCGGCCCGCCCCGCGGTGAAGTTAGTTCAAAGGGCGATTTCTAGGCTGGCGCCTCCGCCTCAGGTCCTGTACCGGTTTTGCAAGGGCGGATGGGCGGTGATCGTGGAAAAGATTCCCAACGCGCAGGGAACGCGGTTCGTATGCCCGTTCTGCCCGTTGTCTCACCGCGTGCCGGGTCCGGTGCGCGGGTTTCGCAAGGTGCGCCGCGCGCAGTGGGTGAAGATGCGCCGCGTCGAAGAGTAGAACGAGAAGAGGAATAGGAGAAAGATGCCGCGTTCGCTTAAGAAGGGTCCGTTTATCGATGGCCACCTGCAGGAAAAAGTGGCGGCGCTGAACGCCCGCAACGAAAAGAAGGTTGTGAAGACCTGGTCCCGCCGGTCCACGATCCTGCCGGAAATGGTAGGCCACACCATCGCCGTGCACAACGGCAGGAAGTTCATCCCGGTGTACATCACCGAGCAGATGGTGGGACACAAACTGGGCGAGTTCGCGCCCACGCGCAGTTTTAAAGGCCACGGTGTGAAGGCGGCGCTCGAAAGGGCCGCAGCATCCGCTCCGGGAGCGCCTGCCGCGGCGCCGGCGGGAAGAGCATAAGTTAGAGGCACGTAAGCAGAAGCACGACGCAAGCTGAAGATCAAGGGCAACAGGGGAAACGATGGCGACGGCTACGCAGGGACAAATCGAGGGACAGGCGACGACGCGGTTCCTGCGCGTGTCGCCGCAAAAGGCGCGTCTGGTGATCGATCTGATCCGGGGGCATCGCGCGGAAGATGCGCTGCAGACGCTGCGGTTCACCAAAAAGCGTGTGGCCAAGGACGTGGAAAAGACGCTGCGCAGCGCCATCGCCAATGCTGAACGCAAGGCGGACGATGCCGGCGAATCGCTCGACGTGGATGCGCTGTACGTTACCAGTTGCTGCGTCAATGAAGGTCCGCGCTGGAAACGCATGCGTCCCGCGCCAATGGGCCGCGGTTTTCGCTATCAGAAGCGCACCAGCCATATCGTCGTCTGCGTGGCGGAGCATCATCGCGCGGCGGCGGATCGCGCCGCGGCCGTAGCGGCGGAAGCAGAAGCCTCGAAGGGCGTGCGCGGAGCGGTGCGCAAGGCTCGCAAAGCAATCGAAAAACGCGCGAAAGATGCGCAAAAGCAGCAGCAAAAGCAGCGCAAAAAGCAGTAGGAGGGCGGTTTGGGGCAGAAAACACATCCGTACGGATTTCGGCTGGGCTACAACAAGGGCTGGCGCTCGCGCTGGTTCGCAAAGAAAGAGTATGCCGACCTGCTGCATGAAGACGTGGTGCTGCGGCGGCAATTGAAAGAGCGGCTGAAATCCGCTGGCGTCGATGGAATCGACGTGGAGCGCGCCGCCAACAAGCTGGTCGTCCGGATTTACACCGCGCGGCCCGGAATCATCATCGGCCGCAAGGGCTCGGAAATCGACAAGCTGAAGAACGAAGTGCAGAAGCGCACCAAGCGCGAAGTGCACATCGACATTCAGGAAGTGCATCGGCCGGAAATGGCTGCCCAGTTGGTGGCCGAATCGATCGCACTCCAGCTCGAGAAACGCGTGGCTTTCCGCCGGGCGATGCGCAAAGCCGTTGACTCGGCGCTGCGCTTTGGGTGCAAAGGAATCAAAGTCCGCGTGGCGGGCCGGTTGAACGGCGCGGAAATTGCGCGCAAGGAATGGTATCTCCAGGGGCGGCTTCCGCTGCAGACCTTGAGGGCCAACATCGATTTCGGCACTGCCGAGGCGCATACCACCTACGGAGTGATTGGCGTGAAGTGCTGGATTTATCAGGGCGAAAAAATTCCGGAGCGTTCGCGGCCTGGTGCCGCAGCGCCCGCTCCGCAAGTTTAGGGGATTAGGTTAGACCGCTATGTTGATGCCAAAGAAGGTGAAGTATAGGAAACAGCAGCGCGGCCGGCGCACCGGCAAAGCCTGGCGCGGCGGTTCGCTCGCGTTCGGCGAGTACGGGTTAAAAGCGCTCGAACCCGCGTGGATTACCGACCGGCAGATCGAAGCCGCACGCGTGGCCATTACCCGATTCATCAAGCGCGGCGGAAAGTTGTGGATTCGCGTCTTTCCGGATAAGCCGTTCACCAAGAAGCCGGCCGAAACGCGCATGGGCAAGGGCAAAGGTCCACCGGAACGGTGGGTGGCTGTGGTAAAGCCGGGCCGCGTCATGTTCGAAATGTCCGGGGTCGATCTGGCGACGGCCACCGAAGCGATGGAGCTGGCGGCTCACAAACTGCCGATAAAGACGAAGTTCGTTACTCGCGCGGAGGCGCTCTAATGGCCGACCGCGTCGAAAAATATCGCGAAATGAACGCCAACGAGCTGGACATCCAGCAGCGCGAGTTGAGCGAGCAGATTTTCCGGCTGCGCTTTCAGATCGCGTCTGGCCAGGCCGAGGGATTGAAAAAAATGCGCGAGGCACGCAAAGATCTGGCTCGTGTGAAGACGCTGCTGCGCCAGAGGCAGCTGCATGGCGAAGTGAGGAAAGCGTAATGGCGAACGAAGCAGCGGCAACCGCGGCGCCGGAAGGCGTCCGCGAGCGCGGGGCGCGGCAGGAGTTGGTGGGCGTGGTCACCAGCGCTAAAATGGATAAAACCATCGTAGTGCAAGTCACGCGCACATCTCAGCACCCGCTGTATCGCCGGGTGGTTCGCTCGGCGAAAAAATACTACGCGCACGATGAGGCGCGCGATGCGCGTATGGGCGATACGGTGCGGATTGTTTCCACGCGTCCGCTTTCGAAATTGAAACGCTGGCGGCTCAAGGAAATTCTGACCCGTTCGACGCGGGTTGCCTGAGCCAGGGAATAGGGGAGCAAGACGATGGTTCAGATGCGCACGTGGCTGACGGTGGCCGATAATTCCGGCGCCCGCCAGTTGACCTGTATCTTGCCAGTGGGCGGCGATGCGGGGTTGACGGCCGGGCTCGGCGAGGTAATCACCGCGGCGGTGAAGGAAGCCGCTCCGGACAGCCAGATTAAGAAGGGCAAAGTGGTCAAGGCGGTGGTAGTACGCACGAGAAAAGAGCACCGGCGCAAGGATGGTACCTATATTCGCTTCGACGACAACGCCGCTGTGCTGATCAACGATGCGGGCGAACCGGTTGGCACCCGCGTGTTCGGGCCGGTGGCCCGCGAGCTGCGCGACAAGAAGTTCACCAAGATCGTCTCGCTGGCTCCGGAAGTGTGGTAGCGATGAGAGAACAACGAAAACCCGCTCCGATCGGCATTCGCCACGGCGATACCGTGAAAGTGATGAGCGGGCGCTCCAAAGGCAAGACCGGCAAAGTGCTCAGCGTCAACCCGGTCAAGGGCACGGTCACCGTTGAGCGCGCCAACATCATCAAGAAGCACACGCGCGCCAATCCGTCGAAAAACGTGCGCGGAGGCATTCTCGATAAGGAAGGCCCTATTCACGTTTCCAACGTGATGCTGGTTTGCCCGGGATGCGGAAAGCACACCCGCGCGGGGCATTCTACTCTGCCGGACGGCACCAAAGTGCGCGTGTGCCGCCGGTGCAATCAGACGTTTGAGAATTAGCATTCGAGGCTGAAGAAAAAACCATGAGCCGTTTGCAAGATCGATACCGAAAAGACGTGGTTCCGGCGCTCACCAAGCGCTTTGGATACACCAACACCATGGCCGTGCCGCGCGTCTCCAAAGTGACGCTCAACATCGGCCTCGGTGAGGCCAGCGCCAACGTGAAGCTGCTCGATACCGCCGCGGCGGAACTTGGTCAGATTGCCGGACAGAAGCCGGTGATCACTCGCGCTAAGAAATCCATCGCCAATTTTAAACTGCGCAAGGGCATGCCTATCGGCTGCATGGTCACGCTGCGCGGCGAGCAGATGTACGAATTTCTAGACCGCATGACTTCTGTGGTGCTGCCTCGCGTTCGCGACTTCAAAGGCTTGCCACCGAATTCGTTCGACGGCCGCGGCAACTACACCCTGGGCCTTCGCGACCAGCTGGTGTTTCCGGAAATCGATTACACGCGTGTGGACAAAATAAAGGGCATGAACATCACCATCACCACCACGGCACGTAATGACGAGGAAGGGCGCGAGCTGCTCAAGCTGCTCGGCGTGCCCTTTCGAGCGCAGGCTTCGGCATAAGGAGATCGAACTCGCATGGCTCGAACCAGTCAATTCGCGAAAATGCAGCGCAAGCTGAAATACAAGATTCGCAAGCGCAACCGTTGCCGCGTGTGCGGTCGCGCGCGCGGTTTCTTGCGCAAATTTGAGATGTGCCGCATTTGCTTCCGCGGCATGGCCCTGAAGGGCGAAATTCCCGGCGTAGTAAAAGCCAGTTGGTAAGCTCGAAGGCCACAAGGACTGATGAATGACCACTGATCCCATCGCAGATTTTCTCACGCGCATCCGCAATGGCGCTCGCGCGCGGCATCCGCGCGTCGATGTGCCGTCCTCGAATTTGAAGGTCGAGATCGCGCGCATTTTGAAGGATGAAGGCTACCTCGCGAATTTCAAGGTGGTCGAGGAAAAGGGCAAGCGCACGCTGCGCGTTTTTCTCCGCTATACTTCCGACCGCCGCAGCGTGATCACCGATCTGCGCCGCATCTCGAAACCCGGCGCGCGCCGCTACACCGGCAAGTTCGGCATTCGCCAGGTCATGGGCGGCATGGGTATCTCCATCCTTTCCACGCCGCGCGGCCTGATGACCGGCCAGGGCGCGCGCAAAGAAGGCATCGGCGGCGAACTGCTCTGCGAGGTTTGGTAAGGGCGAAGTATGGCAAGCGCGAGGTTTGGAAAGAGCTCCGTGAGCGAAAGGTTTTAGGCTAATGTCGCGAATTGGAAACAAAATTATTCCCGTGCCCTCGGCGGTAAAGATCCAAATCAAAGAAGGCGCCGTGGACGTGCAGGGTCCCAAGGGCAAGCTCTCGATCGCTCTGCCGCGCGGAATCAGCTTCGAACAGAAGGACGGCACGCTCGTAGCCAAGCGCGAAAATGATGATCAGCGCGCTCTGCATGGCCTCGCACGCGCCCTGGTGGCCAACGCCGTTACTGGCGTCACCCAGGGATTCAAGAAGGATCTCGACATCGTTGGTGTCGGCTACCGCGCTGAAGTGAAGGGCAAAAATGTCGTGCTCGCGCTCGGGTACTCGCATCCCATCGAGTTTCCGATTCCTGAGGGGATTCAGATCGCCGTCGAAAAGCAGACCCATATGACGGTCACTGGCGCGAACAAGAATCAGGTGGGCCAGATTGCCGCGAATCTTCGCGCGCTGCGTCCGCCCGACCCGTACAAGCAGAAGGGCGTCCGCATCACCGGCGAGCGCCTCAAAAAGAAGGCCGGAAAAGCAGGCGCCAAGGCGGCTGCCGGCTAAACCGGTTGTTGAGATTCAAGGAGGAGCAACGTGGCCATCTCGGTTCGAAGACTTTCGCGTGAGGCGCATCGTCAGCGAGTGCATGTGCGCATGCGCAAGCGCATCGCCGGCACGGCGGAGCGCCCGCGTCTTTGCGTGCATCGTTCGTCGCGCCACATACGTGCGCAGGTGATCGACGATGCATCGGCGCGCACCATCGTCTCGGCCAGCTCGCTCGATAAGGATGTGCGCTCTCAGATTCGCGGTGGCGGCAATATCGCCGCTTCCAAAGTAGTAGGGAAAATTATTGCCGAGCGCGCTCGCGCCAAAGGCGTCGAGAATGTTGTGTTCGATCGCGGCGGCTACCAGTATCACGGCCGCGTGCAAGCGCTCGCCGAAGCGGCCCGGGAGGCGGGCCTGAAGTTCTGAAAACTATGCCGAAACAAGAGCTCAAAGACACGTTGTCGGTGCGCCGGCCGGTGGAAGCGAATCAGGCCAGCTTGAAAGACCAGGTGGTCTCCATCAACCGCGTCACCAAAGTAGTGAAGGGCGGCAAAAATCTCAGTTTCTCCGCGCTGGTTGTGGTCGGCGATCAGAGCGGCCACGCCGGATTCGGCATGGGCAAGGCCCGCGAGGTGCCCATGGCCATTCGTAAGGCCATCGAGCAGGCCAAGAAGAACATGGTCAAGCTCAACCTGCGTGGCACCACCATCCCGCATCAGGTCACGGGTTTCTACGGTTCGGGACAAGTTCTTCTGAAGCCCGCGCCCGAGGGAACGGGAGTCATCGCTGGCGGCCCGGTGCGCGCCGTGATGGAAGTCGCTGGGATTCAGAATGTGCTCACCAAGTCGTTGGGCACGTCGAATCCGCACAACGTCATTAAAGCCACGTTCGACGCGCTGTTGCATCTCAAAAATGCCGCCGCCGTGGCGGAATCGCGCGGCAAGGTTGCCGCGGAGGAGCCTGCGGCGTCGTAGCCGCCGGCTGAGGATTTATGGCCACTTCGAAAAAGCAATCGGGCACGTTAAAACTCAAGTGGGTGCGCAGCTTTATTGGCTGCCCTCGCGACATGCGGCAGACTATTCGCGGGTTGGGCTTCCGCCGCATGCAGCAGGTGGTCGAGCGGCAGGATACGCCCGCGATTCGCGGCATGATCGCCAAAGTCCACCACCTTGTTGAAATCCAGAAATAGCTGGGGAATCCAATGGAACCGACACTTTCTAATTTAAAACCGCCGCGCGGCTCGCGTCACCGCAAAGTGCGCGTGGGGCGCGGCATGGGCTCGAAGCTGGGCAAGACGTCTGGTGCAGGAAACAAGGGGCAGCAGTCCCGCCGCGGTTATTCGCGCCGCGCCGGATTCGAAGGTGGCCAGATGCCTCTCCACCGCCGTTTGCCCAAGCGCGGTTTTTCCAGCCCGTTTCCGAAAAGCTTTGCCGTCGTCAACGTCGATAGCCTCAATGCCTTCGGCGCCGGCGAGACGGTGACTCCGGAATCGCTCGCGGGCCACGGCCTGATTCGCGCCACCCGGGGCGGTATCAAGATCCTTGGTGATGGTGAGTTGAAAGTCGCATTGACCGTGCGCGCGCATGCCTTCAGCAAATCCGCTGAGGAAAAAATCGCTCGCGCCGGTGGGAGAGTCGAAGTAATCGCATGAGGAAGTTAGTCGAGGCCATTCGCAACATTTTTATCACGCCGGATCTGCGCAACCGCGTGTTGTTCACGCTTGCCATTCTGGCCGTATACCGCGTCGGCGCGTTTATTCCCACACCTGGAATCAATACCGCGCTGCTCGGCGAGCTCTTTGAAAAGAGCCGCGGCTCGGTGCTTGGCCTGATCGATCTCTTTAGCGGTGGCAACCTGCGCCGCTTAACCATCTTCGCGCTGGGCATCATGCCCTACATTACCGCGGCCATCATTTTCGAGTTGTTGGTGGTCGTGTGGCCCTACCTTGAGCGCCTTCAGAAAGAAGGCGAACTGGGCCGCCGCAAGATCACGCAATACACGCGTTATCTGACCATCGTGCTCAGCTTGTTCCAGTCCTTTACCATCGCGCTCACCCTCCAGCGCCAGAGCATGAACGGGGCATCGCTGGTATATCACCCGGGCGTTCACTTCATTTTGATGACCATGCTGACGCTGACGACCGGCTCCGCATTCATCATGTGGCTCGGCGAGCAGATTAGCGATCGCGGCATCGGCAACGGCATGTCGTTGATCATCTTCGCCGGAATCGTGGTGGGCCTGCCCAACGCCGTGGGCGATCTCTTCACCAAGGCGGAAACGCGTCAGTGGGGATCGTTCACTCCCATCGCCCTGCTTGGTTTGTTCGTTCTCATGGCCGCGGTTGTGGCGTTCATCGTCTTCGTTGAAAGCGGACAGCGGCGCATCCCCGTGCAGTACGCCAAGCGCGTAATGGGACGCAAGGTGATGGGCGGTCAGATGACGTATCTTCCCCTGCGCGTCAACGCCGGCGGCGTGATTCCGCCGATTTTCGCCAGTTCGCTGCTGACTTTTCCGCAGACGGCGGCGCTGCTGTTCAAGTCCAAGTCTCCAATTTTCCAGAGGCTGGCCAGCGCTATCACCTGGGGTGAGCCGCTGTACACGCTCCTGTACGTGGTGCTGATCATCTTCTTCGCTTTCTTTTACGTGGGCATCATTTTTAATCCCACGGATCTGGCGGACAACATGCGGAAATACGGCGGGTTCATCCCTGGCATTCGTCCCGGGCGGAATACCTCCGAGTACATCAACCGCATCTTGACGCGTCTTACCTTCGTGGGCGGCGTCTACTTGGCTGTGGTCTGTTTGCTCCCGGAATGGATGATTTCCGGCATTCACTTGCAGCATCTCTGGCTGGTGGGCAATTGGTTTGACACGCATATGTGGCGCTTCGTGCTGGATGGTTTAGGAGTGCAGTTTTATTTCGGTGGCACGTCGCTGTTGATCGTCGTTGGGGTGGCGATGGACACGGTGCAGCAGCTCGAAGCGCAGCTGGTAATGCGGAATTACGAAGGGTTCGTCAGGAAGGGCCGCGCTCGTAGTCGTCGTGCTTGAAAATGACCGTCGTGGTTGAGCCGTTGCACAGCGGTTCGCAGTTAGAAAAACGATTCGGCGGAGACGATGGCTCTCAATCGGGCTCTGATTTTTTTGGGACCTCCCGGCGCGGGGAAGGGAACCCAGGCGAAATTGGCCGCGCAAACGTGCGGGTTGCCGCATCTTTCTACGGGCGATATGCTTCGCGACGCAATTCGCCGCGAATCGCCGCTGGGAAAGAAAGTGCAGCCGATTCTCGCCAGCGGCGCGTTGGTGCCGGACGATTTGGTAATCGGTATGGTGGAAGAGCGGCTTTCTCACAGCGATTGCGAACGCGGTTTTATTTTCGACGGCTTTCCGCGCACGCTCCCGCAGGCCGAGGAATTGGACGCGCTGCTCGAAGCCAAGGGATTCGGCAAGCCGTTAGTTGTCGATTTCTGCGTCAGCCGCGATCAGTTGCTGCGGCGGCTAGCCGGGCGCTGGATGTGCACGGTGGGCGGCGAGATTTACAACGAGTTTGACGCGCCTCCCAAAGTGCCGGGCGTCTGCGATCGGGACGGAGGAAAGCTGGTCCAGCGCCCCGACGACCGCCCAGAAGTCGTCGCGGAGCGCTTGGCGGCATACGAACGCCAAACCAGGCCGCTGGCGGAGTATTACCGGCGGCACGGAGTGTTTGAGACAGTGGATGCCACGAAAAGCGTCGAAGACGTGAGCCGCGCGTTGAACGCAATTTTGCATTGCGCGGAAAACCCTAATGGTCGCTCCGATGGTCGTTTGTAAGTCGGCCGCCGAACTCGAGAAAATGCATCGCTCGGGTTTGATCGTATGGGGCGCGCTGGAAAAAATGCGCGCCATGGTCCAACCGGGGATTTCGACCAAGGAGCTGGACCGCTTCGCGGAAGCGTATACCGTCGAGCATCACGCGAAGCCGGCATTCAAAGGCTACCGCGGATATCCGGGTTCGGTCTGCACGTCGATCAACCAGGAAGTGGTGCACGGTATTCCGTCGGCCTCGCGCAAGCTCCGCGAGGGCGACATTTTGTCGATGGATTTTGGCGTCGAGCTCGATGGATATTTTGGCGATGCGGCTCTAACTGTTCCGGTGGGGAAAATTTCGCCGGAGCGCGAAACGCTCCTGCGCGTTACCCGCGAATCGCTTGAGCGCGCCATCGAGAAAGTCCGGCCGGGCAACCGGTTGGGCGACGTTTCCGCCGCCGTGCAACAGTGGGTTGAAAAGCACGGTTATTCGGTGGTGCGAGAGTTTGTGGGCCACGGCATCGGTACCAAAATGCATGAGGAGCCGCAAGTACCAAATTACGGCCCCTCCGGGCAGGGCCCGAAGCTGCAGGAGGGCTTGGTGATTGCCATCGAACCGATGGTCAACGCCGGTGCGCCGGCCGTTCGGGTGCTGGGCGACGATTGGACCGCGGTCACGGCTGATGGCAGCGACTCTGCTCATTTCGAGCACACCGTGGCCGTAACGAAAGACGGCCCATGGATTTTGACGCGGCCCCGCGAAGCAACCGGGCCGTGCTGGTGAGCGCGTTTTCTAGAGTGAAGTGGACGGGAGTCTATGGCGAAAAGGCCTGAGCGGGACAAAAAGAAGCCCAGCGAGGAAAGCGGCAAGGAAGATGCCATCGAAGTGATGGCCACCGTCATCGAGCCGCTGCCCAACGCCATGTTTCGCGTTCAGCTGGACAACAAACATCAGGTGCTGGCGCACATTTCCGGGAAGATGCGCAAGAATTTCATCCGCATTTTGTCGGGGGATCGCGTAGCCGTGGAGCTTTCGCCCTACGATCTCACGCGCGGTCGAATCGTCTATCGCTATAAATAGCGCTGGCGCGCGCAATGGCGCCGCCAGGAAATGTGGCAAGGAACGGAGCTTTGGGAACGGAGTAAGAACATGAAAGTTCGGGCATCGGTCAAGAAAATTTGCATGAAGTGCAAAGTCATTCACCGGCGCGGAGTGGTGCGCGTGATTTGCGTCAACCCCAAGCACCGCCAGCGCCAGGGCTAGTTTTGGATCGTTTCGGGAATCGCGGGAGGATTTAGATGGCACGCATCGCAGGAGTGGATTTGCCGCCCAATAAGCGGCTGTGGGTCGGGCTGACCGCCATTTACGGCATTGGACAGCATCGCGCGCGCTCTTTGGCCGCGAAGGCTGGCGTCGATCACACGAAAAAGATCAAGGATCTGACCGAAGACGAAGTTACCCATCTGCGCTCCGCCATCGAGGCCGAAGGCGGCGTCGAAGGCGACCTCCGCAAGGAGCAGCAGATGAACGTCCGTCGGCTGATCGAAATTCAGTGCTATCGCGGACTGCGCCACCGCCGCAATCTGCCGGTGCACGGCCAGCGTACGCACACCAACGCGCGGACTCGTAAAGGTCCCCGCAAGGGTGCGGTCGCGGCCAAGAAGAAAACGATGGCCCGCAAGTAGTGGTGGTAGGGCAGATCTCTGGCCCTGCCGTAAAGAATCAGTTGGTCAGAGGTTTTAACCCCGGAAGTCTCGAATTACGAAGAGAGGAACGAGCGTGGCAAAAGAAACAGACGCAGCAGCTCCGGCAGCGGCAAAACCTGCCAAACGCAAAAAGGAATTTCGCAAGAAGCGAGAAAAGCGCGTTGTGCCGCACGGCGTCGTCTGCATTCAGGCGACTTTCAACAACACCATCGTCACGCTCACCGATCCGGATGGGCGCGCGGTCAGCTGGGCCTCCGCCGGCTCCGTTGGTTTTAAAGGTTCGCGCAAGGGCACTCCGTACGCCGCACAGCAGGCGGCCATGTCCGCCGCCGGTGTGGCGCGCGATCAGTACGGTATGAAGTCCGTTGAAGTCCGCGTGAAGGGGCCCGGTGCGGGACGCGAGTCCGCAATTCGCGCGCTGGCATCCTCCGGATTGCACATCAACGCGATCAAAGACGTTACCCCCGTTCCGCATAACGGCTGCCGTCCGCCGAAGCGCCGTCGCGTATAGGAAATCGTTAGCGGACGCCTTCGTGTCAGCGTCCGGTTGGTTGGATAAAGGAGAAGCACTTGGCAAGACATCGTGAAGCAGTTTGCAGATTGTGCCGTCGGGAAGGGCAGAAGCTCTTCTTGAAGGGCCTCCGTTGTTTTACGGAAAAATGCGCCATCGAGAAGCGCAACTTCGTCCCTGGGCAGCATGGCCAGTCGCGTCGTCCTAAAATGGTCGGCTACGGCGTCCAATTGCGCGAGAAGCAGAAAGTGAAGCGCACCTACGGCCTCCTCGAACGCCAGTTCCGCAACTATTTCGAGGAAGCGGAGCGCGTCAAGGGCCCTACTGGCTCGAACCTGATGGTCATGCTCGAGCGCCGCTTGGACAATGTCGTCTATCGCATGGGATTGGCCGGCTCGCGCGCTCAGGCTCGCCAGCTCGTACTCCACGGCCACATTCGCGTGAAGGATCGCAAGGTCAATATTCCCAGCTACCTCGTAAAAGTGGGCGAAGAAATCGCGCTGAAGGACAACATGCACCAGAACGCCATGGTCCTCGAAGCGCGCAATCTGGCCCAAAGCCAGGGCGTCGCGCCGTGGCTCGATATCGACCGCGAAAACTTCAAGGCGCGCGTGGTGGCGCTGCCGCGTCGCGAAGACGTGCAAACGCCGCCGATGAACGAACAGCTCATCGTCGAACTGTACTCGAAATAACGCGCATCTCCGATTTTCAGCACTCGTACGTTTGCAGGTCCGCCGCGGGCGGGCCGGAAGGAAGGCAAAGATGTGGAAAGGTTTTCAGAAACCAAAGCGTTTGGCTGCCGAACCCGAGTCGCTCACCGATAAGTTCGGAAAATTTACCGCGCAGCCGTTCGAGCGCGGCTGGGGAACCACCGTGGGTAACGCGCTGCGGCGCGCCCTCCTGAGCTCCATCGAAGGCGCTGCGATCACCGCCGTCAGAATCGAAGGCGTGCTGCACGAATTTTCGCCCATTCCCGGCGTGGTTGAGGACGCAACCGATATCATCCTCAACCTCAAGCAGATTCCGCTGAAGCTCAATACCGATCAGCCTAAGACCATCACGCTCAACGTGCAGACGCCTGGCCCGGTCACTTCCGCGCAGATCGAGGAAGACGCTGATATCGCCGTGCTCGACAAAAGCATCTACATCGCCACCGTCAGCGAAGGCGGCAAGCTCGAACTCGAATTGCGCATCAAGAATGGCCGTGGCTACGTGGCCGCCGACCGTAACTTCGACGAGGATCTGGCCATCGGCTACATCCCCATCGACTCCGTTCATTCGCCGGTGCGCAAAGTGAATTACGCCGTCGAGGCTGCTCGCCTTGGACAGATGACCGACTACGAAAAGCTCACGCTCGAGGTCTGGACCAACGCCGCCATCACTCCGCAGGACTCCATCGGCCTGGCCGCCAAACTGATCAAGGACCACATGAGCATCTTCATCAATTTCGAGGAGCAGCCGGAGCTGCCCGAGGAAGCCGTCGAAAACTACGCCGATCCGCGCCTCGAATATCTCGACCGCTCGGTGGAAGAACTCGAACTTTCCGTCCGCTCCTACAATTGCCTGAAGAACGCCAACATTCAGAATCTCCGCGAACTCGTGCAGAAGACCGAATCCGAAATGCTCAAGACCAAGAATTTCGGACGCAAGTCGCTGAACGAGATCAAGGACATTCTCACCAAGATGGGCCTCAGCCTCGGCATGAAGTTCGACGAGCACGGCCGCATCATCTGGCCGCCGCTGCCCAGCCAAACCTCCATGTCTTCGTCGGAGGAAACCGCCGCCGTTTAATTTCGCGCGGCTAGGGAAAACCGGACATGAGACACCTTGTATCGGGCCACAAATTAGGACGCAACCCGGCGCATCGCCGCGCCACGCTCCGCAATCTCGTCACCAACCTGGTCGAGAAGGAGCGCATCCAGACCACCCTGCTGCGCGCTAAGGCTGCGCGTCCGCTGGCCGAGCGCATGATCACTCTCGGCAAGCGTGACTCGCTCCACGCGCGCCGCCAGGCCGCCGCATTTCTCATGACGCCCGGCGCAACCAAGAAGCTTTTCGCCGATCTCGCGCCGCGCTTTGCCGATCGCAACGGCGGCTACACCCGCATCGTTCGCGTCGGCTGGCGCATCGGAGATGGCGCCGAACTCGCAATCCTCGAATTCATCGGCTCCGAGTTGAAAAAGAAGGACAAGAAGTCTCGGAGAGGCGCGGCGGAAGAAGCCCCCAAGGAAGAGAAAGAAAAAGAAGCAGCGGTCGGCGCGGAAAAGTAGCCTCCGCTATCTCGACAAATTAAAACGGCCCGCTCGATGGCGCTGAAAGGTCTGCCTCGATCGGGCCGTTCGTATTTCTGGTGCAGGTGTCTAGGGGGTCGGAGCTTTAGCTCCGACGATAACGGCACGGAAAATGCGGGCTTTAGCCCCTGAGGCTAGCGGCAGCAAGCCGCCGCACCCCACATTATTCCAATCGGTAATTCGGCGCTTCGCGCGTGATGATCACATCGTGGACGTGGCTCTCTTTGAGCCCCGCTGACGAGATCCGAATGAACTTGGCGCGCTCCTGCAGCTCGCGGATATTCTCCACGCCCACGTAGCCCATGCCGCTGCGCAGCCCGCCCACCAACTGCTCCACCAATCCCGAAAGCGGCCCTTTGTACGGCACCTGCCCCTCAATTCCTTCCGGGACGCTCTTGCCGCGTTCCGCGCCTTCCTGCGCGTAGCGGTCGGCCGACCCGGCTTCCATCGCACCCAGCGACCCCATGCCTCGGTACGACTTAAATGTCCGTCCCTGATACAAAATCGTCTCGCCCGGGGATTCCTCCGTCCCGGCGAAAAGGCTTCCGATCATCACGGACGAAGCCCCGGCCGCAATCGCCTTGGTGATGTCGCCCGAAAATTTGATGCCGCCGTCGGCGATCACCGGCACTCCGGTTCCCGCAGCCGCGCGCGCCGCTTCGCTAATCGCGGTAATCTGTGGGACGCCCGCTCCGGTCACCACCCGCGTGGTGCAAATCGACCCCGGCCCGATGCCCACCTTCAGCCCATCTACGCCCAGCGCGATCAGGTCGCGCGTGCCCTCCGCCGTCGCCACGTTTCCTGCCAGCAGTTGCATCTCCGGCAGCTTGTGTTTCACCGCTTTGATCGCTTCCATCACCCGCGTGGTGTGCCCGTGCGCCGTATCGATGGCCAGCGCGTCCGCGCCGCGGCGCGCCATTTCCTGCGCGCGTTCCAGGTAATCGCCCGTCGCGCCGATGGCCGCGCCCACGCGCAGCCGCCCGTGCTCGTCCTTGGTGGCGCTGGGAAACTCGATTTTTTTCTGGATGTCTTTCACGGTGATCAGGCCCTTCAGGTTGAAGTCCTGGTCCACCACCAGCAATTTTTCGATGCGATGCTGTTGCAGAATTTTTTCCGCCTGCTCCAGCGTGGTTCCCACCGGGACGGTGATCAGATGTTCCTTGGTCATAACCGTGTTCACCGGCTGATCCAGGTTGCGCTCGAAGCGCAGGTCGCGGTTGGTCAGAATGCCCACCAGTTTCGGCCCGCGCGTCACCGGCAGCCCGGACACTTTGTACTTGTTCATGATCTCCAGCGCCTGCCGCACCGAAATTTCCGGCGCGATGGTCACCGGGTCCACGATCATGCCGCTTTCCGATCGCTTCACGCGGTCGATCTCTTCCGACTGCCGCTCGATGGTCATGTTGCGGTGGACGAATCCCAGCCCGCCCTGCCGCGCGATGGCCATCGCCAGCCGCGAATCCGTCACCGTGTCCATCGCCGCCGCCACGATGGGAATGTTCAGCGCGATCTTGCGCGAAAGGCACGTGCGCGTGTCCGCCTGCGTCGGTATCACCGACGATTTCCCCGGCAGCAGCAGCACGTCGTCAAACGTCAGCCCGTCCGGTATGGCTCCGTCAATCATTGCGTCTCCTCGCCCTAAGCGAAGTTTGCGAAGGGCGTCTCATTAGAACGATGTCCGCCGTAGGAGCACCGCATGCTGCGCCCTGCGAAGAAGTGCGGTGTAGCGCCGGCGTCTCGCCGGCGAATTTGCCTTTGCTGGCACTTGTGATGGAGTAAGCGGCGTTTTGCTCCGCTTCGTGCGACGTGAAACGCTCTTTGCTGGGATGGATTGGGCCTAAATCCGGATAAGGATGGCCCATAAACAGCGAAGCCCAGCGCGCCGCGCCGGGCTTGGATACAATTCTAGTTTCGCCGTGAAACTTCATGAATGCGCTTATTTTAGGCGCAGCCTCGCGCGAATGCAAGCCGCGCCTGCGGGACCAAAAAGAATTGGACGTAGCGCCGCGGCCTTCAGCGCGGCAGCGTTTGAACTCGGGCCATCTCGCCTCACTGTATGCTCGCCTCCGCACTCCAGCGAGTTTCACCTCGGTGTCAAGATACAAGCGCGCCGCAGACTTTAGCGCGGCAGCCTTAGAAGCGTGCTGGGCCGCATCGATAGGAAACAAACGTATAGCGATAACTAACTATTGATAAACAATAGGTTATTAACTACTATCGTTATCTAGGGTGCCGCATTTTAAGGGATTACAACTTGTGGGAGATTAAGCATGCGGCCTGAAAACGAGGCGCGAATGCGCAAGATCAAACGGGCGAGCAGTATTGCGCGCGCAATCTGCGATGCACTGCTCGCGCTCGTAGCGCTAATCGGGGTCGGTGTCGTGGTGGACGAGGTGTCGGGGATAGGCGGAATTAACTTTGTCAGCTCGCTGTTCCGCACGGCGGGGATGGGGACGGGCCATCGGCTCATTTTGGGAGTGATCGCAGCCGCGACGTGGGGCATTCTGTTCAAGGGCCTATACCATCTGCGAAGGCTGTTCGACGATTTCGCGCGCGGTAAAGTCTTCACCAGGCACGCTGTCGCGCAACTGCGCTGGTTCGGCATTGCCTGCATGCTGTGGCCCGTGATGAATTTCGTGTGGTTGTTTTCGATCGCCGCGTCGTCGCAGCCGTGGCGGACGGTTGCGGTTCCAGGGAATGCGGACGCGTTTGGCTCCGGGATTGTGATTATCGTGATCGCGTGGTTCATGGGCATGGCAGTGGATCTGCGCGAAGAGAACGAACTGACGATCTGAAGGAAAGGAAAGCGCCGTGCCCATCATCGTAAATGTGGACGTGATGCTCGCGCGCCGCAAGATGCGCCTCAACACGCTGGCGGAGTTGGTGGGAATCACGCCGCAAAATTTATCGGTGCTGAAAACGGGCCGCGCCAAAGCCGTCCGCTTCAGCACCCTCGAAAAACTCTGTGAAGTCCTCGATTGCCAGCCCGCCGATCTTCTGTCTTACGAGAAAGCCTCCGACGCATCCGCCGCCAGCTGAGCAGCGGTCACGCCCCGGGGCCCAAATACAGCTGCAATCTCGCCGACGAACCTCATTAGCGCACGCGCACCCCAGCGCGAATGCAAGGCCGCCCGCTCTCTGCTTTCAGGCGAATCATCCCTTATTCGTTAAATGTTGTCATGGTATACTCCCGATGACTCTGTCTTCATCCGAAAGACGACAATTCGGCCCCAGCCCCCTGGAGGAAATCCCATGCCGACGCCCTTCGTTACTTTCCAGAATCCCTACGCTTCTGTATGGCAGTCTGCTATGCACAAAGCGCTCTTGTCGAAAAGAGCTAATGCTCGTCTAGATTTGAGCGCAACCCAGCCGGAAATGTTGCAGTTCACGACCGCCTTCAGCGCACTTCAGAGCGAGAAGCCTGTTGCGGAAACCGTTATGGCCATCCCAATCGAGCGCTGCGCGAAGCTTGCTGCCCAATTCGTCTGGGCGGAAATAAAGGGAGATCATGCCAGAGCATCCACGATCAAAGCTGAGCTCCAGGACGGCACGTGCGACCCGCTCTGGGCAGCAGCGCTCGCCACTTATCTGGCTTGGAAAGGATCCTTTCAACCCGCCGCTTACGTGAAATACTCAAGCTTAAGTGACTTCGTCATTCCGCTGTCGGACAAACCCGAAATTGTCATTGGTTTGATCGCTGACTGGGGTACCGGCCTCGATGACGCAAGATGGCTTCTCAGAGAAGTAATGAATAAAAAACCAGATGTGCTTATCCACCTCGGAGATGTCTACTATGCCGGGCTGTCGTGGGAGGACACCGACAATTTTTTTTCGCTCGTCCGCTCGCTTTCGCCAGACATTCCTGTTTTCACGCTGTCCGGGAACCACGACAGGTATTCCGGGGGTATCTTTTACCAACAACTTTTGGGCGAGTTGAACAAGACGCAGCTTCTCAGCTGCTATCAGCAGCGAGCAAGTTACTTTTGCCTTAGAAATGCGAACTGGCAAATCATTGCAATGGATACAGGTTTGCACGACTGTGATTCCTTTACGGTGAAGACTAACCTCACATACCTGGAAGATCTAGAAGCCGCTTGGCACGTAGATAAGCTGAAGAACTTCACGGGCCGAACGATCTTGTTATCACACCACCAGCTGTTTACGGCCTTTGGAGACGGGGTCGGTACGGGGCAAAATGGAAAGGCACTAGCTTACAACCCGAAACTGTATTCAGTCTTTCAACCATTTATGCAAAAGATTGCTCTCTGGCTTTGGGGACACGAGCACAACTTCGCGGTGTTTGACCCATACATCGGCTTAGACAAAGGGCGCTGTATAGGAGCGGCCGCGATCCCTGTACTTCAAGAACAGAATCCTTACGGGAAGATCGGCGACCCGGACCTTCAAGATCAGGCAGCACTGCCGACACTGAAGAAAGGAATAGCGCAGCTCAGCATGAACGGTGACAAAGTTTTTTTCCATAACTACGCGATTATGACGCTGCGCGTCCCGGGCGGCACGACGCCTCCCTCAGGGATTGACTATTACGAGGTGGATTCCGTCAACAGAGGTCAGAGCAAATTGATGCTCCGTGAAGACCTTTAGTATCCGCGGTCTTGAGGGCGCAGCGTCATTCACCAACCGATCGAGGATAGGCTGGTGGCGCATGCACATTCGTAAGCTAAAGCCGGGCGCGGCGTTGACGCACAACACGTGCCCTAAAATCTCCGCCTAAAAACCCGTGGGGTGCCGCGCTCTTCGTCGCCTCTGCGAAGGGTGCGTGCCTTCGCGGCCTAAGCCAGCCCGTCACACGCCGCAAATCACCGTAATACGCAGTGATACGATCGCGCTTTCCCAATATGGGAAATCGGTACTGCCGCCAGATTGAACCTCGACCGGAGTATATAGCCATGCTACCGCAGGACGTTTTTCTTGCCTGCTCTGAGGCAGCCGAGCGGCGGGCAACGCGATTTAGAAGCATCCATCGGCGGCATATGCGGCCCGTGCGTCTAAATCGGGCGGAAAGGAGGGATGGTCGCGATTTAGGCGGCGAAAAAAATGGCTCGGAATCCGGCTACCGCAAGCGGCCACGCCACCCCGACGCTACGGACGCGCGCCTTTCGCGTCCCAACTTTCCTGACTCGCCCCGCCTCTTCTTCACTCTTCCGCAGATCGGTACACCGTCGAGTAGAACGCCCCGTAAGCCATTGCAAACAAACGCCACGCACCTCGCCAGATCGCTACAGTCCCGGTGCAAATTCGCAGTCACCCCAAACCGCATCTGGCAAACAAATATCGAAGGTTAATCGCGAACCGGTGTCGAGTAGTTCAGGGCGTAAGTTATTGAAAGTAAGTTTCTTAGCTATTTCTAATAGCGAACTACTCGGGAATCGTCGCAGGTTGCGCTTGGTGCAGCGCGCGCACAGACTTGCGCGCGCGAAGAAGGGCGCTGGCGGATGCGATCCAGAGCAGGGCTCCCGCCCCGAAAGCAGCGGCGGCGCCGAGAGTGTTTCCGCGAAATGCAATCCAGCAAAAGACGCACCACAGCACCATCGCAGTTCCTATGTACGCCATGGAAGGCGCGCGGAAAATCTTCGCGAGAGGGAAAAAATGCAGTCCGACGACGATGGCGATCCAATCGGGAATCAGCTCGGGACGATGGATATTCGCGGCCACGTTGACCGCCGCGAGGATGAGCACCACTTCCGCAACAACCGTAATCCAATACCATTTCGTGATTTTTCGCCTCGCCGCTTCGGGCAACGGCGGACGTTGCTTCCGCAGCTCCCCGCCTTTCCGGATGAAGTAGACCGAGCCCGCGAGGAAGGCAATCTCGATTACCACGAGCGCCGCGACGCGCGCCGGGGTAAACGCACCGATTATGGACAAGCCCCAGCACAGCCAAATACCTCCGAAAATCGAAACGATCAGCGCTCCCCGGCTGCTGCCGAGGACCGTTTCCGCCTGAAGAGATGGGTTCATCTACCGGTCCTGTGTCGGGAGAATTCGCTGGTCGGTGCTCGGGGTTGGCGCAGGCAGCGGCGCGGCGGTGGTGACCACGTAAATTTCGGCGATCGGATCGACGTGCGCTTCGATGAAGTGCCCGCCTTTGGTGCTGCCGTCGGAAAACGCAACCACTCCATGCAGGTGCACGTAGGGATGGCCGCGGACTTCGGAGATATTGCCCATCAGCGAGACGAGTTCGCATTTCTGGTTCACGTCGATTTCCTTCATCCCCGGAATCGTAGGGGAGCCCCAGCCGAGTTCGGCGGAGATCAGCCCGCCGATGCCGGTGATATGCGCGGAAACGATGTGATGTTCCTCGGCGAATTGATAGAGACCGGACATGATTTCGTCGCCGGTGCCGAAGCTGACTTCGTAGGTGTGGGAATCGGCGGTGGGCAGCTCCTCGACGCGCATTTTGGGCGCGAGGCCGGTCTTCACCACCATTGGCGGACGGATGTAGCCCGGCGGAAGCGGCGGGAATTGATGCTGCTGCCGCGGCTGTGCGCCTTCTTGCGCGGTGTGACGTGCGGCAAGCGGCGCGGCGGCCGCGAGGATGACGAGCGCGATTGCCACTGCCATTACGCTGGGAATGAATGCGCTGCGCCCGAACATTGCAGATCGAATGATGCGGGACATGACCACCTCCTGTTTGTGCGCAACCGGCTTTTGCTGTCATCCCGAACCCAGCCCCGACGATTTCAGTCGGAGATGGGGGTGAGGGATCTGCTGTCGATTTTTCCGGCGCGCGCTGCGAATCGTACACCAATCCCTCCCCGCGCGGTTGCGTGGCCACGGACGAATCCCTACCATGGACACCATGAAAGATTTCGATCCGCATCCCTGGCTGCGCAACGCGCACTTGATGACCATCGCGGCCGCATTTTGGCGGCGGAAATTTCCACGATTGCCAGCGGGACAATCGCGCCTGTTCGATGTCGAGCCGGGAACGCAGGTGCGCGGCGATTGCCACTGGCACAAAAATCCGCGCCAGCATGCGACGCTCATTTTGGTCCACGGCCTCGAAGGTTCGAGCGATTCAGGCTACATCCTGGGCACGGCGGAAAAGGCCTATCTCGCCGGATTCAACGTCGTAAGGCTCAATCAGCGCAATTGCGGCGGCACGGAGCACCTCACTCCCGATCTGTATCATTCCGGCCGCAGCAACGATATTCGCGCGGTGGTCGAGGAGCTGATCGCGCGCGACCATCTGCCGGAAATTTTCGCCGCCGGATTTTCGATGGGCGGAAACCTGGTGCTGAAGATGGCGGGCGAATATGGCGCGGCGGCGCCGCCGGAAATGCGCGGATTTGTGGGCGTGGCGCCGTCATTCGTGCTGGCGGCGTGCGCGGACGCTCTGGAAGAGCCGCGAAATCTTATTTACGAGTGGTATTTCGTGCGCAGGTTGAAGCGGCGAATGCGCCGCAAGGCGGAATTATTCCCTGAGCGATACTCCGCGCTGGCCGGGAACGGCGTATTGCGATCGATTGGCAGCGTGCGCGAGTTCGACGAGTTGATCACCGCCCCGTGCAGCGGTTTCACCGGCGCGGACGATTACTATGCCCAGGCCAGCGCAGTGAACGTGCTCAGTTCGATCGCCAGGCCGACGCTGATTGTGACGGCGAAGGATGATCCGTTTGTGCCGTATGCGACGTTCGAGCGGCGCGAGGTGCGCGGGAATCCGAATATTCGTCTGGTGGCGCCGCTTCATGGAGGGCACTGCTCGTTTATCGCGCGCGAGGGTGGCGACGAGCGGTTCTGGTGCGAAGCGCGCATTGTGGAATTCTGCCGCGAGCATTCAGCGCTGGCAGCGGACGCAGAGGCGAGCGGAGAAGGCAAAGCAGATGCCTCACCCTCGTTCGCGCGAGGCACGCGATGACGTGCCTTACACGCGTTCGAGGAGCATGGCGATCCCTTGGCCCACGCCGATGCACATGGCGGCCAGCGCGTAGCGAGCCTTGGTGCGCTTCAGTTGCATGGACGCGGTGAGCACCAGGCGCGCGCCGCTCATGCCCAGAGGATGGCCCAGCGCGATGGCGCCGCCATTGGGATTCACTTTTTCGCTGTCGTCAGGCAGACCCAGCGCGCGCGTGACGGCGAGGCATTGCGAGGCGAACGCTTCGTTGAACTCGAACCAGTCGATTTCGGAGATAGAGACTTTCAGCCGGCCGAGCAAGCGCTGCACTGCGGGAATCGGGCCAATGCCCATCACGCGCGGCAGCACGCCGGCGGACGCCGCGCCGACGATGCGCGCGACGGGATGCAAGCCGAAGCGCGCCGCCGCGCTTTCGGAAGCGACGAACATGGCGCAAGCGCCGTCGTTGATGCCGGACGAATTTCCGGCGGTGACGGTGCCGCCTTCGCGAAATGCGGGTTTGAGCTTGGCGAGTTTTTCGAGCGTGGTGTCCGGGCGAAGATGCTCGTCGTCTTTTACGGTTGTGACGGCGCCTTTCGGGCCGGGAACGTTTACCGGCGCGATTTCTTCAGCAAGGGCGCCGGATTTTTGCGCGGCGGCGGCTTTCAACTGGGAACGCAGCGCGAAACAGTCCTGCGAGGCGCGATCGATATTGTATTGCTCAGCGACATTTTCGGCGGTTTCGCCCAGGCCATCGACGCCATACGTATTTTTCATCATCGGATTAACGAAGCGCCAGCCGAGCGTGGAGTCGTAGATTTCGGCGCCGCGCTGAAAAGCGGCGGTGGCTTTGGGCATCACCAGCGGGCTGCGGCTCATGCTCTCGACGCCTCCCGCAATCGCGAGCGAAATTTCCCCGGCAACGATGCCGCGCGCGGCGGTCCAGACGGCTTCCATGCCCGAGCCGCAAAGGCGATTCACGGTTGCCCCCGGAACAATGTGCGGAACTCCGGCGAGAAGCAGGGCCATGCGCGCGACGTTGCGATTATCCTCGCCGGATTGATTGGCGCAGCCGTAGATGACGTCGTCGATGTATTCCCAGTCGCTCGCGGCGAAGCGCGTGCGCAGCGCGGCGATGGGATGCGCGGCGAGATCGTCAGTGCGTACGTGGGCCAGCGCTCCGCCATAGCGGCCGATGGGCGTGCGAACGCCTTCACAGATGAATGCGGATTCCATCGAAGCCTCCGGTCGTCGACTCAGCGCGCTTGCCGCGCGCTAGCAGTCAAACATCGCATTATACGGATGCGCGGCGCGCAAAGCATTGGTGATGCCAGTGAAAGTGAAGCGTAAGCAATAGGGATGCAAGACTGCTCCAGGTTTCGGCGACATACTCCTTGGAGGAGGTCGTCTGGTGTGGCAAAATTGCAAGTGGGAGGGAGTGTCTGTAATGTCCATTGCGCTCAAGAGTAGACTGACGCAGCCGCTTGTCCGCACTAACGGCTCGCATCATCCGGTTAGCTGGGATGAAGCGCTAGACCGGGTGGCCAAGAGTTTCCAGGCCCAGATCGAGAAGCACGGGCCGCAGACGTTCGGCATGTTCAGTTGCTCGAAGACGACCAACGAGCTGAACTACATCACGCAAAAGTTCGTGCGCTCGGTGATCGGCTGCAACAACATAGACAGCTGCAACCGTACTTGACACGCCCCGAGCGTCGCCGGTCTGGCGACGGTTTTCGGGGCGGGCGGCGGGACGAGTTCGTACCGCGCCATTGAAGAGACGGATGCCATTCTGCTCTGGGGCTCGAATGCCCGCGAGACGCACCCGATTTTCTTTCATCATTTGCTGAAAGGGGTGCGAAACGGCGCGAAGCTGTTCGTGATCGATCCGCGGCGGACGAGTTCGGCGCAGTGGGCGGACGCTTGGCTGGGCCTCGACGTTGGCACGGATGTTGTTTTGGCCAACGCCATGGGCCGCGAAATCATCGCCGCTGGGCTGACGCACAAGTGGTTCATCGAACATTCCACCAGCGGATTCGAGGAATATAAGAAACACGTCGAGAAATTCACGTTGGAACGAGCCGCGCGGGAAACGGGCGTTCCGGCGGAAGTGATTCGCCAGACGGCGCACACGTACGCAAAAGCGGAGCGCGCGGAATTGTGCTGGACGTTGGGGATTACGGAGCATCACAACGCCGTTGATAACGTGCTGTCACTGATTAACTTGTCGCTGCTGACCGGGCACGTGGGACGTTATGCGAGCGGGCTGAATCCGCTGCGCGGGCAGAACAACGTGCAAGGCGGCGGCGATATGGGCGCGATTCCGGATCGTTTTCCCGGTTTCCAGCATGTGGAGAATGACGAGATTCGGGCGAAATTCGAGGCGGCGTATGGCCGCAAACTCGATCCCAAGCGCGGGATGCATTTGAGCGGCATGTTCGAAGCGATGGAGCACGGCAAAATGACGTGCGCTTACGTGCTCGGCGAAAATCCGGTGGATTCGGAAGCGGATCGCCATCACGCGAAAAAGATGCTTGGCGGGCTGGAATTCATGCTGGTGCAGGATCTCTTTTACACGGAGACGGCGGCGCTTGCGGACGTGGTATTGCCGGCGGCTGCCGGATGGTGCGAGACCGAAGGAACGGTTACTTCCAGCGAGCGGCGCGTGCAGCGCGTGCGGGCCGCAGTGCCTCCGCCCGCCGGCGTACGCGACGATATCGAGATCGTTTACGAGCTGGCGCGGCGCATGGGCCACGAATGGGGCCAACCGAATTCGGAATGCATTTGGGACGAGCTGCGGTCGCTGAGCCCCATGCACGGCGGAATGAGTTACAAGCGGCTGGAAGCGGAAGGCGGAATTCAGTGGCCGTGCTACGACGAATCGCACCCCGGAGAAATCTTTTTGCACGGGCGTCTGTGGGCCGATCCGCTGATTGGACCACGCGCGCCCTTCAGCGTGCTGGAAAACGAACTGCCGATCGATCGGCTGGATCAGAAATATCCGATCCGGTTGACCACCGGACGGCGGCTCGATTCGTACAACACCAACGTGCAGAGCGGAAAATTTGATTCGCCGATGCGAAGAATGGAAACGCTCGATATCTCGCCGGAGGATGGGGCGAAGTATGACGTGCGCGAAGGCGAGAAGGTAAAGGTCAGCTCGCGGCGCGGGTCGGTGATCGCTCCGATTCGTTTCGATTCGGGATTGCGCCCGGGACTCGCGTTTTTGACTGGGCATTTCCACGATCAAGTAGCGACCAACGATCTGACGATCGATGCCGTCGATCCCAAATCGGGTGTTTCGGAATTCAAAGCCACGGCGATCCGCATCGACAAGTGCAGCGCCAACTGAAATTGTGACGGGAGAGTTGTTTGGATATACATTTCACCGCAGACCAGCCCTCGGTTGAAGAAAAAGCAGCGGTCGATCAAGAACTAGGGACTCCGGAAACAAGCTGGGAAGGCGCCGAGCGCCAGATTGATTCCGACGGTCGAGTTTCCTTCGGCGGGCACGATGCAGATTCCCACCGTCACAAACTGCTTCCCACACTGCATGCAATTCAGGCGGGGATTGGCTGGATCAGTCCAGGCGCGATCAATTACACGTCGCTGCGGCTAGGATTGCCTCCGGCGGAAGTGTACGGAGTGGCGTCGTTCTATGGGATGTTCTCTCTGAGCAAGCGGCCACCGGTAGTGGCGCACGTGTGCGACGACATCGCGTGCATGACGCGCGGTTCGGAGCAGATCTGCGAAGCTCTCGAAAACAAGCTGGGACCAGCGGGAAAACCGTGCCTGGGTGGACGAGCGACTTGGTTGCGCAGCCCGTGCTTGGGGCTTTGCGAGCGCGCGCCTGCGGTATTGGCAAGCGCCGCGGGAAAAGCTCCGCGAGAGCGAGTGTTGGCGCCTGCCACGGCTGACGGCGTGCAGAATTTGCTGCGCGATGCAGTCGACGGGAAATTGCCGGCTGAGGCGGATGAATTGAATGTGAAGGCGTCCGTGCCGCAAGCGGGAAGCGCGAGCCTAGTTCTGCTTCGACGCGCCGGAAAGCCGAGCGCGACGAATTTGGATGAATACCGGCGCACGGATGGTTACGCGGCGCTGAGTAAGGCGATCGAGATAGGCCCCGAAGCAGTGGTGCGCGAGGTGATCGAATCGAAGCTGCTTGGGCGCGGCGGCGCAGCATTTCCCACCGGCAAAAAATGGGAAGCGCTGCTCAATCAGCGCAAGCAAGGCCGCACGCATTACGTGATCTGCAATGCGGACGAATCAGAACCCGGCACATTCAAGGATCGCGTAGTGATGGAGAGCGATCCCTTCGCGGTGCTCGAGGGCATGACGATTGCGGCGGTGGCCACGGGTGCACAGAAGGGCTACATCTACTTGCGCGGCGAGTATCCGTTTGCGGCAGAGCGGCTAACGCACGCGATTCATGCGGCGCGAAAAGCGGGGTTGCTTGGCGAAAACATTCTGGGGCGCGGGCTGAAGTTTGATATCGAGCTGCGGCGCGGCGCTGGCGCGTACATTTGCGGCGAAGAGACGGCGCTCTTCAATTCGATCGAAGGATATCGTGGTGAGCCGCGCAATAAGCCGCCATTCCCCACGGTAGCGGGACTTTTCCGGCAGCCCACTTCGGTGAACAACGTGGAGACGCTGGTGAACGTGCCGGAGATCATCCGCATGGGCGGCGGGGCCTACGCGAAAATCGGAACGGGCAATTCGGTGGGATATAGGCTGTTCTGCGTTTGCGGGCATGTGGCTCGGCCGGGAGTGTACGAAAGGCCGATGGGCGGGACGCTCAGGGATCTGATCGAAATGGCTGGCGGCGTGGCGGGGAATGGAAGATTGCAAGCTGTGCTGCTGGGTGGCGCGGCGGGAGCGTTCGTAGCGCCGAAAGAGCTGGATGTGCCGCTGACGTTCGAAGGAACGCGTGCGATTGGCGCGACGCTAGGGTCCGGCGTGGTGATGCTGTTCGACGACTCGGTGGATTTGAAGAAAATTTTGCTGCGGATTGCGCAGTTTTTCCGGGAAGAAACTTGCGGTCAGTGCGTACCATGCAGGGTGGGCGTGGTGCGGCAGCAGGAAACGCTGGAACGGCTGATGGCCCGGAAGCCGCTGGGTACGGCGGAAACCGAAGTACAAATGCTGCGCGAGATGGGACAGGCGATGCGCGATGCGTCGATCTGCGGATTGGGCCAGACAGCGTCGAGCGCGCTGGAATCAGCGCTCAACCGATGGAGCCTTTTTTCATGAGCGAGCTGGCACCCACACCTTTAATTCCGGTACCGCGTGGGCCGGTACCCGCAGCGCCTCCGCCGCGGCAGCGAGCGATGGTGGAAGTGAAGATCGACGGGAAAGCTGTGTCCGTGCCGGAAGGTTCGACGATTCTGGACGCGGCGCGGAAGCTGGGCATTGATACGCCGACGCTGTGCTTCCTGGATACGCTGACGCCGGTGAACGTGTGCCGCGTGTGCGTGGTGGAATTGGAAGGATCGAGAACGCTGGTTCCGGCGTGCTCGCGCAAAGCAGAAGCAGGAATGTCGATCAAGACGGATTCGGAGCGCGTCCGGCTGAGCCGACGAATGGTGCTGGAATTCTTGGCGTCTTCCGTGGATGTATCGACAGCGCCCGCTTTTCCGGATTATTTGAAGCGCTACGGCGCCGATCCGCAGCGATTCGGCGCTTCGGCCGACACGGTAAAGCAGCCGGTGAAGATCGATAACGATCTGTACGTGCGCGATTATTCGAAATGCATCTTGTGCTACAAGTGCGTGGAAGCGTGCGGTGTGGACGCGCAGAACACGTTTGCCATCGCGGTCGCGGGGCGCGGATTTGACGCGCACATCAGCACGGAATTCGACACTCCGCTCACGGATTCGGCGTGCGTTTATTGCGGCAACTGCATCGGAGTATGCCCCACGGGCGCGCTGATGTTCAAAAGCGAATACGACATGCGACAGGCGGGCACGTGGGACGAGTCCCGCCAGACCCAGACCGATACGATTTGCCCGTATTGCGGAGTGGGGTGCGACCTGACCGTCCACGAGCAAGAGGGCAAAATCGTGAAGATTACCTCTCCGCTGGACCACAGCGTGACCCATGGAAACCTGTGCATTAAAGGCCGGTTCGGCTACCGGTTTGTGGAAGTGAAGGCCGACCCCAAGCAGAAAAAGTAGCTCCAAGCGGGAAGGTCCAGCCTGGAAACCCACCAATACTTGAGGTTACGTCCGTGGGCGTGAGTGCATCTCACGTTACGCGTTCCGCAACTGCTCGAAAATCGAGTGGACAGGCGCTCCTGTTCTCGTTCAAATTAGATAGGGCCATTCAAGTAGGGTGACGTCTGGGGAGATTAGGCGATGAAGTGCTCTGCGGTTGTACTCGGGGTGGTACTGCTCGCAGCAACAGTCAGTGCACAATCGAATTCCAGCGGCCCTGAGCTCCCAGCCGCTCCCGGCCGCACGTTCACGGCAACAGCCCCGTCGGATGCGGCCCAGCCGCTTACGTTGTGGGCGGATGCGGCGCCGGGTAGCGCCATGACTGCGGCGTTGCCAGCGCTCCCGGCTTCGAGTGATCCAGCAGCGGCGCAATATGGGCCAGTGATCGGGGTGCGCGCCTACTATAATTGGCAAATTTATGGTGAGTACACATTCTTCAATTTTTATGAAGTTCCAAACCTGACGAACCTTGAAAACGGGTTCGATCTCGGCGTGACGTATTACCCCCACGCCGGGTGGATCGGCTTTGAAGGCAACCTGATGTCTACGTTTGGGGCGCAGGCCGGCTGTATTTCAAAGTTCTCGCTGGCGTCGGGCGGAGCGCGGCTTCGCTGGCCGGGGCCTAGAGGGACGCAGTTCTTTCTGCATGGATTGGTTGGAGGCGCGCACTTTCTTCCGCAAACTGCCTATGGGGGGCAAAACGCGCTCGGCTATCAAGTGGGCGGCGGAGTCGACATCCTGCGTCATCGCGGGCGAATCGCTTTCCGCGGGGAAGTGGACGCGGTCGGAACGAAATTGTTCACCAGCTATCAGATCAGTCCGAAAGTTTCACTCGGCGTCGTTTTCAACTTCTGATTTTTATCACAGGGCATTCAAAGGGCTGGCATCGACGCGCGGCGTTTGCACATGGACGCGAGCGCCTAGGAGTCGGAGTGTGCCCGCGCGGGTCCACGCTTGCGGGCCCGGCATGGCGGGCTTACAGTGCGAAGCTCGGCTTGGTGTCGCTAACGGAGAATACTCGTGCATTTATTCGATGAGCTAAAGATTCGAGAAGTGACGCTGCGGAACAGGATCGTGGTTTCGCCGATGTGCCAGTATTCGTGCGTCGATGGTTTCGCCACTGACTGGCACTTGGTGCATTTGGGAAGCCGCGCGGTGGGTGGTGCAGCCGGCGTGTTCGCGGAGGCAACTGCGGTGACGGCGGAAGGGCGTATCAGTCCGGCGGATTTGGGAAACTGGAAGGACGAGCACATCGCCCCTTTGGCGAGGATTGCCGCGTTCATTCGCGGGCAAGGCGCCGCGCCGGGAATTCAGCTAGCGCATGCGGGACGGAAGGGCAGCACGCGGCGTCCATGGGAGGGCGGAGGAGGAATCGCGGATTCCGAAGGCGGATGGACGCCGGTGGCACCGAGCGCGATCGCGTTCGAGGAGAGATACAGGACGCCTGCTGAATTGGACAAGCACGGAATTCACGCGATCGCGGATGCGTTTGCGGCGGCAGCGCGGCGGGCATTGAAAGCGGGATTTCAGTTGGTGGAGATTCACGCGGCGCATGGATATCTGATTCACGAATTTCTCTCCCCGCTTTCGAACCGGCGGACGGACGAGTATGGCGGATCGCCCGAAAACCGGATGCGATTCGCGCGCGAGGTGGTGACGGCCGTGCGGCAGGCGTGGCCGGCCGAGCTGCCTCTGTTTGTACGCATCTCCGCGACGGATTGGGTCGACGGCGGATGGGACCCGGAGCAATCGGTGGAACTGGCGAAGCAGCTGAAAAAAATGGGCGCGGATTTGATCGACTGCTCGTCGGGAGGAACTGCACCAGGCGCGAAGATACCGGTTGGACCTGGGTATCAAGTGCCGTTCGCGGAAAAAATCCGGCGCGAGGCGGGCGTGATGACGGGCGCCGTGGGGATGATTACGGACGCGAAGCAGGCGGACGAGATTATCCGAGCTGGAAAGGCTGATGTAGTGCTATTAGCGCGGGAATTTTTGCGGCAGCCTTATTGGCCAATTCATGCGGCGGGCGAACTGGGGAAGGAGATTGCCTGGCCGGTGCAGTACGTCCGCGCTGCCCCGCAGGGAACGCGCGGGCGGTAATTCGCAATGGGGATTTATCGCGCGCGATTGGCTGCGTTCAAGAAGCGATGGAATATGGTGCGGACTTCCGAAAGACCAAGCGCGAGCGTCGCAGCGAAATAGACAAGTCCGAAAGGCAAGAGCACTACGATCGCAGCCAGTTTTGCCGAGTGATGGCGGAAATAGTGGTGTATCAACCAGGCAGTCGCTGCGGCCGCGAAAGATGCGATCCATAGTTTCGCTAGGTACCGCGCGGGGACGCCGGTGCGGCCGATCCTGCGATTTAGCGTGCGGCGAAGCAGAGTAAACTCCACCCACGACGACATTCCAGCGGAAATGGTGAGACCGGCCACGCCCCAGCGCGCATCGATCCCCAGAATGTGCGGAAGAGGGATTGCGAATAGGTAGCCGAAGCCGCTCGTTAAAATGACGCGGATGATCGCGTAGCGCAGCGGAGTGCGGGTGTCGTGGAGCGCGTAGTAGGTTGAGGAATATAAACGTCCGAGAGCGGAAGCCAGCAGACCCACGGTTGCGCCAGCGACGATTCCCCATACATAGATGACGTCCGTTTGAGTGAAACGGCCCGACCGATAGATTGCGGCGACGATCACATCGCCCAAGACCAAAAGCGCGGCGATCGACGGCACCACGAAGAAAGCAATCTGGCGAAGACCGGAATTGAGGCGCGTGCGAAGGATGGGCGCGACTTCTTCATCGGTGCCGACCGCGCCGGACATGTACGGCAGCTCAGCGGCGGAGACCGACATGCCGAATAAACTCACGGGAAGCATGTAGAGCAGTTGTGCGTACGCGAGGCCAGCGACGGCGCCCGTGGGAAGCAGACTGGCGATCACGGCGTCCACATAGGCGCTGATCTGGACGACTCCGCGACCGATGAATACCGGGATGAAGTTGCGGATGACCTCCTTGACGTGCTCGGATTGGTAGCTGAGCGTGACGCGCAAATGGTGCAGCAGCTTGAGCACAGTCGGGAATTGGATCGCGACCTGCAGTCCGCTGCCAACTACCGATCCCCATGCCAAAATGACGGCCAGCGGATACTCGCGATAACGGCCACCCCAGCCGAACATGGTGGCGATCATGGCGATGTTCCAGAGGACGGGCGCGGTATAAGACAGGAAAAATTTCTTGTGGCTATTCAAGATTCCCAAGCACCAGGCGGAGAAAACCAGGAGGCCCGCGCCGGGGAAGAGAATTTGCACCAGATGGATCGTCAACTGGCGCTTGGCGCCATGAAATCCGGGCGCGATGGCGTCGATCAAGTAGGGCGTGAGCAGAACGCCGATGACCACTAGGATCGAAGTGATGAGGCCCAGCAATCCCGCGATCGCGCCTGCCGTGCGGGCCGCTTCCTCTTCGTCCCCTTGCGCCAAGAGGCCGGCGTAAACAGGAATGAAAGACGCGGAAAGGACGCCTTCGCCAAATAGGGTCTGCAGGAAATTGGGAATTCGAAAGGCGGCCTTGAAGG
>JBAWEZ010000033.1:0-74421 GCA_049591475.1 Candidatus Acidiferrales bacterium
GGGTGCCACGGATGCCTCGGACCGCGCGCGCGCCGAGTCCGGCGCGCCCGCCGCCGGTATAATCGCTATGCCAATCGCGCTAGCCGCAATCACTCCAATCAACAGTCCTGCTCGCCAGCTAGGCCAACTCATCTGTATCCCCTCGCGTCTTAAGTTCGCTCGGTTTGATTCTAGGCCACATCAGATTGTATGACGTATGCCGCACCGTTCCGGTTTGGACCGCTTCTACTTCTAGGAGGGTTTCCCCGCGCCGTCCGGCTTGATCTCGGTCTCGCTGGAGGGCGCTCTCGGGTGCTTTGGACACACGCCGCTAAACACCCGCTAGGCAGCTTTCGCATTCGTGGCAGAATCAAACGGTAGGCATGCACGGCGCACCAGGGTGTAAGTCATGGTGGGCGATCAAGGACTTGAACCTTGGACCTCTCCCGTGTGAGGGGAGCGCTCTAACCACTGAGCTAATCGCCCGAATTCGATTTTCTCGGGGTACGATCCGGCCGCTTCTCGCCGGCCCGATCATTTTTGCAGAAGGCCAGAGGAATTGCAAACCATCACCAACGCCGTAACCCGCTCTACCGGCGGCCCGTTTGCCGAACTTCAGCGCTCCATTGCGCGCGTCGTAAAAGGCAAAGAAGACGTGATCCAGCTCGCATTGATCGCGCTGCTCGCGCGCGGTCACCTGTTGGTTGAGGACGTTCCCGGCGTCGGCAAGACCACTCTCGCGCAAGCCCTGGCGCGCTCGTTCCAGTGCTCCTTCCAGCGCATTCAGTTCACTTCCGACCTGCTTCCCAGCGACGTGATTGGCGTGAGCGTTTACAATCCCGCCACGCAGGATTTTGAATTCAAGCCCGGCCCGATTTTCGCCAACGTGGTCGTCGCCGACGAAATAAACCGCACCACTCCGAAAACTCAGTCGGCGCTGCTCGAAGCCATGAGCGAATCGCAGATCACCGTCGATGATCATACCAACCCGCTGCCCAAGCCGTTCATGGTGCTCGCCACGCAAAATCCCATCGAACATCATGGCACCTATCCGCTGCCCGAATCGCAGCTCGACCGCTTCCTGATGCGTATCCGCATGGGCTATCCCTCGCGCGCCAGCGAAAAGGAAATCATCCGTAACAATTCCGGGGCCGCTGCCGTCGATCAAATCGCGCCGGCGCTGGACGCCGCGGACGTCGTCGCCGCGCAGGAAAGCGTGGCGCAGGTGAAATGCGACGATAGCCTGCTCGACTACGCGCTCGAGATCGTCGAGCGCACGCGCCAGAGCGAACACCTTAGCCTCGGCGTCAGCCCGCGAGGCGCCGTGATGTTGCATCGCGCCGCTCAGGCGCGCGCCTTTCTAGAAGGCCGCGATTATTGCCTGCCCGACGATTTTAAGCGCCTGATCCCCCACGTCTTCGCGCACCGCGTGGTGATCAGCTCGCGTTACGTGTCCACGCAAAAGCGCTCCGAACAGGCCGAAGCCATCTTGCGCGAAATCATCGACTCCACTCGCGTTCCGGTCTAGCAATGCTCCAGCATGGGGATTTTCGTCCGCTTCATTTTCGCCGGAGAAGCGCGTGAACTCCGTCGCTATCCCGCCAAAGCCCGCGTCCGGCCTGATGCGTTTCTTGCGTCCGCGCGAACGTTCAGCCTGGCGCAATTTCGCTGTTGCCCTTCTCGTTCTGTCCGTCGCCATGGCCGTTGCGCTGCTCTCGGCGGCCGCCGCGCAACAGGGGCGCGTCGTGCTCGCCGCGGTCACGACGGTAATTGCGCTCGGCCTCGCCGCCTGGGTCGCAATCACCATCGTACCGGCCATGGCCAAGCGCACCAGCCTGCGCTGGATCGCCTACCAGATCGATTACCGCCTCACGCGCGAAGGCATCATCTATCTCGCCGCCGTTTTCGTCCTGGTTCTTGCCGCCGTCAATACCGGCAATAACCTGCTCTTTTTGATTCTCGCCTGCTCGCTGGCGGGCATTTTAATTTCAGGCGTGCTTTCGCGCGTGGTCCTGACCGGCATCAGCTTGAACCTCGATCTGCCGGAGCACATCTTCGCTGACCAGCCGATCCTCGCCGAACTCGAGCTGCGAAACGAAAAGATCTTCTGGCCCTCGTTCTCGCTGCGCGTCGTCGGCCACACAGCCAAGGACGGTGACGAAGAAAACCACATCCTTACCCGTCCTGTGTTTTTCCCGTATCTCGGACGCGGCGGTAAGGTTACGCAGAAAGTCGAACTCCGCTTCGACCAGCGCGGCGTCTACCGCCAGGACGCCTTCGGCATCCGCACTCGCTTCCCATTCGGTTTCTTCGAGAAAACCCGCCGCGTTACGTCCGACATCTCCATCACCGTCTATCCGCGCGTCGAGCCCACCGACCAGTTCTACGAAATTCTTCCGCTACTCAGCGGAGAAATCGCCAGCAGCTTCCGCGGACGCGGCCACGAGCTGCATTCCCTGCGCAAATATCTGCCTACGGACAGCGCCCGCTTCGTCGATTGGAAAGTTTCCGCGAAATCGGGTCATCTTATGGTCCGCGAATTCGCGCGCGAGGATGAACGCCGCCTGATGCTCGTTCTCGATCCTTTCATCGGCCCTTCCCGCGCCGCCGCGGGTGCGCCGTCAGCTGCCGAATACGCAGAACGCTTCGAGCGGGCCGTCGCCCTCGCCGCCTGCATCGCCTGGCACTTCTACGAACTGCACTCCGTGTTGCAATTCCGCACGCACACGTTTTCCACTCCGCTCGCGCCAGCAGGCGAAATCATCTACGACGCCCTCCGCGAACTCGCCCTCGTGCAGCTAGATTCCTCCGCGCGCGGCGGCGCCTTCCTTGATTCCCTGGCCAACGAGCCCGAAATTTTCAAAATCATCCTCACCGCGCGCCCCCAGCGCACCATTCCCACGGGACTCTGGTCCTCCTCTTACTTCCTCTTCGTCGACGAGTTGTAGCTGAAACAGCCCAAGCTATGTGCAGTGCGGGAGCTTGCTCCCGCCATTGTTTGCTCGGCATCCTCGACCCGGGAGACCACTTTTCAACTGCAAACATGCGAAAATACCACCGCATGGACCGGTGCCGCTTTACCCCGCGCCAACTTTCAATCTTCCAGCGCAGCCTTCTCGCCTGGTATCGGCGTCATCGACGCGACCTGCCCTGGCGCACGAGCCGCGATGCTTACCGCATCTGGGTCGCCGAAATCATGTTGCAGCAAACGCGCATCGCTGCCGTGCTTCCCTACTACGAACGCTTCCTTGAAAAATTTCCAAATGTCGGTTCCCTGGCTCGCGCACCGCAGCCCGACGTGCTGCGCCTCTGGTCCGGGCTCGGCTACTACAGCCGCGCGCGCAACCTTCACGCCGCCGCGCGCGAGATCGCGGCGCAGCACGCGGGACAATTTCCGCGCATGCTCAAAACCGCGCTGGCGCTTCCCGGAATCGGACGCTACACCGCCGCCGCCGTCCTAAGCATCGCGTATGACGTTCCTCTAGCCGTGCTCGACGGCAACGTCGCTCGCGTTCTCGGCCGCCTCTTCGCCATTCGCGGCGATCTGCGCGCGCCGCAGCGCTGGCGCCAACTCTCCGCCACTGCCGATCAGCTACTTGCGCTTTCCGCTCCGGGCGACTGGAACCAGGCACTGATGGAACTCGGCGAAACCATCTGCACGCCGCAAAATCCGCGCTGCACCGAATGCCCCATCGCGGAGCACTGCCTCGCCCGCGCGCGCAATCTCACTACGTCAATTCCCGCCCCCCGGCGTAAACCGAAAACCATCCAAGTCCGCATAGCCGCCGCCATCCTCATCGATCCTCGCGGACGTACCCTCCTCGTCCGCGATCCCGGCGCACACGATGACGTCATCTTCTCCCGCATGTGGCAATTCCCTGCCATCGAAGTCTCGCGCCACCCTCGCGCCGAACTCGGAAGGCACCTCCGCGCCACTCTCGCCCTCAACGGCGCTCCGCTGTCGCTCGAATCCCTCCCCGCCGCGCGCCACGGCGTCACCTTCCGTAACGTCACCCTACTCCCATTCCTGGTCCACCTCGCGCGATTGCCCAAGTCGGCCCGGTCTCACGTGCTCCCCCTGAGCCAGCTCCATACCGTCCCTATCTCCAGCGCCACCCGCAAGATCGCCGAAGCAGCCGGTAGTCGACCTCTACCTGCCGACTTGACCAAAACCACTCAGGAGCGACCCGGAAGCCGGACACAGTCACGGAAGCTCAGGGTACCGAACAGCGCTCAACCTGAGGCGTTGTGAAGCTTCACAGGCCATGCTGGCGCACGGCCCTTACCGGCAGAAATCGCTCGATTCCCGCGCGGCCCGAAAGAATGCGCCGTTAGCCGATTCGCATCCCGCTCCAGCGTCCCCGCGACAGCCAGCCGGCCGCCGGTGTTAGCATCGAATAGCCATGGCCTCCGCAGTGCACACCAGTTCACAAGTGATCGCATCACCGCTTCCCGCGGTTCAGCGCTATTTTGAAATATCGTTGTTCCTCCTGGTAGCCACCGGCGTAATCGCCGTCGTGTCCACTGGAAAGCTCGATCCCGTCTCCACCTTCGCTCCGCCCGCCGTGCTGGTCTATAAAGCCGTACGCTTGTGGCGTGGACGCGGTCCGGAGTTGACTTCCCGCGTCGCTACGGGCCTGGTTCTTGCCTATTTTCTGTTCTTCCCGTTCGATCTCTGGGGCCTCTCACGCAACATGGCCGCGGACGCACCCAACCCGCTCATGTACGCGGCCCTGCTCGCCACCATTCATTTGCTTCTGTTCGCTACGCTGATCCGCCTTTACTCGGCGCGGACCAGTCGCGACAACGCCTTTCTCGCCCTGCTGGCCATCGCCGCGATGCTAGCGTCGGCGATTCTCACCGTGGGAACAGGCTTCCTGGCCGCGCTCGCCGTTTTTCTGGTGCTGGCCGTCTCGACTTTCGTTGCTCTCGAAATGCGCCGCAGCGCCATGGGCGCCGTCTCGCCCACCATCGATTTTGGTTCGCCGCTCGCGCGCCACCTCAACCGGGCTCTTTTCGCCATCTCTGTTTTCGTAGCCGTCAGCGCCTTGGCTTTGGGCGGCCTCTTGTTTTTCTTGATTCCACGTTTCACCACCGGCTACCTGAGCGCCCTTAATTTGCGCCCCAGTTTGATGACCGGCTTCAGTGACGACGTGACCCTCGGCGAAATTGGCCAGATCCAGCAGAGCACTTCCGTCGTCATGCGCATCCATGTGAACGGTAATCCCACCCGCGCCCAGGACGTTCACTGGCGCGGCATCGTGCTGACCAATTTCGACGGCAGGCACTGGTTCACTCCGGCCTGGCAGAAGGAAGTAATCAGCGCCACGCCCGACGGCGAATACAAATTCCCCCCGGCCGAGCTCCACGGCGGAAAACTCGTCGCCTTGCGCTACACGGTTCTGATGGAGCCTGCCGCCACGGACGCGATCTTCTTCGCTCCGCGCATCGCCGACATTCGCGGGCGCTTCTCCGATTCCGTATCCCGCCCCGGCGGTCTCCCTGTTTCAGGCTTCCTGGTGCGCGATCTGACTGGCTCAATCTTCAATCCGGCCCACAACGCCGTCACCACCCGGTACGACGCTATTTCCCTGCTTCCCGTCGTCGCTCCAGCGCAGTTGCGCAAGGCTCCCGTCGACTTTCCGTCCAAAATTCGCGGCGTCTATCTGCAATTGCCGCCGCATATCGACCCCCGCATCCGCAAACTCGCGGTAAGCGTCACTTCGTACGCGCACAACGAATACGACCGCATCTCCGCGATCTCCGTCTTTCTGAACAGCCATTTTCGCTACACGCTGAACCTCCAGGGCCCCGTCCCTCGCGATCCCCTTGCCAATTTTCTTTTTGTCACCCGCGCGGGCCATTGCGAATATTTCGCCTCAGCGATGACCATCATGCTCCGCACGCTCGGAATTCCCGCGCGCTACGTCACCGGTTTCGCCCCCGGCGAGTACAACGACCTAGCCGGCGATTACATCGTTCGCGCCAGCGACGCGCACGCTTGGGTGGAAGTCTATTTCCCAGACTACGGCTGGCTCACTTTCGATCCCACACCCGCGGGCAATGCAAACCCTAGTGGCATGTTCGGTCGTCTGGGTCTCTATTGGGACTGGTTTCAGTACAACTGGGGCGAATGGGTGGTGAACTACGATTTCTCGCACCAAATGGCTCTTGGCCGGAACATGCACAGCGCGTCGCGCACCTGGAGCGATCGCGCTCGGGATTTCTACGAGCGCGGCCAACAGGCCGCCATGAACGCGATCCTCGCTCTCGATCGCCGCACCGAAGCTTCTCCCTATTTCCTCCCGTCGCTACTGGTTCTTCTAATCGCGGTCTTGCTCGCCCTGCGCGGACGCGCCATGATCCGTTATTTCCTGGCGCGCTGGCGCCTGCGCGCCCATCGTGGCGGCAAACTCACCGCCAGCCTCGCCGCTCTCGAATATTCCGAAATGCTGCGCCTGCTCGAAAAGCGCGGTTGGAAAAAATCGCCCTCGCAGACTGCTCTCGAATTCGCCTCCGCCATCCCCGCGCCCGAGTTCGCTGCGCCTGTCGCCCAAATGACGGAGATCTACCAATCCATCCGCTTCGGCGGGCGCCCCGCTCGCATCGAGCAAATGTCCGCGCTCCTCCGCTCCATCCGCAACCTCCTCCGCACCCGCAAACCCCACTAGCGCACGCGGGTGGTAGAATGCCAGCGTGAGGCGCTTGTCAATGCCCGCCCTCCGGCCTGATCCAAGAGGTGCCAAATCGTGTCGTCAGTACTTCTCATTGGCCTCCACTGCACTCGCACTATCTCTGATGGTGGGACCGGTAATCCGAGGAGCACCTGAGCGACCGCACTACATCTCGGGAATCATCACCGACGCTCAGGGCTCGATCATCGGCGATGCGATTGTGCTTTTGAAATGTGGGCGCCAATCGTCTCAGCTGAGTCTTGGAACGGCTGGACGTTTCGAGATCGCAATCGACTCGGCCGGCTCGTGCCAAGTTGTCGTCTCGGCTCCCGGATTCGAAACGACCACACGGTCGATCCGCCCGCTCAAAAAGGACATCGAGATCCCGCCTATCGTTCTCAAAATCGAAGAAGTCACCCCGGACGATGGACCCGAACCGGTTAACCCAAGCTATACTCCTGTGCGGAGCAGCGTCACAGTCCATTTGGAGGGCGAAGTCGCAATTAGCCCTATCCCAGTAAATGAGGACTCTTTGGTCCCGCACGTAGCTGTCATTCTTTCAAAAGCTGGGGCAATCAAGCCACTCGCAGTCGCACATCCTGACGCCCGGGGACGCTTCCAATTCACAACCGTAAAGCCGGGACGATACGTCCTTAAAGCGACGCTGAGCGGATACCCAGACTCGCAATCGGTGCCCTTCGCCGTAACTAAAACCCGTTTAACGCACATAAATCTCTTTTTGGGTACTAGCTTGGTAACGCGCGAGTGAAGCGGGCGTAAGCAAGCGAACTCCGCCCCCCATTCTCCCGGCCCCTTGCACTCTCTCGCCCACTATGCCAGCCTGTTAGGCGTTGCTTTTGCGCGCGCTCAATTCCCGGCGGGAGCGATCCTTCGATATGCCTAACCACATGCCCAAAGTCGGATTCGTCAGCCTCGGTTGCCCGAAGAACCTCGTCGATAGCGAGGTAATGATGGGCATTCTCGCGCGGGCCGGTTACGAACTCACGCCGCGTGCTGATGAAGCCGACGTGCTCGTCGTCAACACCTGCAGCTTCATCGCTCCGGCGCAGCAAGAATCCGTGAATTCGATCCTCGAAATGGCCGAGCACAAAAAATTCGGCCGCGCGCAGAAGCTGATCGTCGCCGGCTGCCTGGTCGAGCGTTATCGCGACGAAATTCAACAGCAAATTCCGGAAGTCGACGCGGTAGTCGGCACCGGCGAAGTAGAAAAAATTCTAGCTGCCTGCCAAGGCGAACTGAGCGCAAAGGCGAGCGCGGGCGCCACGGCCGAATCGCCTACTTACCTCTATCACGACCTCACGCCGCGAATTCTCTCCACGCCGCGTCACTCCGCCTACATCAAGATCAACGAAGGCTGCGATCATCCCTGCACGTTTTGCGTGATCCCGCAGTTGCGCGGAAAATTCCGCAGCCGCCGCTTCGAATCGGTCGTTCGCGAAGCTGAAAACCTAGCGAGCGCGGGCGTGCGCGAAATCTGCCTCGTCGGCCAGGACACCACCTACTACGGCGAAGATCTCGGCCTGCGCGACGGCCTTCCCACGCTTCTCGAGCGCCTGGCGCAAATCGAGGGCCTGCACTGGGTCCGCTTTCTCTATTGCTACCCCAATCGCATTACGCCGAAGTTGTTGGACACCATTGGCTCCTATCCTCGCCTAGCGAAATATCTCGATGTGCCTTTGCAGCATGCCAGCCGCAGCGTCCTCGCGCGCATGAAGCGCGGCGCGAATGCTGATGCGTTCTTGAAGATGCTGGAGAAAGTTCGCGGCGCGATTCCCGGCATCTCGATCCGCACTTCCTTCATCGTGGGATTCCCCGGAGAAACTGAAAAAGATTTTCGCGAGCTTTGCGGTTTCGTTCGCGCCGCCGAATTCGACTGGATGGGCGTCTTCTCCTACTCCGATGAAGATAAAGCCGCCAGCTTCTCGCACGGCAAAAAAGTCGATCCCGAAACGATCGCCCGCCGCCGCAACACACTGATGTCCATTCAGAAAAAAATCAGCGCCCAAAAACTCCGTAGCCGCGTCGGCCAGCGTGTGCAAGCCATGGTCGAAGGGCCGTCGAAAGATACCGATCTCGTCTGGGAGGCGCGCCTGGAAGGCATGGCGCCCGATATCGACGGCAAAGTCTACATCACCGAATTCGAAGGCGTCTCCGACGCCTCCGCGTTGCCCGCGCCCGGCACGCTCGCCACCATCGAGGTCACCGAGTCAAACGACTACGATCTCATCGCCCGCGCGATCAAATTCTCCGCGCCCTCCGTCCCATCCGCAGCCAAAGAACTTTTCCCCATTTTGAGCGCCAGGTAATCCAAGATGGCCTCCGCCCGCTGTCCCATCTGCCGCGAGCCGACGGAGTCCGAAAAGAATTCTGATTTCCCGTTCTGCAGCGAACGCTGCCGCGTGCTCGATCTCGGAAATTGGGCCAGCGAAAAATACCGCATCAGCCAAACGATCTTTGATGAATCGGAATTCGAAGGCACCGGCCACAACTCCTCGCCATCAGATGGCGATAATCACGACGACCGTGAGAATGACGATTCACGGGACCACGGCAGATGAGTCCCGACGCGCGATCCAGTTCGCACACCCCCTCTGCGTCTGAGGCTTCGGTAGCTGCGAACCGGTCTACTGCATCGCGCAGGCCTCTCTTCTCGATTTTCTTCGCCACGGCATGCGGCCTCGGCTACATTCCTGCCGCCCCTGGCACTTTTGGCTCGCTCGCCGGCGTAGTCGTCGCTCTGCTGCCCTTCCAGCTTTTGAACGTCTGGGCGAAGACCAACGTGCAGAATTACGTCTTCAATGGCGTTTCAATCGATCCCCTGCTGGTGGCGCAAGTTATTGGGGCGGTGCTTATCGCCCTCATCGGCGTTCTCGTTTCAACTCGCGCCGCGCAGCATTGGCAGCAGAAAGACCCGCAGCGAGTGGTGATCGACGAAGTTTCCGGTCAGCACCTGGCGCTGCTGATCGGCTCCGCTTTCCCGTTCTGGTGGAGGCCAGAGGCGTTGTCGTGGGCGCCGCGCGGTCTTGGCTTTATTACGTATGAATCGCCGCTAAGCTGGCAATATCTGCTGGTGGGTTTTATACTTTTCCGAGCATTCGACATTTGGAAGCCATTCCCGGCTCGTCAGGCGGAATCTTTTCGCGGGGGCGGGGGCATCATGGCGGATGATTGGATCGCTGGGATTTACGCGGGGCTTTGCCTTTGGGCCGTGCGAGGTTTTCTCCTGTGACCTCGCGAGACAGAATTGACTCTTCATCGCCACCGCGGCGGCCGCTTAGCCCGTCGGGCTAACGAAGCAAACGAAAATGACTAGCACTCCAAAAATCGAAAGCGTGAAGCCGGCAGCGGCCCTTCCGGGCGGAGAAATCTTCATACGCGGCAGCGGCTTCAGCTCGCGTAACCACATTCGTCCGCACGTCCAGTTCGGCTCCGCGGAAGGCAGCCTGATGATGGCCTCTGAAAACCTGCTGATCGCTCGCGTGCCCGACGGTGCGGCTGGCGGCGCCGTGCGCGTTTCGCTGGGTACGGTCGAAAGCTCTCCCTTCCCTCTCTCGCTCGGCCGCCAGATCGTTGACAACCTCCATCCCGTTTCCAACCCAGCGGTCGATGCCGAGGGAAACATCTACGTCACTTTCAGCGGACAGCGCGGCCAGAAAGTTCCCGTCTCGCTTTACAAAGTCACCTCCAATTTCACGGTGAAGCCGTATATCACGGACTTGATGAATCCCACGGGTTTGGCGATCGACCGCGAAGGCTTCCTGTACGTCTCCTGCCGAAACGACGGCACGATTCACCGCGTTTCGCCAGACGGACGCTCCATGCAGTGGGTGGAAGGTATGGGCATCGCCACCGGGCTCGCCTTCGACAAGGCGGGAAACCTCTACGTCGGAGACCGCAGCGGCACGATCTTCAAAATTGGTGAGAATCGCGAGATTTTCGTATTTGCCACGCTCGAGCCCTCGATCTCCGCGTACCATCTCGCGTTCAGCCCAGCGGACGAGCTCTTCGTCACCGGGCCCACTACTTCGAGCTACGATCGTGTATACCGCATCAGTCCCGCTGGCGAAGTCGGCGTATTCTTCCGCGGGCTCGGCCGACCGCAGGGGATGGCCTTCGATCGCGCCGGGAATTTGTACGTTGCTGGATCGATTTCCGGACGCCGCGGCATCGTCCGCGTCACTCCACAAGGAGAAGCGGAAGTCGTCGTCAGCGCGGGTAATATCGTGGGTCTCGCCCTGCTTCCTTCCCATCGCGCCTTTATTACTACCAATAACGCCCTCTTCTCGATCGACTGGGATGTAGAGGGCATGCCAGCGGCGGGCTAGCCCTGATGAAAGCGGAGATTATTGCAGTCGGGTCGGAGCTGCTCACGCCCTACCGTCTGGACACCAATTCGCTTTATTTAACTTCCGAACTGAATAGCGTCGGGATTCGCGTGATCCATAAATCCATCGTCGGCGACACGCCCGAGGAAATGTGCTCGTCCTTCGCTGATGCGCTAGATCGCGCCGATTTGGTCGTCTCCTGTGGCGGCCTCGGTCCCACCGACGACGACCGAACCCGTCAAACCGTGGCCGATCTGCTGGGCCGCAGGCTGTATTGTGACGAAGGTATCCTGGAAAAAATTCGCGAGCGATTCCGCCGCTTCGGCCGCGCCATGCCGGAAATCAATGCGCGCCAAGCGCTGGTAATCGAGGGCGCCACGGCCCTGCCGAATACGAAAGGCACCGCGCCCGGTCAATGGATCGAAGCCAAGGGACACATCATCGTCCTGCTTCCAGGAGTCCCGCACGAATTGCGCGGGCTGATGGAAACCGAAGTGAGATCACGGCTTTCGCGACTGGCCATTCGCGAACGGCTATTCACCCGCGATCTGCGGATTAGCGGACTTTTTGAGTCGGATGTGGAGCAGCGCGTTTCGCCGCTCTACGCCGCATATCCGGAAACGGACACTACGATTCTTGCGACCGCGCGCGGAATCGAGCTGCATCCGAGCATCTGGTCGAGCGACACCGAGAAAGCCGAAAAAACGCTGGATGAAATGGTCACGCGCATGGCGCTGGCGCTCGGCGAAAATCTCTTCTCCGCGCACGGCGAATCGATCGAGGAAATCGTGGCAAGAATCCTGACAGAGAATCACGCCACGATCGCCGTGGCCGAAAGTTGCACCGGAGGCCTGCTCGCCGAGCGAATTACGACGCTGCCAGGCAGCTCGGCATATTTTCTCGGCGGCGTGGTCTGCTATAGCAATGAACTGAAGACCAGTCTGGTGGGAGTTCCGGCCGAAACGATCGCGACCAAGGGGGCCGTCAGCGAAGAAGTGGCCTTGGCTCTGGCCGACGGCATTCGCAAACGTACTGGCGCCGCCATCGGCGTGGGCATCACTGGGATTGCTGGTCCCAACGGCGGCACTCCCGAAAAACCGGTGGGCTTAGTCCACATCGGCATCGCCGACGAGAGCGCCACTCGCCAACGCAAGTTTCAATTTCCCGGCGACCGCGAACGCATTCGCAATTTCGCGGCCCTGAATGCGCTCGACATGGTGCGCCGCCATTTTTTATTTCCGACAATCGGCCCGATTGGTAGGAGCTGAGCCGTGCGCCTTTTCGTGGCGCTGGATTTACGGGACGATGTGCGCAGCTCGGTGGCGAAAGTCATCGGGCAGTTGAAGCCCACATGCCGCGAGGCGCGCTGGGTACGCCCTGAATCCATGCATCTGACGCTAAAATTTATCGGACATGCCGTGGCGGACCGCGACATCGATAAGCTTGGCGAATTGCGCATGGCATTGGCCGCCGTGCGCTCAAAGGACCCGATCGAGCTGCATTTCCGCGGCATCGGATTTTTCCCCAACGAGCGCCGCCCGCGCGTGGTCTGGTGCGGAATCGAGTCCTCGCCGGATCTCGCGCAGGTCGCCGCGGAAATCGACCAGGCGCTCGCTACGCTGGGCATCCCGCGTGAAAAGCGCGAATTTGTCCCGCATTTGACCCTTGCGCGCATTGACCCGCCGCGACAAGTGGAGGCGCTTGTGCGCGCGGCGGAAGAATTGCAATCGACCGACTTTGGATCGGCGCGCGAGAGTCGATTTTATCTCTTCGAGAGCAAGCTGAACCCCTCCGGCGCGGAATACACGAAAATCGAGGCGTACCAATTCGTGAAGGCCACCGCGTGACCTACCACTGGTCGATTCCCCTCATCGCCTATCTCTTGGGTTCGATCCCCTTCGGCGTTTTGATCGCGAAAGCTCTCGGTGGTCCGGACGTGCGCTCGGCGGGCAGCGGCAATATCGGCGCGGCCAATGTCGCGCGCACCGCCGGACCTGTGGCCGGTGTGCTTACTCTGTTCTGCGATGCCGGCAAGGGATATCTAGCCGTGTGGATCGCCGCGCATTGGATTCACGGGGGAGCCAGTGCGCGCTGGATGATGTCCGCCGCGGCCGCCGCGGTGATCGGGCACATCTTTCCCGTTTGGCTGCGCTTCAAGGGCGGAAAGGGCGTGGCCACCATACTCGGCGCGTTTATTCCGATCAGCAGCTTGGCCATCGCTTCAGCAGCACTTATTTGGGTTCTGGTGGTCGGATTCTGGCGCTATTCATCGCTGGGGTCGATGGCAGCGGTGGCAGCGCTTCCCATCCTCGTTTATCTGTTCTACGCGCCCCACTACGCTCCGCCAGGATACGTCACCTACGGAACGATTCTCGTTTCGCTCCTGGTGCTCCTGAAACACGGCGAGAATCTCCGGCGGCTGGTCGCAGGCACCGAAAACCGCCTTACTTTCCGCCAATAAATCGGCCTGCTCGCTATTACTGTCCCCTCCTCTAAAATCAGCGTCGTGCGTTCTCCACGAGTGTCCTATCGGGCAACGCTAGTACCTTAGTCCCGTTGTCGCCAGAAGCCTGGTTCGTTACGCTTTTAGACGGCAATTTATGTCCACCCCGACCTCCCATCCGCCGGCGACGCGGCGCCTGCGAATCATCTGGATCGTTCTCGGCGCACTGCTGATCGTCAGCGTAGCTCCGCTCTGGCTTTATCACCGGCAAGTTCTGCGCCTGAGCGAAGAAAAATTGCAGGATACCGAGCGCGTGCAGCAAAGCGAAATCACGCGTTCTCTCGCCAGCGAAACCTTGCAGTTCGAGCAGAGCCTGCAAGAACAATTGCTCGGCCAGCGGCAAGTTTTGGCCCTCGCGGGCTGGATGCAGGACGTGGACGATCCATCGCATGGGCCCCAAATCTCGCGCCTGCTGCAGGACTTCGTCGAAAACAATCCCAACATTCTATACGCCACGGCCGTCAACAAGGACGCGAAGGGCCAGTCCGCCGGCAGCTTCACTGCTGACCGCGACCCGTTCGTGGACGCCGATCTGAGGCGGGCGTTCACCTCCAGCATTCAGGGCTTCGATTCCGTCAGCGATCCTTTGGCGCTCGGCCCCAGCAATCACGCGGCGCTGGTGATGTCCGTGCCGCTGCTTTCGGACGGCCATTTTGCCGGAATGCTCGCGGCGGTTGTGTCGCTCAACCGGCTGCAAGCGCGTTTGCGCGACGCCAGCGTCCGCGACCGCACCGTATTTCTGGTCGACACCCGCGGCGACGTGGTGGCGTACCCCAACCGCGACCTCGTTCCCGGCAGCAACGTGGTCGCCAGCTCTCCGCTGGTGAAACAGGTAACGGAGCTGCCGCAGGATTTGCGCGCCACGCAGACAACAAACTTTTCGGTCCCGCAAGCTGACAAACACCATCGCGTGGAAATGATCGGGACCTACAGCACCATCCCAGAGCTACGCTGGGCGGTGATCGCCGAACGCAGCCTCGACGATGCCCGCATCGACGCCGGAGTGGACGAATTGACCGCTGAAGCGTTCCGGTTCGTGCTCGGCGCCATGTCCGTCGCGCTGATTTTCGGATATCTATTTGCACTCGGCATTACGCGCCCAATTCAGGGCCTGGTCCAATCGACGCGCGCCATCAGCCGCGCGGAATTCCACGAACGCGCGGAGGTCCGCGGAGCCGCTGAAATCAGCGAATTGGCGCAAACGTTCAACAGCATGGCTAGCGATATGGAGGAGTACGTCGATCGCCTGAAGCAGGCCGCTGCCGAAAACCGCGAGCTGTTCTTGGGATCCATCCGCATGCTCGCGGCCGCCATCGACGAAAAGGATCCGTACACCCGAGGCCATTCCGGCCGCGTGGCGAAATACTCCACGATCATTGGCGATGGCCTGGGATTGAACGCCGACGAACTGGACCGCCTGCGCATTTCCGCGCTGCTGCACGATGTAGGCAAAATCGGCGTGGACGACCGCGTGCTCAAGAAGCCCGGCAAGCTGACCGACGAAGAGTTCGACCTGATGAAGCAGCACCCCGTGAAAGGCGCTAACATCATGCGGCCTGTGGCGCAGCTTCGCGACATGTTGCCCGGGATCGAGCTGCACCACGAAAGAATGGACGGCTGTGGATATCCCTACGGCCTGGCAGGCGATCAAATTCCGATGATGGCCCGCATCATCGCCGTCGCCGACACCTTCGACGCCATCACTACCAATCGCCCCTATCAATCGGCCATGGATCTGGAATATGCGCTTGACCGCATCCGCTCGTTGGCCGTTTCCAAGTTTGACGCGAGCGTTGTCGCCGCGCTTGACTCGGCCATTCAGACCGGCCGCCTGCGCCTAACCGCAACCCTCGTCGAAGTATAATCCCTCGTAACTACGCGTTAGTCTTAGCCCAGTACTCGCATCTTACCGTTTTAATCCGCGTGCAGAGCTTTCGCGTTCGGACCAGTCAGCGAATAGTAGAGCTCGTCGATAAACGTATCCGCCTTCACGAAACCCCGCGCTTCGTTCTGCCACGGCGCCAGAATATTTTCCTGTTTCATCTGTTCGAGCGTCTTGTGTTGGGCGAGAGCTTTCTGCACGACCGCCGTGGTGTCCTGCATCATTTTCGTGTATGCCCGCACATCTTCGAGCGTCGCCAAATCACCGTGCCCTGGAATCACTTTCACGTCCAGAGGAAGCGTATCCGCGACCTTCTCGCACGCGGCGATCATTCCCTGAATGCTGCCTCCGCCGCGAATGTCGCTGAACGGCAGGCCGTAGCGCACGAAGATATCGCCCATGTGCACCACGTTGCTCTTCGTGAAGTACACCACGGAATCTCCGTCTGTGTGCGCCGCGGGAAAGTGCATGATGCGAATTTGCTCGCCATTGAAATAGATAGACATCTCATGCTCGTAGGTGATCACCGGCAACGCCGCCGCCGGTTGCGGCGCTTGCTTGAAATTCACGTTCCCCGCGCCGCCGGTGCCGCCATCGGCCAGCCGCTTTCGCACGTTCGCTTGCGCGATGATCACCGCGCCGCGCGCCCCCCAAAATACGTTCCCGCCGGTATGATCGGTGTGATAGTGCGTGTTGATCACGTACCGCACCTGCTTGCCCGGGGCCACGGAATTCAGCGCGGCGAGGATTTTGTCTCCCAGCGGCGCATATTCGGTGTCGACCAGCAGAATCCCGTCGTCACCCACCGAAGCGGCGATGTTCCCACCCGAGCCTTGAAGTAGATACACGTTTCCGGCGACTTTGGTGATTTTTACCTGCACCTTCGAGAAATCCTGCGGCTGTTGCGCCAGCGCCAGTCCAGGGAGCATCAGCAGAAACACCAGGCAAACTTTTCGCACAGATCACCTCAATTCCGTGAAGCGGCGGGATTCTACCACTGAAACGCAGAGCGCCCAGCTATTGTCCGGCAATCGCGCGCCTCTGCTAGAATCATGGTTTAATCGAAGATTGCTGCGTTGCCATGATCTCGCTATTCGGAAAACCCGAACCCACGCTGCTTGAACGGCTGAAAACATCCGTCACCAAAACGCGCACCGAACTTTCCGCGCGCGTCGAACAGATCCTCACCGGCGACCGGCCCGTCGACCCCGAACTTCTGAAGCAGCTGGAAACCGCTCTGCTGAGCGCCGACATCGGCGTGACCACCACGAAACAAGTGCTCACCGCGCTGCGCCAGCAAGTAAACGAGCACAAGCTTACCGAAGCGGGCGCCCTCAAGCAGGCGTTGAAGCGGGAGTTGGTGAACATCGTCGCCGCTCCGGCGAGTGGCAATGGACACAAGCCCGATACGTCCGCCGCGGCACCGCGCGTGCTCTTCGTCGTGGGCGTGAACGGCACGGGCAAAACGACCACGATCGGCAAGCTCGCAAATCGCCTGAAAAAAGAAGGCGCCAGCGTGTTGCTCTGCGCCGCGGACACTTTTCGTGCCGCCGCGATCGAGCAACTGGAAGTCTGGGGACGACGCGCCGGAGTGGAAGTCGTCAAGCAAAAATCCGGCGCCGACCCTTCCGCCGTCGTTTTCGACGCGCTTTCCGCCGCGCGTTCTCGATCCACGGATATTGTGGTGGTCGATACCGCCGGCCGCCTGCATACGAAATCAAACCTGATGGCTGAGCTGGACAAAATGAAGCGCACCGCTTCGAAAGTGATTCCCGGCGCGCCGCATGACGTGCTTTTGGTGCTCGACGCCACCACTGGCCAGAACGGTTTGAACCAGGCGCGCGAATTTTGGAGCCAAGCCGGAGTAACCGGCATCGTGCTCACCAAGCTCGACGGCACCGCCAAAGGCGGCATCGTCGTCGCCATCGCGCGCGAGCTGAACCTCCCGATCCGCTTCGTCGGCACCGGCGAGCAGATCGACGATCTCGTCCCTTTCGACGCTCAAACTTATGTCAATTCGCTCTTCGAGTAGCGACGCTGGCGACCACCAAGCCGACGTCACGCCCGACGTGGATGAGCAATGGATGGCGCGCGCCCTGGCGCTCGCTCAGCGCGGCATGGCGCGCGCGCATCCAAATCCCACGGTGGGCGCGGTGCTGGTAAAAAATAGCCGCGCCGTCGGCGAAGATTTCCATCAATACGACCGCCGTGAACATGCCGAAATCATCGCGTTAAAAAAAGCGGGCGCGAAGGCACGCGGTGCCAATCTCTACGTCACCCTGGAACCATGCTGCACCACGGGACGCACCCCTCCGTGCACGAACGCGTTGATCGAAGCTGGCGTGAAGCGCGTTGTCGTGGCGATGCAAGACCCAAACCCCGCCGTAGCGGGCCGAGGCCTCGCGCAAATTCGCCGCGCTGGAATTGAGGTGCGCAGCGGCGTTGGCGAAGATGAAGCTCGGCGCCTGAACGAAGGCTTCGCCAAATGGATTCGCACCGGCTTGCCATTCGTCACGCTGAAGACCGCACTCACTCTCGACGGCCAAATCGCCTCGCGCAAGGGCAGCACCACCTGGATTACCTGCGAAGCATCGCGAGAAGCTGTGCAGCGGCTGCGCCACGAATCGGATGCGCTTCTCACCGGAATCGGCACCGTGCTGATTGACAATCCGCGCATGGGCGATCGAACTGACCAGCCGCGCCGTCGGCCTCTGCTACGCGCAATCGTCGATTCGCGGCTCCGCATGCCCCTGAAATCTAAGCTGGTGAAATCTGCGCGGGGCGATGTGATCGTCTACACAACGCAGCCGCACGACTCGCCGAACGCTCGTGCGCTCGAGCGCGCGGGAATCGACGTGGTCCGCGTGCCAGCCCAGAGCGGCCACGCCGATTTGCGTCCGGTGCTGCGCGATCTCGGAAATCGTCAAATTTTGAATCTGATCCTCGAAGCAGGCGCGGAGCTCAATGGTGCGGCGCTCGAAGCCGGCATTGTGGACAAAATGATTCTCTTCTATGCTCCCAAGATAATGGGGATTGGCGGCGTGCCGATGGCGAGTTTTTCGTCGCACTGGTTCGCCAAATCGCCCGCGCTGCAGAATTTGCGCGTGCATCCCTGCGGCGCGGACTTCGTGGTAGAAGGTTACTTCAACGATGTTTACGGGAATCATCGAGCACGTCGGAAAAATTGAAGCTCTCGATCGCACCGAACACGGCGGAACCGTCTGGGTGAACTTTGCCGGCGCGCCGGATATCGCGCGCGACGCTAAACTGGGCGACAGCATCGCCGTCAACGGCTGCTGCCTCACCGTCGCCGATCTAAGCGAAGAGCGCTTCGCCGCCGATCTTTCTGGGGAGACTCTGCTGCGCACGTCGCTCGGCGAGAAGAAGCCCGGCGATCCCGTGAATTTAGAGCGTCCGCTCGCGGCAGGCGCGCGATTGGGCGGCCATTTCGTGCAGGGTCACGTGGACGGCACCGGCCGTGTGACACGCCTGGCGCGTGAGGGCGACGCTTGGTGGCTTTCAGTCACCGTGCCAGACGATTTGCGCCGCTACGCCGCCGAAAAAGGCTCCATCGCAATAGATGGCGTCAGCCTCACCGTAGCTCGTTGGCAGGATGGCGTCGCGGATTTCGCCGTGATTCCCTACACCTACGAACACACCAACGTGCACGCGCTCGCCCCGGGTGATTCCGTGAACATCGAGAGCGATATCCTGGCGAAGTACGTAGAGAACATGCTGACTGTGCGGAAGGCTCCGGCCGCTTCACGCCTGTCCGTCAGCAAACTTGTCGAAGAAGGTTTCTAGCCCCATAGGCTCGCGAATCAACTCGCCGCGTTCAAATGCCGCGCGGATTTCTGGGCGCCGTATTCTTCCCACGTCAGCCAAACGACTGCCGCGTCGAATACCGTCAGTATCAAAAGCGCAAGAGAGTGCGTGTGGGCGTAGCGATAGATCTGGTACACCGTGAACGCGCCAAACACGAAAATCGCCAGCGGATAGGCCCACAGATCATTCATCCACAGAGCAACAGCCAGGACGATTTTCACTATTCCATGTGACAACAAAAAGAGCGACGCGAAGACCAAACTGCCGTGCGCTACATTGGCGGAAAAATGCAGAACATGCTCAGCAAAGAAATCGTGCGGATCTCGAGAGAGCTCGTGTTGAAAAACGAAATGCAATGCGCGGTTCATTGTGGCGGGTTTGACGAACCATAGCAGCACTCCGCCAATCGTTTCCAGAATGCCGTCGAATGCCTTGATGGCAATCCCAGTGCGAAATGTAGCGTGCAGGAGCGATCGCGGAATCATAGCTTCAGGATCGCACATTGACGAAACCATTGTCGGGCGATCTCGACCAGGTCAGTTTACTCCGTTCGTTTAAAATGTTTGACCGCAGGCGGTACCGGCAAAGCAAAATAGCGCGCACGCTACGCATTGCACAGACCGATGCCCCGGATGCAACAGTGGAGCGGACTTACTCAGACGCCGAAAGCGCCACTTCCCGCGATTTGGCCCGCGCGCCGCGGTAATAGAGAATCAGCCCCAGCAGCACACCACCAATCGTGCCGATGATCAGCTTGCCCTCGAAGAGCCACTTGTTTGTTTCTTCGGCGGGCGGGATGAACGAAAGCGCCAGCCCAAACATCACCACCACGAATCCCAGAGCGCCCGTAATCCAAACGCCGAGCTTGCCTCCTGGGATCAGCGCCGCGCCGCGATTTGCCTCCCGGTCTCCCCGGTAGGCCAACTTGATCACCGCGGCGTACATGTATAGAAACGGAATGAAATAGAGAATCGTCCCGGCATCCACAAAAATTTGATATGCGTTGTTGGCCGTCTCGTTCACTTGAATCAGCAACAGGATCACGCCCGAAACCACGGCCTGGACCAGAATCGCGACCCACGGCGTTCTCCACTTGGGATGAATCTTCCCGAACGCCGAAGGAAGGTACCGGTCGATTCCAACAATAAACGGAATCCGCGAAATTCCCGCCACCGTTGATCCCACTCCCCCGGCGTTGCCGAACTGCACCAGAAATGCCGCTAGAATTCCAAAAAACGCGATACCGAAAACGGTAGAGCCCGCGGTGAGCGCCTGAAAAACGCCAGCCTTCGGGTCCACGGAGTGCGCCGGAAGGATCGCCAGCACCGCGAATGTCCCGGCGATGTACGCAGCCGCGATCAGCGCCCCCGACCCAAAAATTGCGCGCGGAAACGTGCGGCGCGGGTTGCGCACCTCCTCGCTCATTGCCGAGCAAAGCTCCAGTCCGGTGAACGCGAACGCAATCTGCGGCCAAAAATTCACCGTGCCCCAGTCCCATGTCGGCATCATGTTGGCCAATGTGAAGTGCGTCACTGAACCATGCTTGTGCCAAAAATACAGGCCGAGTCCGACCAGCATTACTAACGGCAGATAAGTGCCCACGCCGCCCGCGTTTTGCAGCCATTTGCCGATGTTCAGGCCGACGATGTTTAGAATAACCGCGGCGAAAAGCAGCGCAAACGAGAGCACCATCAGGAAAGTGCGGTTGTCCGCCAGATACGCGCCGTGGCTCCCGCCCAGATACGCAGCCATCGCTGCGCTGGCCATCAGCAGTCCCGGAAAGTAAAAGAAGGTGTAAATCCAGTACGTCCAGCCGGCTACGAAGCCGTGAAATTCGCCAAAGGCCTCTTTCGACCAGACGTACAGCCCGCCTTCATGCGGAAACCGGGTGGAAAGTTCTGCGATGATCAAAGTGGAAGGTAAAAAGAAAAACGCCGCCGCCAGCACCCACAGACTGATCGAAGAAGTGCCGTTATGCGCTGCCGCCGCGATCCATCGCGGACCAAGCACCGTGGCGATGTTGAATAGCAGGACGTCCCAAAAACCCATCACCCGCAGAAGCTGTTTCTTTGCGTCAGCTGCCTTGCTCTCGTTCACGCCGTGGCATCCAGCTCAGGCACCAATTCGTCTTGCGCGAGAAAATTACGAAGAAATGGATCTTGCGAGTTCTCTAGCTCCGTCCAAGTGCCGAAAAACGCCACGCGCCCCTCGGCCAGAAAAATCACACGATCCGCGAGCTTTTTCGCCAGGTGAGTGTCGTGCGTCACCACAATCGAAGTCTTACGCAGAGTTTTCTTGAGCTTCACAATCAAGTCGCTCACGTGCGCGGCCATCAGCGGATCGACCATGGTGGTCGGCTCGTCGTACAAAATCGCGTCCGGATTTTCGGCCAGAGCGCGCGCGATGGCCACCGCTCGCTTGGTGCCGGTGCTCAATTCTCCCGGATAACGGTCGGCGAGATCGGCTACTTCCAGCATTGTCAGCAACTCCTGCACGCGCGCATTGTTTTCTTCGTGATTCTGCCGCCCGCCGCGGCTTTCCAGTGGAAACGCGACATTTCCCGCGACTGTCAGCGAATCGAATAGCGCGCCGGACTGGAATACCATCGTGACCCTCCGCCGAATCTCGGAAAACTGCTCCTCGGTCCAGCCAGTCACGTCCTGCGCTCCCATGATGATGCGGCCTTCGTCCGGGTCAAGGAATCCCAGCAGCAGCTTCAGCGACACCGACTTGCCCACGCCGCTGCGGCCCATAATCACCGCCGTCTCGCCCTGATCGACGAAAAAATTCACGTCCTTCAGCACCGAGTTCTCGTCGAATGATTTCCAGACGTGCTGGAATTCGAAGTAGTGGCCGCTCATTTCGCCTCGGACTTCCCTGCCTCGCCTAGCCTAGCGCGCGCTTCCTCGTAATCCTCGGGTGAGTTCATATTTTTGAACAGCAGTCCCTCCGAATCAAACGCTTTCCATTCAAAGGGGTCGATCAGTTCCACTAGTAAATCCTTTAACCCATCCGTCACTTTTCGCACGCCGCGCACTAGCGCCGCCCGAATCGCCGCTTCGCATCGTTTGTGGTACACGGCGCAGAGCGGCTCAGCCCCGCGCGTGTTGGTGGGCACCACCGCGTCGGCCTGCGAAGCGAGCGCCCGCTTCGCCAGAAACTCGAGCCACGGCCCGGTGAGATAGGGCAGATCGCAAGCGACAATCAAATTCCAGAGCGCTTGTGTCGATGCCAACGCCGTCGCAATCCCGCCAAGCGGACCCGCGCCCGGCCAATCGTCGGTAATCGTAGTCAGCCCACAGGACTCGGCGTCACTCAAATTGCCAACGATGGCCGGGGCGCCAGCCACTGACTCGACCAAACGCGCAGTCCTCAACAGCATCGGCACGCCGTTTATCTGGAGTGTAGCCTTATTCCTGCCCATGCGCGTGCTCTCCCCGCCAGCCAGGACGTATCCAGCAATTTGGCGATTTTGAATCATGCTCGACGATTATTGCGCCACGCGTAGTGAGGATTCAGCCACCAATTCGATCCATGCACTCGACAAAATTAGCTGTTTGGACGAGCCTTCTCAAGAACCATTTCCTCCATGCATCTTACTGTATACAGAGGACTTACTTATACTATCTCCAGCGCTATCCAAAACGTGTTGTCTGAGTTTCCCCCTTGACAGACACCGCAGTCCTGCTATATTAGCACTCGCTTGCGAGGAGTGCTAACAGCGACTCCTTGCCGAACGACACTCACCAAGCATTGGAGGAATGGCACAGATGGCAGTCAACGTTACGCCGCTGCATGACCGGGTTTTGGTCCGGCGGCTCGAAGAGAAGGAATCCGTGAAGGGAGGCATCATCATCCCTGACTCGGCCAAAGAGAAACCGCAAGAGGGCGAAGTCGTCGCAGTCGGCGCCGGCAAGCTCAACGAAAAGGGCGACCGCATCCAGCTCGACGTGAAAGTCGGCGACCGCATCCTGTTCGGCAAGTATAGCGGGAACGATATAAAAATCGACGACGAGGAATTTCTGATTCTCAAGGAAGACGAAATTCTCGCCAAACTCGGCGCCCACGCGAAAGCAGCGGGCGGCAAAAAGTAACGATCCACAACTATCCGCCGCGGCGCGAATGCCCGGCAACTGATCTCGAAGAAAATTCTGGAGGAAATAGAAATGGCAAAGCAAATCGTGACTGGTGAGAATTCGCGCCAGTCGATTCTCCGCGGCGTCAACGTGCTGGCAGACGCCGTGAAGATCACCCTCGGCCCCAAGGGCCGCAACGCGGTGATCGAGAAGAAATTCGGCGCGCCGATCATCACCAAGGACGGCGTGACCGTAGCGAAGGAAATCGAGCTGCCCGATTCGCTCGAAAACATGGGCGCGCAGATGGTGCGTGAAGTCGCCTCCAAGACGTCCGACGTGGCCGGCGACGGCACCACCACTGCCACAGTGCTGGCACAAGCGATCTTCCGCGAAGGCGTGAAGACCGTGGCCGCCGGCGCTAGCCCGACCGCTCTCAAGCGCGGCATCGAACGCGCCGTGGCAGTGGCCGTAGAAGAAGTGAAGAAGCTGCACAAGGACGTGAAGGGCGACATGATCGCCCAGGTCGGCACCATCAGCGCCAACAACGATCGACAGATCGGCAGCATCATCGCCGAGGCGATGAAGAAGGTCGGCAAGGATGGCGTGATCACCGTCGAAGAATCGAAGACGATGGAGACCACGCTGGAAGTAGTCGAAGGTATGCAGTTCGACCGCGGTTACCTCTCGCCCTACTTCGTCACCGATCCCGAGCGGATGGAATGCGCTCTGGAAGACGTCCGCATCCTGATCCACGAAAAGAAGATCAGCTCGATGAAGGACCTGCTTCCCCTGCTCGAGCAGATCGCCAAGATGGGCAAGCCGCTGATCATCATCGCCGAGGACGTTGAGGGCGAAGCGCTCGCCACGCTGGTGGTGAATAAGCTCCGCGGCACGCTGCAGTGCGCCGCCGTCAAGGCCCCTGGCTTTGGCGACCGCCGCAAGGCCATGCTCGAAGACATCGCCACCCTCACGGGCGGCAAGGCCATCACCGAGGATCTCGGCATCAAGCTCGAGAACGTGAAGGTGGAAGACCTCGGCCGCGCCAAGAAAATCACCATCGATAAGGACAACACCACGATCGTGGAAGGTGGCGGAAAGGCCGCCGAGATCGAAGGCCGCGTAAAGCAGATTCGCGCTCAGGTCGAAGATACCACCTCTGACTACGACCGCGAAAAGCTGCAGGAGCGTCTTGCGAAGCTCGTCGGCGGCGTCGCCGTCATCAAAGTCGGCGCGGCTACCGAGACCGAGCTGAAGGAGAAGAAGGCTCGCGTTGAGGACGCTATGCACGCCACTCGCGCAGCCGTCGAGGAAGGCATCGTTCCCGGCGGCGGCGTGGCGCTGGTCCGCTGCATCGCCGCTCTAGAAAAGCTGAAGCTCGATGCTGACGAAGCCATTGGCGTCAACATCGTGAAGCGGGCCCTCGAAGAGCCCATGCGCCAGATCGCTCACAACGCCGGGGAAGAAGGCGCTGTGATCGTTGGCCGCGTGCGCGAATCGAAGGAAGATAACTTCGGGTACAACGCTGACTCCGGCGAGTTCGGTGATCTCGTCAAGGCTGGCGTGATTGACCCGGCCAAGGTCACGCGTCTCGCTCTGCAGAACGCCGCGTCTATCGCCGGCCTGATGCTCACCACTGAAGCTTTGGTGGCGGACATCAAGGAAGACGAAAAGAAGGGCGCTGCGGGCGGCGGTGGCGGAATGCCCGGTGGCGGCGGCATGGGCGGAATGTACTAAATCGCAGATCGGTACCTGCGATTTCGAAAATACGAAGGGCGTCCCAGTGGCACTGGGACGCCCTTTTTTGTGCGCTGACTATGAGCGACACGCGCTCGCGCGTCCTCCCTTGCGGTTTAGTTAATGTTGGTGTAGAAAATGCTTGGTCGTTATCTTCAAAGTAAATCGGATTTGGCGACTGCCTCTGAAGCTACGCACTCGCTCAATGCCCTAGAGGGCCGAGATGGAATACACCTCATCGCAATCGCGGGCGATCGCGACAATCGACAGAAATCTCCAAATAATCGCTTGCGCGGGCTCTGGCAAGACTCAGGTCATCTCTGAACGTGTGGTGAAAATCTTAGAGGCAAAGCGTTCCTCCGGGATGCGGCCCGATAATATCGTGGCGTTTACGTTCACAGAGAAGGCGGCAGGCGAGCTGAAGGACCGAATTCAGCGGCTGGCTGTTGAAAGGCTGGGTACTGATGAGGGCCTGGCAGGAATGTACGTGGGCACAATGCACGCGTACTGCCTCAACCTTTTACAGCAGCCCCCCGTGTACCGGTTCCTAAAGTACTCCGTGCTGAATGAGGTCCAACAGCGACTGTTGATAGATCGAAATAGCAAGAAAAGCGGCTTGACTGAAACGCCGCTGCTGGACGGCAGATTACTGTCCAGGTGGGTTGACTCCCGGCTATATCAGGGCCTCGTGGGCGTGCTCGACGAGGGCGGCGTAAAAAGCCGGATGATTCCCTTCGGTGTGCGAGCGGCCGCAAAGAAATATCGAGAGCTGCTCAACGACAAGAAATATCTCGACTACTCGGGGATGCTTCGTTGCGCTGTTGACGAACTAAAATCTAATAAGTATTTGCGGGAGAAGATAAAAGGCTCGGTCCGATTCCTTGTCGTGGATGAGTATCAGGACGTTAACCCTCTTCAGGAGGATCTGATATCCCGGATCGCGGCGCTCGGCGCGAATATCTGCGTCGTCGGAGATGACGACCAAACGATCTATCAGTGGCGTGGCAGTGATGTCCGGAACATTATAACGTTTTCCGAACGATACCCGGACGTTAGAACAGAACGATTGAACGAGAACTTTCGAAGCAGTAAAGGAATCGTCCTGACGGCTCGCCGAATCATCGAGCGCAATTCTGATCGCCTACCTAAAAAAATGGAGAGCACAGACGCGCAGCCATTTACCCGTGGTGACGTACTAGCGCTTCAGTTTTCCGATCCTGAGGAGGAGGCAGAGTGGATTGCCTGTAAAATCGAGTGGCTCAGGGGCACCAAATACCAGGATCGCCAGGATGGATCGCCGCGGGGGTTGACGTACTCTGATATGGCGGTTCTGGTCCGCGCGTGGAAGGATGTCGGTCCAGTTGTAGCCGCTCTACGAAAGGCGGATATTCCTCACCTTGGCGGGGGGATGAATTCGCTTTTTGACACGCAGGAAATTCAGGCGGTCCGCACCGCCTTCTATTTTCTGGCCGAACACGCGACTCGGGGTGCTCCGGCCCCAAGCGAGGCCGTGCTCCGAAAATCTCTCAAAGGGGGGTTTCCAGGCCTCGTGAATGCGAATATCGAGGCCGGCGTCAAATTCCTTAAGAGCATTCGTAAACGCATTCCGCTCGGTAGTGACAATCAGCTTTTTCTTCAAAGGGTCTATCTCGATTTGCTGTCCGCTATGTCGGTGCGTGAGGAACGGGTCGGCGTTAAGGCAAGGACCGGCGAAGTGATCTTTTTCAACCTCGGAAAATTCAGCCAACTGATCTCCGACTTCGAGCAAATTCACTTTCATAGCAGCCCGGAAAGCCTGTACTCAAATTTTTCAGGGTTTCTTGAATATCAGGCACCCGATTACTATCCTGAGGAAACTGAGGAAACTGCCCGTGCTCGCCCGGACGCTGTTAGAATTATGACGATACATCAAGCAAAAGGAATGCAGTGGCCAGCGGTTTTCGTGCCGTGTTTACGCGCGAATCGCTTTCCGTCTAGAAGGCAGGGGGGGCGGACCATCTGGAATGTTATTCCCGAGAGGGCGGTTCCGAATGCAGATCGATATAAAGGCACAAAGGACGACGAGCGGCGACTGTTTTACGTCGCCTTGACTCGGGCCGAAAAATACCTATTCTGCTCGTGGGCCCCAGTACCAGATAATCAGCAACAAAAACGCGTTTCCGAATTCTTTACAGAGTTAACACAATGCGAGTTCGTGCTGGGATCTGATCCCAGGAGATCTATACCGAGGATACCGCCGAACCGCAAGGTTAGCGATTCTCCGTTCCCGCTCACTTTCAGCGAGCTCCGGTACTACTTTCATTGCCCTTACGATTTCAAGCTCAGGTTCTTGTATGGCTTCGACCCACCCGTCAACCGTGCCATTGGCTTCGGAAAATCCCTACACGATGCCCTCTGCGAAATTCATGCTGAGTCGATTCGCGGGAATGTGCCCAAGCTGAGCGACGTGCCGAGATTGGTTAGGGATCACCTGCATCTCCCATTTGCAAATGAAGACGTATTGCAAAATTCAATCAAAGGTGCAGAAAAGGCTCTGACGCAATACTTGGAGAAACACGGCGAGCAACTTACGCGTCTCGAACATGCGGAGAAAGCAATTGAGTTGAAGCTCGCGGATGGGATTGTGGTTAGCGGCCGAATCGATCTAATACGACGAACGGATACTAATGAAATCGCGATAGTCGATTTCAAGTCGGGTGAGGATACTCAACCTCAAGATATGACCAGGCTTCAGCTTCAGGTATACGCAGCGGGATACCAGAAAGCGACTGGCAAGGACGCTGATCTGGTCGAAATACACAATCTTGAGGTCGGGCTCATTCACCGGGAGGAAGTCACCGCATCCGTTGTCGAGGAAACTCTCGACCGTGTAGTTGCCGCCGGTAAACATATCCGCGACGTCGATCTACCCAAGCATCCGAAGTGGTGCCAGTCGTGCCGGACGTGCGACATGGTTAGTCTCTGTCGGGAGAAACAGATAAATTAGTCGCGCTTTGTCCGCGCGGAGCGGCCACACGGACAAATGACGGACGACTATTCGGGGGAATAGCATTCGAAGGGCGTTCCGGTGCGAAGGCTGGAACGCCCTTTTTATTCGCAGCTTGTGACGCGGAGCGGTCCCGGAAGACTTCTCCGGGACGCACAGAACGCGCGCGGATTAATTTCCGGAGCTGCCGCTGCCCTTCTTGGCGGTCCAATTGACGGTGTTGCCCATCACGCTCATCGTGCCCTTCATCGCGTCGCCATCCACGGTTCCGGTGTAGTCCAGCTTGAAAGCTCCCTGTTGCCCTTGAATGGAGACGGAGAAAGCGATGTTGTTGCCGTTGATCGTACCGGTGACCGGCTCGTCGCCTCGGCGGCCTTTGATCGTGCCGGTGAGCTTCTGCCCGTCCTGCTGAAGCGTGAGGTTCTCAGTCATCATATTGCCATTGCGGCCCGGCATGCTGAGCTGCCATGCGCCCGCGACGTTGGCGTCCTGCGCGCGCGCGACACACGCGAGCGACAGCACCAGAAAACAGGCTGCTGCGACCAGAATGGAATTTCTCTGCGACTTTTTATTCACGGCGTCCTCTCCTCGATTTGACGTCCTGCTGTAAATAGCAGACGCTCCAGCGCCGCGCTTCGTTACATGAGCAGCGCAGCGGAAGTTTGCCGGGCGCGAGGTACGCGAATGCTTGACCGTCAACATCGGCCAATGGTAACAATCGGCGGCAGAAATTGAGCAAGAGTGGAGGGCTGCCATGGGTGGTGCATCGGCGCGCTTTCGAGTCGCTTTTATAGCGGGGGTGTCGCTTATGGCGCTTTCCCTAGCGCCGCGACTGAAGAGCCAAGTTCCTGGAAACCCGCCCCAGGTGGGCCAAGGAATACCGGACCAGAGCCATATCGGGACGTCTGAAGGAGCGAACGACGAACTTCAGTACGGGACCTTTGGGCATGGAGTGGAGCGGGAACAGTACGACGCGTATCAAAAATTTCTGAAGCAAGAGGAGGACGAGAAGAAAATTCGACTCGGAAATGAATTTCTGAAACGTTATCCGAAGAGCCCATTCGAAGAGCGCGTGGACGTGGGAATGATGATGACGTGCCAGGCGCAAAAAGATTGGAAGGACTCGTACCGCTTCGGCGACAGCGCACTGGCGCTCGATCCAGATGACGTGGACGTGCTGGCAACTGTTGCATGGACCATACCGCACTTTTACAATCCGAGCGACCCGGATGCCGGCCAGCAGCTGGACAAGGCGGAGAAATACGCAAAGCACGCCCTTGAGGTGATGCCGACGTTGCGCAAACCCGCGCGCATGACCGACGCTGAATTCTCCGAAGCTAAGGCCAAAAGATCGTTCCAGTCCCACAGCGCACTGGAGCTTGTCTATTTCCGCCGCCAGCAATACGCGGACTCCGAAAAGGAAGCGGAACAGGCCGTGGATGGAAACTCGTCACCGGATGCTACGGACCTGTTCGTGCTAGGCGCGGATCTACACTTTTTGAATCGCCACGCGGAAGCTGAGAATGCGTTTGCACGGTGTGCTGCGGTTGCGAGCGCTTTGCAAAATCAGTGTAAGCAGAATGCGAACGCAGAGAAGATCCAAGAAGTGCCTTCGAGCACGAACTGAAAAGTACCAGCACAGCGCAGACCGGCTGCGACAGTTTCACCTGCCGGTGACTCCAACCTATATGACGAAAGGGTTCAAAGTTGAGCCCGACATCGCATTGCCGGAGGAATCAACCATGAAGAAGTGCGCTGGGGCCGTACTTGCGGTTCTGCTGTGCAGTGTCGTCCTGACCGCACGCGCGGATAACCGCCAGGACGCCATTAGCCGTATCGACGCTTCCCGCCGTGTCTTTCACGAGATTATGAACGTTCCTGACAACGCGATTCCTAACGACTTGCTGGATAAGGCAAGGTGCATTGCCATCGTACCGAGCGAAGTGAAGTTCGCCTTTATTTTCGGCGGCCGGTACGGTAAGGGGCTGGTGACTTGCCGGACGCCTCACGGTTGGAGCGCGCCGGTGTTTATATTGGTGAGCGGAGGCAGCGTCGGATTTCAAATCGGCGGGTCGGCCACCGATCTCGTTCTGTTGTTTATGGACCGACGAGGCGCGATCAACCTGTTGAAGAACGACTTCAAGATTGGCGCGGATGCCACGGGAGCGGCTGGGCCGGTGGGAAGGCATGTTGCGGCGTCGACGGACGCGTCCATGCGGGCCGAGATTCTGACGTATTCGCGCAGCCGGGGAATTTTTGCCGGAGTGAGCTTGAACGGTGCAGTGGTGAAAGTGGATAAGAGCGCGGATGAGGCGCTTTACGGCCACGAGGTGAATCGAGAAATGGCGTTGCATGGTAACGTGCCCGTGCCATCAGCTGCGCGCGGTTTGACAGACGAGATCGGACGTTATACGGGCGCCACCCAACAGTAAGAACCAGCACTCGACTAGTTGGCCAGAAATCCGCGACGGGAGAAGCGCGCATTGCGGGCAGCAACTGAATTGGCTGCCCTGAGGCGGCGCTTTTCCCGGTTGCGCAGGTCGGCCGCACATGTTACATGGGAGCGATGGCCCGCGCTTCGCTCAATCCTCGCGTTTGGCGACCCCACGCGGCATGACCGAAAAATCCATATCACCTTCATTTGAAACTCGCATACCCGCGCGGCTCGACCGTCTTCCATGGAACCAATTTCACTGGCTGGTGGTGATTGCACTGGGCATCACGTGGACGCTGGACGGCTTGGAAGTAACGCTGAACGGAGCGATCAGCGGCGTGTTGCAAGAGCCTGGCGTGATGAACTTTTCCGCGCCGCAAATAGGCTCTATTGCTTCGGCGTATCTCGTTGGGGCCGTTGGCGGCGCGCTCGTGTTTGGATACTTGACGGACCGCTGGGGCCGCAAGCGGCTGTTTTTTATTACGCTGGCGATCTACCTGGCGGGCACTTTACTGACCGCCTTTTCGTGGAATTTCTGGAGCTTTGCGGCGTTTCGGATTATCACCGGCGCGGGGATCGGAGGTGAATATTCGGCCATCGGTTCGGCGATCGACGAGCTGATTCCCGCGGAATTCCGCGGGCGGGTAAACCTGATCATCAACGGCAGCTATTGGATCGGCGCGGCGGCAGGCGCAGCGTCTACGCTCATCATTCTCGATCCGCGCATCGTGGCACCGCAGCTGGGCTGGCGTTTCGGATTCGGCGTTGGCGCGCTGCTGGGACTTTTCATTCTGCTGCTACGCAGGCATGTGCCGGAAAGCCCACGCTGGCTGATGACCCACGGCGCGCGCGATGAAGCCGAAAAAATGATGGAGGAAATCGAATCGCGCTCCGAAAAGAGCCTCGGTCGCGCGCTGCCGGCTCCCGAGGGCGAACCGCTGGTGATTCATCCGCGGCACAGCTTCGGGTTTGGACTGGTGGCGCGGCGCATGTGCGAAAAATATCTGAGCCGCTCGTTTTTAAGTTTGTCGCTGATCACATCACAGGCGTTTCTCTACAACGCCGTATTTTTCACTTACGCGTTGATCTTGACGCGTTTCTATCAGGTGCCTGCTGGACGCACGGGCATCTACCTGCTGCCCTTTGCAGCCGGGAATTTTTTCGGCCCCCTGGTCCTGGGGCACTTCTTCGACACCATCGGACGACGGCCGATGATCTCGTCCACCTACGCGATATCCGCGGCGCTGCTAACGATAACCGGCTGGTTTTTTGCGCGAGGCGATCTTTCCGCCACCACGCAGACCGTTTCCTGGACGGTAATCTTCTTTTTCGCATCGGCGGCGGCGAGTTCCGGATACCTGACCGTGAGTGAGATTTTCCCACTGGAGATCCGCGCGCTTTCGATCGCCTTCTTCTATGCGCTGGGCACGGCCATCGGTGGAATCGTTGCGCCTTGGCTTTTCGGCACCCTGATCGGCTCCGGGTCGGCCACGAACGTATTTTACGGATACCTGATCGCAGCTGGTTTGATGTTCGGCGCAGCCATTGTGGAACTCGCCTACGGGGTGAAGGCCGAGCGTTCGCGACTAGAAGCTATTGCCGACCCGCTCTCGGCTGAAGAGGCAGATTAGCCGTGGGCGGCCGCTATGAAGACGTACCTAGCTTCGTTCGATTCGCTTTCTCATGGTGTTGTCGAATCGAACTCGCTATTCGAGCGAAAATCGACGCGAGAAGAATGGCCCGTTAGAATGGAAACTTAGTCCGGAAGGCGTGAGTTGGCGCTGAAAGTGACGGCGGGACGCTTTGGCCTTTGGCCAGATTGCAGAATGCTTTCGAGCGGACCCTCGGGACATCGGACGGTGAAAGTGGAGCTCACTTGCGATATTCACTGAATGGATTACCCAACCGCTGGCTGGCGTGCGCCGCCCTCCTCGCTTTCGCGCTGCTCGTGATCGCGTTCAATGCCTATGCCAAGGAATTGGAAAAAGAAACCATCGCGGCTTTCAACCACTACGTTGAAGTGGCCGAGCAGCAGACGCAGTCCACCCTGCGAGCCGACGGACCTTTCCTCTGGATCGACGGCCGGCCGCCATCCACTCGGAAAGATCTCTACTCCGAATTGCGCGCTGGGCAATTTGTCATCCGGCGCCTGGATACTTACGACGACGGACGGCCGATCAAAATTCCAAACGGGATGGTCCACCACTGGATTGGCATTGCGTTCGTGCCGGGCGCCACGTTGAAATCCGCGGAAGCGGTTCTGGAGGATTATCAGGATTACTCGCGAATCTATTCGCCGCAGGTCCGCCGCTCGCAGGTGTCTGCGCTCGCCGGTGGCGCGTTTAGCCTCCATTTACAGCTGTACCGGGGATCGCCGCGCAGCGTGTCGTACAATGCGGATTTCAAGGTGCGACGCGTGAGTTTGAGCCCTACGCGGATCGCGAGCAGCTCGATTTCCACGCGGATCGCGCAATTGCGAGACCCGTCACAGCCGGACGGGGCGGAGTTTCCGGTGGGCCAGGACTCCGGCTATCTTTGGCGACTGAACGATTACTGGCGTTACGAGGAAAAAGACGGCGGCGTGTTCATGCAGGTGGAATCGATTTCGCTTAGCCGCGATGTCCCGACGCTGCTGGCTTGGATCGCCAAGCCTATCATCCATCGGATCGCCCGCGAGACGATCGCGAACCTGCTAGAAGCGAATCGCCGGGCAATCGAAAATCCCCGGCAGTATGCGCCGCACACGCCCGGCATCCCAGCAGACTCGGCTGCTGCCCCAGAGCGTGAGCCGAACCGATAGGCGATTGGGCGGCGACTCCGAAGCCAGCTGCTTCAGCTCGGACTTACAACTACTTGTGTGTCAGCGGTAGCGAACGAAAAAGTACGCGGACATTCCGAAACCGACCACGATCACCGCCCGCCGGACATACTTAGGGCTTATTTTTTGCGCCACGTGCGCGCCACCATAACCCCCTAGCGCGGCGCCGATCACCATCACGCCCGCCTCCGGCCAGACGATGCGGTGACCGATGATGAACGTCAACAGCGCCACACCATTCACCAGACTGACGAGAAGCGTTTTGACGCCGTTCATGGCATGGATGTTTTCCATGCCAAGCAGCGCCAGCAGCGCCAGCACCAGAATTCCCGCGCCGGCGCCGAAGTAGCCGATATATGTGGCGAGAAACACCTCGATGACCAAACCGCCAATCATCAGAGGGAGCGGGGTGCGCTTTTCGGAGACAGCTGATCCCAAGGAGTCCGGGCGCGCTCCGCGCCTTTGTACCCGCGCGCGCAGCCACGCAGTGATCCGACCGCTGAAAAGAAAAACAAAGGTAGCGAGCAGCAGGAGCCAGGGCACCAGCCGCATGAAGGTTTCTTGCGGCGTGCGCAGCAAAATGTTGGCGCCCAGCACGCCGCCGATGACGCCCAGCGCGATCAGCGGCGGCAAAATTTTTCGCGCTTCGCGGGTGAACACCTTGCGGTACGCCACGGTGCTGGCGATCGTTCCCGGCCAGAGGGCGCAGGTGTTGGTGGCATTGGCTGCGATCGGAGCGATTCCAGAAAAAAGCAGCGCGGGAAACGATATGAAGCTTCCGCCGCCCGCCACGGAATTCAGCACTCCCGCAATCAGCGCGGCGAAAAATAGAAAAATGGCATGGCCGAAAGGCACGCGAAAGAATACCGTGAGTGCGCCCCCACGCGCAAAGCAACGTGTGTGAATTGAAATGGCCGGAGCGCCAAGAACGAAGACTTCGAGCGGATGAACCAGCGTGAAAGGAAGTGCGCTGGCGCGCATCTTTATGGCAGGGCTTGAAAGCCCGGCTCCCCGAGCTGAAGCCCTGGGCTTCCACAGCTTAGCGAAAGCGGAGAAACCTGGGCCTACGTTTGACCCTTCGTCATGCCGGCGGAGCGGTTCACAGAGGCTTTACGAGTCCCGACGTCCTAAAAACTGAAAGTCAATGGCGTATCGCGGCGGTCCGCCATCCGGTCGGATTGCGCTATGATAGTGAATACGCTCAAACTCCGAATTTGCCAGAGGGTGATCGATGACGGAACGAAAACCGCCGTTTGCGACTGTTGATGAAGCGATCGAGGAAATTCGAAAAGGCCACATGATCGTCCTGGTGGACGATGAGGACCGCGAAAACGAAGGCGATTTGTGCATGGCCGCGGAAAAAATCACGCCCGAAGCAATTAATTTCATGGCCAAGTTTGGCCGCGGGCTGGTTTGCCTGACGCTCACCGAGCAGCGCTGCGACGATCTGCACCTGATACCGATCTCGCCGCGTAACACCTCGGCTTTTGGCACGCCATTTTGCGAGCCGATCGACGCGCGCCGCGGCACCACCACCGGGATCAGCGCCGCCGACCGCGCCACCACGATACTGGCCGCCATCGATCCCAAAACGCGGCCAGAAGACTTGGCGCGACCTGGACACATTTATACCCTGCGAGCGCGCGCCGGAGGAGTTCTGGTTCGCGCCGGACAAACCGAGGCATCCGTTGATCTGGCGCGCATCGCGGGCCTCGATACTGCAGGCGTAATCTGCGAGATCATGAACGATGACGGCACCATGGCGCGCATCCCGCAGCTCACCGAGTTCTGCCAGGAGCACGGGCTGAAGCTGCTGACCGTTGCCGAGCTGATTCGTTATCGGATGCGGCACGAGCGCTACGTCCGACGCATCGCCGAATCGATTTTGTCTACAAAGTACGGAGATTTCCGGATGATCGCGTATTCGAGCGACGTGGACCACGAAGTGCACGTCGCGCTAGTGCGTGGCGACCTTTCAAATGACGGGCCGCCGCTGGTGCGGGTTCACTCGCATTGCCTCACCGGCGACGTGCTCGACTCCACCGCATGCGATTGCCGCGCCATGATCGAAGGCTCGTTGCGAGCCATCGCCGCCGAGGATCGCGGCGTGTTCGTCTACCTGCATCACACGGGCCGCGGATTTGTGGTCGATACGCGCACCGAGGAAGGCGCAGCGCTGCCGCGCATTCTTTTCCACGAGCGCGGGCAAGCCGATCGCGACGCCGGCGCGCAACGCCTGATCCAGCACGAAAGCGGCATCGGCGCGCAAATTTTGAAGGATCTGGGCCTGCGGCGGATCCGCGTGCTCACCAACTTGCCGCGCAAAGTGGTCGCGCTCACCGGCTATGGCCTCGAAATTGCCGACCAAGTATCGCTGCGCGTTCGCGACGCGACAAAACTCGATCATCAACTGCTCTAAGGCGCCGCCGGTCACAGGCTGTTACGGCCGCTTTTGCGGTGGTTTCGACTGTGGATGGGCGGATGGAGCTACGGTCACGTACGGGCGCAGCTTGCTTAGCTTTTTCTGCGAAATGCGATGGATGGAGAGCAGATCCTCCACGCGATGAAAGGGTCCGCTTTTCGCGCGGAAATCCAAGATTGCTCTGGCCGTTACCGGCCCGACACCCGGCAATTCTTCCAGCTGACTTATGGTGGCTGTATTCAAGTTGATCGGCTTCGATGGCGGATGTTTTTTGGTCTGCGCGAACGACGGCGCCGCACCTACAAGAAAAAACAACGAGATGGATAACAACGCGAGGCGACGGAGGTTTTTGCAATCCACGGCACGCCCCCAATTCGATTAGCACGCATTTCAACTAGCACGAAGTCACTTGCGTAAGTGCTTCGGGCGGCAATATATCAACTGACGATCAGCGGCGCCAGTGGAGCACGTAGGTGGCGATAACAAGGGCGACAGCGGCGATCAACGCGCCCCCGAAGATTTTTGTTTGCAGGTGAGATACGCCGAACAGAATCAGCGACATCAGAAACAGCACCGCGGCTGAATAGAAGGCCATCCACGAAATCATGCGAAAGAAAGGCAGCTTCGAGCGCAGATTCCCGGACCCGCAGCGCTCGCCGGAAGCGCCGGAATTTCGCGGCGCGCCCCCCACATCGTTGGACGCCGCAGCTCGCGTGCTTTCGATTTGTTGCTCGCTACTCACGATCTATTTCGGCGTAGGCGCGCCCACAATTACGGCCAGCGGCGCCTTGCGGATAGCTAGCGGACCTCGTCGCCTTGCGCGTTAAACGCCTTCACTTCGCCGAAGAGCGCCGCTTGTTCGCCGATCTGCGCGCGGTCGCCAACAAGCACAATCTGCGCGTTGGCGGAATCGAAATGCCGTCGCGCCGATTCCAGCACGTCCTCCGCAGAGAGCGCTCGAATGCGCTGGCGGTAGGTTTCGAGATAGTCCTCGGGCAAGCGGTCCAGGTAGACGACTGACAGCTGGCCGAGCAGTCCATCCTGCGTGGCCACGCCGAGCGAAAACACTCCCGTCAGATAATTACGCGCGCTTTCGAGTTCGTCGGCCGGCACTGGCAGCGAGCGCATGCGATCCATCTCGTAGAAAATTTCCGTTAGGGTCGCGGCTGTCACGTCGTTGCGCACTGCGGCACTCACTGTGAAATATCCGTACTCCCGTAGCGCGTTCAGGGAGCTTCTCGGGCTGTACGTGTATCCTTTTTGCTCGCGAATATTCATCACCAGGCGCGAATGGAACGCGCCGCCGTAAATTGAATTCGCCAGCACTGCGCGGTACCAATCGGGATCGCGCCGCGTGATCGCCAAATTTCCGGCCACCACTTGAGTCTGCACAGTGCCCGGCCTGTCGACCAGATACACGCGCCTTCCCGAATGACGGCGGGGTTCCGCTGTTTTCTGCACCTCCGGCTTGGGCGCTGACCAACCGCCGAAGGTTTTTTCCACTTGCTCCATCATGGCGGCGGCCGAAAAATCGCCAACGACGATCAACAGCGAGTCCGTGGGAACGTAATACCGCTGGTAGAAATCCACCAACTGCTGGCGGTGGTACGCCTCCACTTCCTCCAGCGTGGGACCGACAATCGCGTACGGATGCGCACCGAAAAGGACGCGGCGCATGCGCTCGTTGGCCAGGAAACCCGGCGTGGTGCGCTCGATCTTCAGCTCTTCGTAACGCTGCCGCTGCTCGCGCTGGAATTCCTCCTGCGGAAATGTAGCGTTGCGAGCGAGATCGGCGATTAGCTCCAGCAACTCGCCGGAAAATTCAGCGAGCCCGGAAGCGGAAATCGCGCTCGAATCGGCTCCCGCATGGGTGCCCAGGCCCGCTCCGATGCGCCGGAGGTCCTCTTCGATTTGCCGGCTAGTGCGGGAGACCGTACCGGTGCGCACAACGGCCGAAGTGATTTCGGCGAGGCCCGGATTATTGAGCGAGACGGCGGCATTGCCGCCGCGAAAATATAGTTGCGCTGTGATTTTGGGAAACGCGCGAGATTCCGCCAGCACCACCTGAAGACCGTTCGCGAGCGTGCGGACCGTTCGCTTCGGCCAGACCACCGGCCGCTCGGGCGCGAGAGCCGGAGCCGAAGTTGCACGCGCTGGTTGCGCCTGCTGTGTGGGAGAGCTCATCGCGCGCCCCCTGCAAGGGGCGTAGCTTGCGCCACGGGACGGCGGAAAAGCACCGCGCGATTTTTCGGCACCAGATATTTTTGCGCAAACGACTGCGCCTGCTCGGGAGTGACTTCCAGGAAACGATCGAGAACTTCGTTTACACGGTCGGGATCGCCGTCAAAAAGTGTGAAACACGCCAAATAGTGCATCAATCCGAAGCGCGGCATGTACGAGCCCATTCCGCCTTCGAGCATTGAATAGAAATCCGAACGAAACTTTACTTTCACCGGCTCCAATTCTTCCGACGGAATTCCCTTGCGCTGCATTTCGTCGATAATTTCGTCGTAAACAGCCACCGTTCCCTCGGATGTGAATTCCGGTTTGTGAAATATGCGCGAGACCATCTGCGTGGGGCCGTTGGTATCGAGTAGATCCGCACTGCCGTCCGCGTCGACGGCAATTTGGTCCTCGAGCACGAGTTTGCGGAACACGCGGCCAGCGCGGCCGCCGTGCATCACGCGCTCCACAATTCCGGCGGCGAACCAATCGGGGCTTTCGCGGCGGGGCATGGTGTAGCCAATCGCAATGGCGGGAAGCGGCCCCATGTTCTCGGGCACTTCGCCATGGCGCTCTGACTCTTGCGGCGGCTCGTTCACGTCCGCACGCGGCGGCGCCGGCGCGACGGGGATGTTCTCGAAATACCGCTTCGCCATTTTGAAAGCTTCCGCGGGATCCAGATCGCCGAGCATCACCAGCACAGCGTTATTCGGTGCGTAGAATGTACGAAAGAAGGTCTGCACGTCCGCGAGCGTGGCTGCGTCGAGATCGGCGAAGTCGCCATAAAAATTGTGCGCGTTGGGCCAGTTGCGAAAGGCAACAGGCGGCAGATCGAGCCACGGGAATCCGCCGTACGGCTGATTCATCACGTTCACGCGGACTTCTTCCTTGACCACATCGCGCTGGTTTCGAAGATTTTCATCGTCCACTTTCAAGGCGCGCATGCGGTCCGCTTCGAGCCACAGCACGCGCTCCAATGCGTTTGATGGAACCGCTTCGAAATAATTCGTGACATCGTAATTCGTTGTACCGTTCAGTAGGCCGCCCGAAGAATTGATCAGCCGGATGTGTTCCATCTTGGCGGCGTTTTCGGAGCCTTGAAACATCATGTGCTCGAAAAGATGGGCGAAACCGCTGCGGCCGCGCGGCTCCAGGCGAAAACCGATCTGGTAATACACGCCCACGGTGACGACGGGCGCGGAGCGATCGGGCGAAGCTACCACGCGGAGGCCATTGGCGAGTTTCGTATGCTCGACGGGGATATGCAGCTTTTTCGAAGTGGAAGTCAACGATTGCCTCCCTGGGATTTTTTCAGCACGCGCCGCAGATTCCGCAACGTTGCCTCTGGGTTTTTCGCCAGCACGCGCGCGGCCAGCACGGCAAGCGCGGCATACGATTCTTGAAATTCGCTTGGGTAACGCCGCAGCGCGCGCAGGTGTTTCGCGACAACCTCGAAGTCACCACGCGACAGCGGGCCCGTCCACGCAGCGCACGGGCCGTGCTGCTTTATATTATCGAGCATTTGACGGGTTAACGGTAGCAGCGTTTCAATCGCGCGCCGCCGCGTGAAGCCGATCTTTTCAAGCATTTGCACCGATGCTTCGATCAATGCAAACCCGCTTCCTGCCGCCAATACGGCCGTGGCGTGGTATGCCGGCTTGTCAGTGCTTTTAATTACGACTGGCACGCCGCCAAGACTGCGCGCGATTTGCTTCGCGGCGCGCAGCGCTTTTGCGTTACCTTCAACTGCGAACGTAACGCCATCGAGTTTGGGCACATTGCGCCCGCTGAATGTCTGCATCGGATGCAGCGAGCCAGTAGCCGCTCCGAGGCACGCCAGGGGACCCAGCACGCCGCGGTCGAGGGCGCCACTGGTGTGCAAGACCACTTTACCGCGCCACGCGCCGCCAGCAACCTTCGCCAGCGAGCGCGCCGCACTCGCAATCGTGCCGTCTGGCGTGGTCAACAGGATTACGTCGGCGTCCAGGACATCAGCAGTAAGACTCGAGAACGCGCTGCCCCCGCCAATCGTGCGCACTGCCGCGCGGGCTGTGCGTTGCGAGCGCGTCATGACTGCGCCCACGTGCCAGCCAAGCTGCCGAAGGCTTTTGCCCAGCGTTGTGCCTACGCGTCCTGCTCCGACGATGGAAATTCTGCGCGCCATCGAGCGTGCTAGCATAACGTGTATCGCTACCGGCGCGGAGGAATTCGCATTTGCACATTTTCTGGACGGTGCTGCTGGGCCTCGTCGCAATTCTCTGGATCGCCGAAGCGATTGACTTGGCGCGAGGCGTGCCTTCCATCCCGTCGATAAACGATGTTTCGCCCCTCGGTGACGCCCACTGCCCGTCCGTTTCTGTCCTCTTCGCCGCGCGCGATGAAGCTGAAAAGCTTCCGCACGCTCTCGAAACTTTTCTGTCGTTGAATTATCCGCGTTATGAAGTGATCGCCGTCGATGACCGTTCGGCTGATGCCACCGGTGCAATCCTGGCCGAGGGCGCGCGTCGCAATGCGCGCATGAAACCGGTGCGCGTCGATTCCCTGCCCCCTGGATGGCTCGGCAAGCCGCACGCGCTACAGCAGGCGTACGAGCATTCCACGGGCGAATGGCTGGTTTTTACCGATGCGGACGTTCATTTCGCGCCAGACCTCTTGCAGCGAACCATCGCGCTGGCAGACGCAAAGGGATGGGAGCACGTCACGCTGCTGGGCCGCGCCAAGATGTTCACTATCGGCGAAAAAATCGCCATGACGTTTTTCGGCCTGGCGCTGGTGGCCGGCACGCGCCCCTGGTCGGCCAACGATTCCCGCTCGCACGGATACTGCGGTGTGGGCGCGTTCCAGATGGTTCGCCGCAGCGCCTACGAAAAAATGGGCACGCACCGGCGGCTGGCAATGGAAGTGATCGACGATATGAAGCTGGGAAAATTGGCTAAAGAGACCGGAGTGCGTTCGGGTGTGGCGAAGGCCGGAGACGCCGTAAGCGTGCACTGGCATGCGGGCGTCGGAAACATGATTCGCGGCACCACCAAGAACTTCTTTGCCGCATCGGGGTTCAGACTGGCGCTCGCGTTGGTGCAAATCTTCGGTCTGGTACTGATGTGCGACGTGCCCGTGGCCGCACTGCCGTTCGTGCACGGATGGGCGCGGATTTTAGCCGCCGTTGCCGTGGCGCTGCCGCTGGTTGCGACGGCTGCCGTAGCAACCGAGTTCCGCGCGCCGATTGTTTACGCCATCACCTATCCCGTTGGCGCGCTGATTTTTGCTTGGATGCTGGCGCGGTCGATGATCGTGACGCTGTGGCAGGGAGGGATCGTCTGGCGCGGGACGTTCTACCCGCTCGACGAATTGCGACGGGGCGTGGTGTAACGAGCGTTAGCTTGACGTGCTGAACGAGACAGTTGCGCTGCAAAGTCTCCATGCGCGCAGCTATTTAAGAAACGAGTAGCCGACGGCGATCATATTCAAATCCACGCCGGGATTGACGGTACTGCGAAACCCGTTCGATATGTGCTGCAGCTTGTAAGAAAACGTCCACGCGCGCGTGCGCGATCGATTGAAGTGTTCCATGCCCACCTGAAAATCAAATGTGAAATTGAAGCGCGTCGCTTTGGAGATATCGTCCGGAATCGCTCGTTGCGACATCACGAACCCGCAGCTTAGCGCTCCGAATGGCTGCCATTGGCGCTTCGGCCGCAAGTTGAATTTCCAGCCGAAGGGGCTCACGCCGCCGCCATAGATCCACTGATGGCCGATGGCGCAGAATCCCGGTTGGACCATTCCACCGCGGAAAATCTGGCATGATTCGTATAGGTTCGCGCGCGCGACTTCTACTGGATCCACGTCGATTGTGTATTCCACCGTGTACGAGGGCGAAGTCACCAGCATGCGCCCGTAACGAAAGGCCGCAACTCCAAATTGTATGTGGCCCTGGCTGGTGTAAACGTCCGGCGAGTTCGCCGAGTATGCGCCCCAAACTCCAAATTCGTTGTTGGGCGGAAACTGCTGCGCGTGTACTGGCGACGCGACGAGGGCCGCGGCACCAACTGCGATCAAAATCACGCAGCAGCGAGCAGGAACTGTTACGCGCCTAGCGTCCATTCGAAAACCACCAGAACATGCACATTAGGCTGAGTGTGCCTTATAACCCCGACGGAACAATATAATCTCGATCAACAGCGTTCCGACTACCAGCGGGATCACCAGCCACTGGATGTAGTACAGCGACCGGAATACGCCGAAGCAGATCGCAAAAATTCCGATCAGCTCTAAGCCTATCGCGCTACCGACGCTACCCTTCTTACTCTGGATTCGAAAACCTAGTCCGAAAAACAGCGCTGAGTACACAATGCTGTAAAGCGTCCACCCCATGTCTACGCGCTCCACGAGCGTAGCCTATTTCGCATGGCGCTTTCTGCGTGGCCGAATCGGCGCGTCGTCTCCTACATTGGCGATCGCCGGAACTGCCGCGTCGCGATTGCCGGAAGCATCGGGCTGATCCGGCGGCTGCACGATAGAGGAGGCATCAGTTGCCGCGATCACGCCGAGATCGCGTTGCTTGAGCGAACGGATGCGGTCGCGCAAGGCGGCGGCGCGTTCGAAATCGAAATTTTTGGCCGCATCGCGCATCTGCGCTTCCATCTGCGCAATTACCTGCTGCAGTTGAGCTTCGTTGGTAATTTCTCCCGCGGCCACATCGTCCAGCGGCACGGTCACGTAATCCGCCTCCACGATCTTCGCCAGCTGCATATCCACGGATTTGATTACCGATTGCGGGGTGATGTTGTTTTCGCGATTGTACGCTTGCTGCTTGGCGCGACGGCGATTCGTTTCGCCGATGGCCTGGCGCATGGAATCGGTCATCGTGTCCGCATATAGAATGGCGCGGCCCTCGATATGGCGCGCGCAACGGCCCATGCTCTGAATCAGCGACGTGGCGCTGCGCAGGAAGCCTTCCTTATCGGCATCGAGAATCGCCACCAGCGACACTTCCGGCAGATCGAGCCCTTCGCGCAGCAAGTTGATGCCGATCAGCACGTCGAATTCCCCGCGGCGCAGGTCGCGCAAAATGCGCACGCGTTCGAGCGTTTCGATTTCGGAGTGCAGATAGCGACAGCGAACTCCCACTTCGCCGAAATATTCCGCGAGATCCTCGGCCATACGCTTCGTGAGCGTGGTCACCAGCACTCGCTCGCGGCGTTCAGCGCGCTGCCGAATTTGCGCCAGCAGATCGTCCACTTGTCCTTTCACCGGCCGCACTTCCACTTCCGGATCGACCAGCCCCGTCGGACGAATCACCTGTTCCGCCACAACTCCGCCCGATTTCGTCAGCTCGTAAGGCCCCGGCGTCGCCGAAACGTAAACCGCCTGATTCACGCGATGCTCGAATTCCTCGAAATTCAGCGGCCGGTTATCGAGTGCCGAAGGCATTCGGAAGCCATAGTCCACCAACGTCTGCTTGCGCGAACGGTCGCCATGATACATCCCGCGAATCTGCGGAATGGTCTGGTGAGATTCGTCGACGAAAAGCAGAAAATCAGATGGCACGTAGTCGAGCAGCGTGGGCGGCGCTTCTCCGGGCAATCGGCCGGAAAGATGCCGGGAATAATTTTCGATGCCATGGCAATAGCCGATGGTGCGCATCATCTCGATGTCAAATAGCGTCCGCTGCACGATGCGCTGCGATTCAACGATCTTTCCTTGCCGTCCCAGCTCCTTTTTCCACCAATCAAGCTCTTCGTAGATGGTCTGAATGGCGCGCTCGCGCTGCTCCGCGGGCAGCACGTAGTGGGTCTTCGGATAAATCGGCATGCGCGCGATTTCCCCCTCGCGCGAACGAATCTCGCCGGTCAGCGGATCGATCTTGCGTATCGTTTCGATCTGGCTGCCCCACATTTCCACTCGCACAGCCAAGTCGTCGTACGGCGGAAAAATCTCAATCGTGTCGCCGCGGACGCGAAAGGTGCCGCGCCGCAAATCCTCCGCACGATCGTACTGAATTTCCACCAGCTTGCGCAGAATCGATTCGCGCGCGATGGACTGTCCCTTTTCCAGCATTAGCAGCATGCCGTAATACGCTTCCGGCGAGCCCAAGCCGTAGATGCAGGAAACGGATGCCACAACCACGACGTCGCGGCGCTCAAAAAGCGAGCGCGTGGCGCTCATGCGCAGCTTATCCAGCTCGTCGTTGATGGTCGATTCTTTTTCGATGAACGTGTCGCTAGCAGGAACATACGCTTCGGGCTGGTAATAATCGTAGTAGCTGACAAAATACTCGACAGCGTTCTGCGGGAAGAACGATTTGAATTCGTGAAAAAGCTGCGCCGCCAGCGTCTTATTGTGCGCCAGCACGATGGCCGGACGGTTGGACGCCTCGATTACCTTGGCCATGGTGAACGTCTTGCCCGAACCGGTGACGCCCAGCAGCACTTGATGACGGTCGCCGTCGTTTAATCCGCGGACCAGCCGCGAGATTGCTTCCGGCTGGTCGCCACGAGGTTCGTAGTCGCTGGCCAGTTTGAAATCCATGCTCGATGTCCTCAGTCCGCCTGACACCTAAAGCCTAAAACTACTATTATACGCGACCAGGCAAGAGAACGTTCAGGACTTGAACTGGATGAGCGGGATGGCGATTCGCGGGTCGCGCAAGCCGTTCATATTGGCGGGAATTTGGCCCTTAACCATGGCAATTTCGTCGCAGCTAGAAAGCTTCGGGCAGCAGACGCAATCCTTGTAAATTTTGTCCGGCAGCTCCTGGCGGCGGGCCACTTCGAATCCCAGATGCGCGAAAAACTCCGGCGTGCGCGTGAACAGGCACACGCACGTGACGCTCTGTCGTTTGGCTTCGTCCATCAACGCGTCCACCAGCGCACGGCCCGCACCGCGTCCCTTGGCGTCAGGCGCCACGGCAATCGACCGAATCTCCGCCAAGTGGGTGCCGTAAAGGTGCAGCGCCCCGCAGCCGATTATCTGGCCCTCGCCTTCGGCGACCAGGAAATCGCGGACGTTTTCGCATAGCTCACCGATCGCTCGCGGCAAGAGCGTGCCGGCATCGGCATAGGGCTGGATGATGGCGTGGATGTGCTGCACATCCGGCAAGACGGCATTGCGTGTGCGAATCATCGGCTGTTCATTAGAATAATTATGCGCTCAACCGCATAAACATGCGCTAATTTTAACGACTTTTATTCCCGCCGTAAATCACCCACGCACACGCCGTTACGGTTGTGCAACAGCAGGCGCCGGCGGCGCGGCAACGCGCGTAATTACCGTTTGCGTCTGTACCTGCCCATCGCGATGAATCTTCGCGCCGTTCGCAGCGTCAATGATGTCGAAATCGGCGCGTTGCGTGCTCGTTTGCGTCGAGCTCACCAACACTCCCGAACTCAGCGAAATAGAATCCAGACTTTCGCCCGTTCCCGTCAGAGTCCCTGTAGTCCGCAAGCCGTGTCGAACGTAATCGGGCGGAGTTTGGTCCGCGTGCGATGATCCGTGATGCAGAATCTCGAACTGCGTGATTATTACCGCGCACTGCCCGGCGTGGCGCGCTGCACCACTTGTAGCCGCGTTTTCCGCGGCTGGCGCTTTGCACGGCTCATCGCGCAAATAAGTCGAGTCCGCGTGCCAAACCAATCCCGCAAGTGGTGCACCGTCCAACGGACTCTCTCCCGTCCACCTTTGTCCCACCGAAATCCCCCGTTGCGGAAAGGTGTTGCTGGTTTCCAGCATTCTCATCCACGAAAGTGCGGCGGGAGCAGCACCCTCGGCGTTCTGCAAGGTGTTGTCGATATCTTTCAGGTTTGTAATTGCGCCGCCGGGTCCGAGCGTGAATTCGAACGAGTGACCAGCCAGCCGATCGTATTCTCGTGCCGCCGACGGCGCGTCGAACGCTGGAGCATCCGCCTGCGAATCCGCATGAGCGCGCTCGTAGGTTACGCGCATGTTTACTGGGGCCTGTTCCCCGCCCTGCTGCGATTTCGCACCGCCGGTACTGTTGCCTTCAGGCAACACATCCAGCCGCGCTAGTAAGTCCACATCCTCGCTGAACTTTGTGCCGCCTTCGGGATTGATGATTGGTGTTGTAGTTTTTCCCGTCGAGGCGGTGTGGGTTTCGATCTGATAGTACAGCGTTTCGCCTGGCCTGAATCGAGGCTGTATATGCGTTCGCTCGGCAGCCACTGCGATCAGCGCGAGGGTCAAAAGCGGGACAACGATAGCCGACAATAAACGAACACGCCCGCACCACGCGCAAGAGCCGGCCTTCCCCTTCATTCTTTGAACGCTAGCATACAGTCTACGCTGTCGCAAATTTGGAGAACCAGTTGAAAAAGCTAACGGCTCCGCCGAACTGCCGGCTCGCGCGAAATCTGAGGAGACGAAAAACTTCCGGTCAGTCGAAAATTTCCGGCGCGTCCAGCTGGGACGACTGGAACTTCGTGAAGTCTAAGATCGATGCTGCGGTCGAAACCTATCGAACCCGTGCCGATCAACGATTGCGTGTCTCCCAGGTCCAGCGATAATTGCTGAACGTGAATGGCGCGGTGCGCACACGTGAATGCCGCCGACGCCGATGTGATTCGCGCATCGTCGTCGAATCGCGACAATGGCGCGGATTGCGAGGAGGCTCCCAAAACCCTCTCGAAATTGAGCCCGCGCAGCCCGATCCCGTCCGCATGAGCGGCGCCTCGGCACGTGATCGACGCGATCAGATCGCCGCGTGACGCGCCTTTGGCATCGATCGATAGTTGACCCTCGACTGTGCCCGCGCGCAACCTCGCCAGGGCAGGCGTTGCTGCGGCAAGGGCGCTGCCGTCCACGCGCGACACGGAAAAGTCGGCGTGATAGCTGGGAACAGCCGACAAGTTCGCGTGCAAAAGTCCGCTCACCTGGCCGCCATAAAATTGCGCCTTAGCGTCCGAGAGCGTGATGGAGCGCCCATCGATTCGCATATTCCCTGACAGGTGGCGGACCGTCAGCGGTTTCAATGCGAATTCACCAACGCTTAAACTTCCACTGGCTCGCAGATTCTCGGGCGAAGCTCCGTCCACCGGTGTACCTAGAAACGGCAACATGCGGTCCAAAAAACTTTCCCGCCAGCGCGGATTCAGCCAGCGGTCCAGATCCGCGGCGGAAAGCTGATCTGTGGAAAGCGCAAATTGCCACTCTGCGTCCGCCGTCCGCCGCATGAAAGTGCCATTCCAATTGGCGCCGAATGCTTTGGCGGACGTAAGCGTGATTTCACTCGTGTCCCGTTTCATTTCCACGCGTGCGCGGATCCGGTCGACTGGCAGATTGAGAAATGGCGCGCGAAGCACCCCGCCACCGGATTTTGCGCCGCTCGCTCCCAAGGTAATCACCCCGACCGGCCGCGACTCCCAGGGAAGCAGTCCACTCTGCCACCGCAGGTCACACGAAAGCGGCCCTTGCAACTCCCAGCCTCGCGAAAGATTTAAACCCAGTGACGCTGCCAGCGCAGCGATGCCACGCGCATCGTCCGCCGTTCCGACAACGTGCCACGATGGAAAGGGCGCTGGTCGTCCGCGCGCCGAGGCATCGATGCGGAACGAACCTGCCGCGCGATCGTCCGCGCTGCCCCACGCCACAGTTGCCGGTTGCAGAAAGACTGCGCCTCGCTGATAGCGCAGCTCGATCGGGCCAACTCGAACCGGTCCCTGCAGACCGGATACAACCAACTCGGCGCGTTCGCCCCGCACGCTGGCGCTCGCCAGATTCACAGGCCAGCCGACGAAGTGGGCTCGCGCGTCGACGAGTCCGCGTAGCAACGTCGTGCCGGGCACGCCCGGACGAAACGCACGGACCCAGTCCAACGCGTCACTTAAATCAATCTGAGACGACGTGAGGTCCACGGAGTCGGACGTCGCTATCGCAGCCTTGCCCGCGTGCGAAGCGCCGGTCCAGTTGAACGCCGCATTTGCATGCGCATTCGAGTGCGGCCCCTCGATCAACAAGTCGGGCGCTCGCACTTCGGAAAGACTCGGATCGAGCAACGCCTGTTTCACCACCAGATTCAGCGCCGGATTATCCGCGCGCGCCGCCATGTCCCACCGATGCAAACCGCGAATTTTAGCGCTGCCGTTAATCACCCAACCGTTTACAGGCTCGCTTGGCTCGGTGTGCGCGCTGACAAAAACAGCCACATCCCCGCGAATTCCATAATCGTCGCCACGGGCGAGCCGGAAAAGGTCTGAAATCGAGGCGTCCGTCCACGAAATTTCCAGCGCGGCTGGCCTCAGCCGCGAACTTGTTCCGCCGATGTGCCCGGTGACGTTTATGACGCCGGGCTGCTGCGTGATCACCGCAGCGCGCCACGGGGACGCTGTCATATCGATGCGCCATCGACCGGGCGAATCGGTTTCCATCGACCCGTTCACGTCCACCAGTGCAAATGCCAGCTTTTCGTATCCCCGCTTGAAGTCAATCCGGCTGTCGCTGATGTCGATTCGATGAAATTGCAGCGCTGGCGAGGGCGCGGCGGGTGGCGCGGTTGATGAGAAGTTCGAAAATACGCCGGTGGACGGCCTCGGGAGCCACTCAGCCAAATTCCATTCGCCTTCAGCGTCGCGGACCAGATTCAAACTAGCCCCGCTCACGGAAAGCGTGCCCATCGAGAGATGGCCACGCAGCAAACTCCACCACCCCAGACTGACAGCGATCGAGTCCGCGCGAATGAAGTATTCGTTGCCAAAGCGCGGATCTTCGCCGATTCGCACCGCATCTGCCTCCAGCACCGGACCGCCCCAAATACTGAAGCCGTAGCTACCAACCTCCACAGGCCGCCCGAAAGCCGCTTCCAGCCGTGCCGTGATCTTCGCGCGCAGACGGCTATGCTGCACCAGCACCGAAATCGCCGCGTCGCCCGCCCACACGAGGACGACGAGAAGCAGAACCGTGATTGTTCCGCGCCGCATCCAACGGTGAGGCTTGCGGGACTTCTCGGTGTGGATAGATTGTTCGCGGAGAGCAGTACGCAAATCGAATCCGATCACGCGCATCTACGGTCAGAGCACGTCTAGTATCACCCGAGCGCAAAATCGAGCCACTCATCTGGCCGAAGCCGCTTAATGCACTTCGCGCAGCATCCGGTGCCAGCGAGTAGTGCTCGAAAGGTGCTCCAACGTCGCCCCGATTCCCCGAAGCGACCCCGCCAGGCTTCGATCGGTGTAATCGTCAGCCGTAGCGCGCACGGACCAATAAATCAAGACGGGCTGCCCAACGATCGCGCCCCGATCCACGAATCCCCAATAACGGCTGTCCCAACTATCGTCGCGATTGTCACCCATCACGAAATAATGATCCGGCGGCACCACCAATTCGCCATCCTGCACGTAATTCATGATCTGCGCCGCCCACTCGGGCCGCAGCCGGTTCCGGGGAACCATATCTGGGGCAGGCGGAAAAACTTCGCCAAACGGGTCATCAGCCAGGGGATCGTGAACGGCGTAAGGCTCCAAGATCGCCTTCTCATTCACGAAAACTTGGCCGTTGGAAATGCGAATTCGATCGCCGGGCACGCCGATCACCCGTTTCACGTAGTAGGGATGATCGTCAAAGGGATATTTGAATACGACGATGTCGCCTCTGCGGATCAACCGGTACGGCAATACTTTGTCATACCACTCGCCGCGTCCTTCGAAAATGAACTTGTTCACGAGCAGGTGATCGCCCACCAACAACGTAGGTTCCATTGATTGCGAGGGAATTTTGAATGCCTGCACTACGAAGGTCGTGGCAAAAAGCGCCAGCAGAATCGTTACCAGCAGCGACTCAACAAAATCGGCCAGCGAGGCTTTCGCCCGGACTGCGGATCGAGATTGCGTCGCAGCAGAACCGCCCTCGACCACTACCAAGCGGGGGACACCGGATTCCATACCGTCCATCTAGACACTCTCTACCAGCTGATCCAGCGCCAGCCGCGCCGCGGCCTGCTCAGCCTGTTTTTTGCTCTGGCCTTCGGAGACGGCCAACCTGCGCTCGCCGTGCCACACTTCCACTTCAAACGTCTTCTGATGTTCGGGGCCCGATTCTTTCCGAACTCGGTAAGAAACCGTGCCCTGCCCGCGCTGTTGCAGCCACTCCTGCAGCGCAGACTTGTGGTCGAGTTCCTCGATCTCGCTTTCTTCGCGAGCCAGCGTCGGATCGATCAACGTCCGCTCCAAAAAATGCGCCGCGGCTGAAAGTCCCGCATCCAGATACAAAGCGCCTACGATCGCTTCGTAAGCATCCGCCAGTAGTCGTTTTTTCTCTCGTCCGCCGGTTTTTTCCTCGCCGGGACCAAGCCGAAGGTACTGCCCAAGGTCAAGCCGCCGCGCTACCGTCCAAATCGACGTGGCGCTTACCAGCCTGGCCAATCCTTTGGAGAGCTTGCCCGCTTCCCAGTGTGGAAACTGCTCGAAAAGCCGCTCGCTAGCCACCAGTCCGAGCACGCGATCGCCAAGAAACTCGAGGCGCTCGTTGTCGATTCCGCTGACCTCCTGCCGCAGCGAGCGATGCGTCAGCGCGCGTTCCAGCCGTTCCGGATCCTCAAAACGGTGTCCGAGCATGGCCTCGAGTTCGCTGCGCTCCTGCTCGGTCATCAGTGCCTGCTTCGTCTCGCTTACTTTGCTGGGCCGGCAAGTTTCCTGGCCGCATCAGCGTTTTGTTTACACTGGCTTTGTAGCGAACTCTGCATCTGTGCGCAATGGTCGTACGCATCGGCGGCCTGGCTGTACCTCTGCGTGTTCTGCAGAGCCGCTCCGAGCGCGAAGTAATCGGTGGGATCGGGATGCGAGGTCCCTGTGGTGGCCTGGTCCAGTTCCGTCGCTGCCTTTTCGAATTCCTGCCGCCGGAAATAGACCAGCCCCAGGCCGCTGTGCGCTTCCGCTAGCTTGTCAGCTTTGGCTGCCGAAAACTGCTGGTCGGTCATATCAACCGGCTTCGGCAGCGTGTTTAGGTCCTGAATTGCTTTCGTTTCGTAGGCCTGTGCTACATCGAGCTGCTTGCTCCCATCCGGATCGTCGGGTTTATAGACATGTGGTATAACCCATCCGACCGTCACGAGCACATCCACGTCATCCGGCTTGATCGCCAGCGCCTTATCCGCAGCCGCGTACATGCTTTTCCAGTCCTGCTTCATGTAATACGCCTGGACCAAACCGGCATACACCGATTCAGTGTACGGCCCGGACGGATATTGCTTGACGAAGCCTTCTCCCAGTTGAATACGCTTGTCCGGGTCTTGCGGACTGGCGTCGTAAAACTCCTTGTAAGCTTTGCTTTCCTTCGGATCCACCTTCGGAGCCTCCGAGCCTTTCTGCCCGGACAGTGTCCGCTCTTTCATCGCCTGATCGTCTTGCTGCTGTTGCTGCTGCACCGGCACCATATTCGGATCGGTTCCCTGCGCACCGCAACGCGCCGAAAAAGCCATGCCGGCCGCCAACGCAGCCGTCAACGTGCAAAACTGCAACAGTCTGGATGTTTCCCTCATGATCTTGCCCCTGTACTTGAACTTGAGCTGGGCACTCTCGTTCGGCGCCGTCACATACTTCCGCTGGCCAGCTTTTTTTCCTGGTCTGCGCTTTGCTTGCAACGATCCTGCAGCGGCCCAGCAACCTGGCTGCAACGCGCGAACACAGACGCCGCGTCGGCATGCCGTTTCATATTGTGAAGATCCAAACCCAAAACGAAAAGGTCCGTTTCATCCACACCGCTGGTCGCCTGAGTCGACAGTTGCAGCTCTTGCGCTGAATCCGCGTAATCGCCGCGCCGAAAACAAATCAGCCCCATAGCGCTATGCGCCTGCTGCAATTCCTGGGCTTTCGAACTGGCAAACTGCTCGTCCGTTTCTCCGTCCGACTTTTTCATTTTACCCAATAGATCGATCGCACGTTTCTCGTACCCTTCGGCGCGGGCCAGTTGCTGCGCCGCATCCGGAGCAGTCGGATCAAAGTCATGCGGGATCACCCATCCGTATGTCGTCAGTACGTCCACTTCGTTCGGATTCAGCGCCAGCGCCCGGTCTGCCGTGGCATAGAAGTCCTTTACGTCCTGCTTAGCTAGGTACGCATTCGTCAGCCCCACATCCACGGCTTCGACGTATGCGCTCTTCGGGTACCGATCCAGAAACACCGTTCCCAGCTCGATTTTTTATCTGCGTTTCGTGGATCAACCGCAAAAAACTTCTGATAAGCGGCTGTTTCCTTCGGGTCGATTGTCGAGTGAGTTTCCACGTTTTGCAGCACGTTGAGCTGATCCTGCGAGGCTTTCAGGTTTGCCATATTGTTCGGGCCCGCCGGCTGCTGAAATATTTGCGCGCGCGATGCTGGCGCGAAGACAAGTCCACCAAATAAAACGATTGCTGCGATGGCGGTTGCCAATTTCGGCCCCGGCAAAATCATCCTCGCCTCCTTATATGTATTGCGCAGCTTTCGATTGGAAACGTCTTCGCCACTTAGTGAGCTTTGCGGTATCCAGTTTCTAGAGAAACAGAGGTGCTTGAATCACGTCTACTTGCCTCATTTCTTTTGTTGCCCCACTTCTTGCTGGCACCGCGACTGCATCGGCCCCGGCGTTTGGCTGCATCGCGTGAACGCAGCTGTCGCGTCCGCTTGACGATTCAAATTCTTCAGGTCGACGCCCAATACGAACACGTCCGTTTCATCAACGCCGGTTGTTCCTTGCGTGGACAACTGCAGTTCCTTCGCCGAGTCCGTGTAATTTCCCTGGCGAAAATAGATCAGCCCAAGAGCGCTATGCGCCTGCTGCTCCTTCTGCGATTTCGCTGCAGCGAATTCGCTATCCGACACTGATTTGGGCTTTGCCATGTGTGCTAATACGTCGAGAGCATGCTTTTCGTCTGCCTCGGCGGTACCTAAGCGCTGCGCCGCTCCTGGATCATTCGGATCGTACTGGTGGGGAATGACCCATCCGACAGAAGTTAGAACGTCCACCTCATCCGGGTTCAGCGCGAGTGTTTTGTCCGCATAGGCATAGAAGTTATTCCAGTCTTGCTTCACGAAAAACGCGTTCGTGAGCCCGGCGTCGACAGCTTCCGTGAAGGGACTCGTGGGATATTTCTTGGAAAACTCGGTGCCCAATTTAATCTTCTGGTCTGGATCCGCAGAACTCACGCTGACAAACTTCTTGTATGCGCGCTGCTGAGAGGGATCGATGCCATTCTGGCGTTGCACATCGGTCAGATCACCCATTTCATTATGCCTGGAGTCCAGCTGCTGATTGGCTGTCGGCGGTCCGCCCGCCAGTTGCGCGAAAGTTGCCGGCGCCAAAATCATTCCCGATACAAGAACAACTGTTCCTAGCCCAACGCCCAACTTCGTCCATGGCACAATCATGGCGGCCTCCTTGTATGTGTCGCCTGCTCTCAATTGGAAACGCGCCCACCCGCGTCTCGGTCTGTTTCATCGCAGTCTTGTAGATGCCCCTGGACTGCGTAATTCCGTGTTTCACTTCTTCTCTTGTTCCGCTTCTTGCTGGCACTGCGACTGTAATGGCCCGGACATTTGGCTGCATCGCGCAAAAGCCGCTGCCGCGTCCGCCTTGCGATTTAAGTTCTGCAGGTCCACTCCCAATACGTAATAATCGGTTTGATCCGGACGAGTGGTCTCCTTCGTGGACTGCTGCAGCTCGTTGACAGAGTTAGCGTAATCCCCTCGCCGAAAATACACCAGCCCAAGGGCGCTGTGCGCCTGCTGTTCCTTTTGTGCCTTCAGTGCGGCAAATTCCGTGTCTGAAACGCCTTTCGGCTTGGGCATTTTGGCCAGCAGGTCCAAAGCGTGCTTCTCGTCACTCTCCGCTTTGTCCAGCAATTGCTCGGCATTTGCGGCGTTCGGATCATACTCGTGCGGTATCACCCATCCGACAGTCGTCAGTATATCCACCTCGTTCGGGTTCAGCGCCAAGGCCTGATCCGCGGCGGAATAAAAATCATTCCAATCCTGCTTGGCGTAATAGGCGTTCGTCAGCCCCACGTCCACGGCCTCGTTCAACGGGCTTTTCGGGTACTGCTTCAGAAATTCGTTCCCCAGCTCAATCTTCTTGTCCGGATTGCCCGGCGCCACTTTGTAGAATGCCTTATACGCTTTCGTCTGTCCGTTATCCACGCTTTGTCTCTGGACGTCCGTCAACATGTGCAATTCCGTTTGCAGGTCATCCGCCCCAGACATCACCGGCGTCGCCTGCTGCCCTTGCGCCCTCGTTTTACCGGCCCCCACCAGGCTTGACGCAACGCTCAACCCCACAATCACCGCGATCCACATCGAAGAAGTCCTCATCGTTGCCTCCTCATCCTCCACCCGAAGATTGGGGCCCCAATATTCCTCGATTTTTAAGTACGCTCGCGGCGTATCAATTCGATCAATTCTTCCCGCCGCCGGCACCTGGCGGAGCGTACGGCGCTTCCACACCGTTCTCGGCCGCAATTCGCGCCGCCTCAGGCGCGCCGTCCACCGCCAAGGCCGCCCGATACTCCGTTATCGCGGACTCGCGATCGTCCTCCAAATCGTGAATGCGCCCCAGATACACGTGCGCCCACGATAAAACCTCGGGATCCGAATGTGCCGACACATTTTGGTCACTCGATTCCGGGTTGCTCAAAAGGGCCACAATCTTCTCGAACAAGTCCTTGGCTTGGCCTGCCTTCCCCGACAGCACAGACGCAATAGCCAGCCCGTACAGTCCACGCGGATCGTTCGGGTACTTCGCCACAACTTGCTCGAAAACACCAGTAGCCGCGGTCGCATTCTTGTCCGCGATGGCGCGATCACCTTGGGCCAGCAGACGGTCGAGCTCCGATGCGCGCACGGGCTGGGAAAAGCTCAATTCGTCGGCCAGCGGCGCAGGACCATTTGCGAACTTAAAATCTTTCAGCCTTGCCTGTTGATCTGCCACGTCGATTCCAGCAATCAAATCCGGCATGTAATATGACATTGCCGGCTCGGCCTGCTCGAAAACTTTCAACTCCGCCACCAGCGGCCGCACAAGAATAAATCCCGAAGCGTCTTCCTTCGCGAGGTCCGCTTCCAGCTTTGGAGGCGGCAAATTGCGAACCCGCAAATCGACGGCTCGCACTACGCATTCGTCAACAAGCGAAACGAAGTCGCTCTGATATTCCTCCGGCAATTCCGGTGCGCGCGCAGCGATTTGCAGCAGTACCTCTTTTCTTAAGATCGCCTTCTGGTCCCGCAGCACCATCGGATCGAGCATGTAATGAAGGTAGGCGTACTGAATCGCCTCCGACGACGCGTCACTCCTCGATCCCACCACCACCGCGTACGCCGCACCATAATTCCTAAAATTGATGCGCGATCCCACCGATGGCTCAACGTAGACCGTGAATGTAGTTCCGTTCGGCTTCACGATCTCCCGCAGATATGCGTCCGAATTGGCAACAATGTGGAAGAGCGTTGCGCGGTATCGCGCGATCGCCGGCCCGTACTCCGGCTCAATTTCCGCCCAACGCACATCCAAATGCGCCGCCTGATAAAAATTCGCCAGCAACGGCTGAAATCCCTGGATGCTGAGCGCGTCCGGAGGCAGCGATTGCTGGTCGCCCAAAAATTTGAACTGCGGCGGCGGACCAATCACCAGCGCCAGCGTGATGTACTGCGAAAGCATCTCCGACGTGTCCGACAGAGCATGCTGGCGGTAAAATTCGCGCACCGCATCGGCGGCCGGATCGCTCAGCGCCAGCAGCGAGGCGTGCAGCTTCAGGCGCTGCGGCATCTCTCCCAACGCGCTTTGATCCAGGTCGAATCCCGCGGCGTCCAGCGCGCACATGATGGCAAAAATTTGCGGGCTCGCCTCTACGGTGATGGGCGACTGCTCTCGCGCCTCTTGCTCACCTTGCGCCGCGGTTTGCTGTTGCGCTAATTGATGCGGTTTCGGTTTGGCGTTCGCCTGGGACGTGCTCAAGCACACCGCGCCCGCAAGCAAACCGGTCGCAAGGTATCTACGAAAGATCTTTGGCATTCCTTATTCGCCGTCGCGCGGACCAATTCCAATGCTGTCCTGCACGCCTCTCCCCAATTGGCGCGCTTCCGCGGACGGAACTCGCGCGTACGCTCAAACTGTATCGAGGGGTTTTAGCAGAGTCAAGAATTGTGCAGGGTCCGAGTAGCTATTCGGATTGGCCCCGTTAGCCCCGCACGCGAACCTGATCGAAGCTCAGAAACACGTGACCGCCGGATGTTGGCCGCCCGAAATTCAGCTCCGGACGAAAACGAGAAAACAGCATGATCTCGTCCATCTGCTGCTGCACAGCCGTGGAATGCGGCCCGGAAAGTATCTTGTAGTAAAGAACTTCGCCTTGCGCGTTCAGCGTCGCTTCCACCATCAGCCCGCCGGAGTTGCCCCGGTCGGTCGCATCCATGATGGTGGTTACGGGAAACGGCGCCAGCTGTTCCAACTCCGCTGGCTGCACCAGATTCAAAGGCTGATCGTTCGGTACAGGCCGCCCCATCGGAATGCCAATCACCATGCTTTCCACCACCAGCGCAAACACCACCAGGGCCGTCAGGATGCCTCCCGTGGCAGGTACAGCCAGCGGCTCAAAGATATTATGGAATGCCAGCACCGTGCGCGCCCACAACCGGCCCGCTACGCTCCATCGCGACGGACTTTCCAGAGCGCTGATGCGGATGCGCACAGCCAGGTCTGCAGGCGCCGTCACCGCTTCGAGCGACGCCAATTGTGAGCTCAATAGACGGTACTGCTCCAACTCTTCGCGACAGTCGCCGCACCCGCGCAAATGCTCGCGTAGGTTCACGTGATCGGACGCGTTGATCGCGCCGTCGAAATATCCGGGAATGCGCCGCTGTGCGTCGCGACAATTCATTTACCAACTCCATGCGGTTCCATCGAAAGCAATTTCAAGCCACCCGAATCGCCATCCGCCAAAGCACCCTGAAACGCGCTCGCCGCCCAGGAGTTCCGCCGGATCGCTGCCACACCGCTGCGCAAGAGCGGCTCCAGGCTTTCTTTCAAAATCCGCCGCCCACGTAGAATCCGCGATTTCACCGTCCCAACGGAAACTTCCAGCACTTCCGCGATCTCTTCGTACGCCAGCCCCTCTAGGTCCCTCAAAATCACCGCGCTCCGGAATTTAGGAGGCACCATCGCCAGAGCCTTCCGCACCTTCGCTTGCATCTCGTGCGCGGCGCATTGATCGAAGGGCGTCGCTTTCGCGTCCATCAGATCGATCGGCCGATTCTGCCCTTCTTCGTCGCCGTCGATCGACACCTGCTGCCGGTGATGCCTCCAGCACCAGCGCCGGTGATTCAGCGCCTGGCGCACCGCCACTCGGTAGAGCCACGTCTTCAGCGAGCTGCTTCCGCGAAACCCGTGGATTCCGCGGAACACTCGTACGAAGACGTCCTGGGTGACGTCCGCCGCGTCCGCTTGATCTCCCAATATCCCGTATACCAGGTTGTGGACGCTCGCATGGTAATACGTCACCAGGTAATCGAATGCCTCATCGGAGCCGGCCTGCAGGCCCGTCACCAACGCCGCCTCGTCCCCACCCCATGAAAGACCTTGCGCTAGTTCAGACATCCCTCTCCGCCGTTCTGCCAGGGGCGCCTGCTATACCCCTTAGACACCAAGTTCCCAACTATGTTCCAAGCATAGCAGAATATCGGGATTGTAACAGTGCCCCCAAAGTACTCCCTTTCAGCAGTACTTCAGCCCCCTAACCGCTTTCGCTTCTGCTTCTTAGCACCCGCTGGCGCCAGTGCTCCTGTTTGACCGCTCCACTGTTCGATGCTATAAGAGTACTCATCACTCCGGTGGGGCCGTGGCGCAGTTGGGAGCGCGCCTCGATGGCATCGAGGAGGTCGTGGGTTCGAATCCCATCGGCTCCACCATTGCTTCCGTTGCATCCCTCTGTTGTTGCCCAAGTTGTATGCGCATGCGGGTGACCGGGAAATTCGTGGGATCAAATCTCAGCGGCTCTCCGATTTACTTTCTAATAATCCGCAATTCGATCAGAATACCATGGGTCGCTCCCTCGTGCCTCCCTTCTCCTGCTTGCCATGTTCGTGGCGCAGGGGTGGGATCAGTGCTTATTTCGCCGCGCAAGTTACAGGACGTTGCTCCCGAATGCGATTTCAGTGCTATTTTCAGGAAGGGATGATTTAGGCCGATTTGGCGGCAAAACAGCGTATATTTCGGCGGGATGCGGCTATCGCCTGTAGCCTACTGAGGCATACGCGAAATCGGAGTTCAGTCGCCGGTCTAACATTGCCCCTGCATAACGGGAGCAGCTGACCAGTTCGCTCTCCGTCCATTTCTCCAAGGACGGGAGCGCTTTGGCGGCGATAGTTCGGAAAGAGCGCAAAAATCGGTAGTAGAGTCGGACCTCCTTCAGCCAGATGTTGCGTTCGCCGGGAAGTTGGTCCGATTCGTCGCAGAGTTTTGCAAATAGCTCGAAGTCCTCTGGACCGATCGATTCGGCCGCGATGCCAGTGGCCTCTTGCAGCGAATCAGAGAGGGGTTGGTAAGCGATGGTCTGCCACATCGATCGCCATTGCGCCACCCCGAAACGAACCAGGGCTGCGACCGACAAGACGAGAATGAAGGCGGCGACCATTTGTTCACCAGGTATGAATATGACGTTCTGCTCCGTTGAGGGGAATAGCCAGACCGTACTAGCGATAACCTGGGCGTTAACTGTGAGATTTACTGCTGGGACGCGCCTAAAACGAAGGTACTTCGCGCGGGCGTGGAGGGTGAACGCTTGAAAAAGCACCAGGACGAACCGGACCCGAACTCGCCGCTACAACTGAGCGAATATCACTCCAAACTGACCAAACTTCAGCGGCGCGAATGGTCCATTTGGGGCACGTCCCTCGTAGTCATGCTGTGCTTAACCGTGGGCCTGACTTCCCTTTCGTTCGGCGCCGCGCTTCGTGACCGAAATGTGCTGGAATCGATTGCCGGCCTGACCATCCTCCTCATCCTGTTTGGCTCCTATTCCACGTACGAGAAGTTCCTGATCAACCGGCTTCGCCTGGAAATTGCTCAAAATCACGCCAATTCCGCCCTGTGGCGTGAGATCGCCCTAGTCGATGCCCTTACCGGACTCGCCAATCGCCGATATGCCGAAAGGCGCTTGAAAGAAGAAATCTTGCGGTCTCAAAGGCAAGGTTACCCGCTGAGTCTGGTCGTGTTCGACCTCAACGAGTTCAAACAGATCAACGATCGCTTCGGCCACGCCGCCGGCGATATCGTCTTGAAGGCTTTTGCTGAATCGCTCCGTAATCTGGCGCGGGAAACAGACGTTGCCGCGCGGCTTGGCGGAGATGAGTTCGCCTTGTTGCTGACCGAGTGTGATTCCACCCAATCCGAAGCACTTATCGAGCGCCTGAAGCCGGCCGACGTAAAGCTCAACGGGCAGCCGGTGCCAATCCGCTTTGCGTTCGGTTGCAAGCAATTCCAAATCGGCGAGCGGTTCGAAGACGTGATGAACGGCGCGGACGAAGCTCTATACGAGCACAAGCGGAAATCGAAAAAGTCGGCTCTGTCGCTCGCGAAGTGACCGCCTAAACGGCGAACAACAATCACCGGCAGCCTAGATTAGTGCCTGAATTTTCCGGCGAGCGTCGCCGGCGCCAAAAGCCGCCGCTTCGTGGCGCTCTCCATGAGCAAGGAGTGTCGAAGGGTCGCGGTTCCCTTTTACCTCAGAAGGTTTTGCGACACCGGTCGCAATTCTTCGGGATGGTTGCGGAGGTAAGCCAGAAGATGGCGCTTCTTTTCCTTCCCGCGCCGGATCGCCGTCGCATCCGCTGGCGAAGAGTCATGGTTCAGCTCCGGAATGTGGTCGCCCATCCGGCGGTAGACCGAGAGCCACATCTTCTTGACCGTTGGAAGCGAAACGCCAAGCTCCTTAGATAAGCTCGCATCTGTTCCGCCATCCAGCGCTCGCCAAAGCATGGCCTGCTCGCTTCGGCTAAAGCCAAATTTTGGCGGATGATAGTCGAAAAGCGTACCTACCCAGGTGCCCGGTCGGGCAAACTCGGCGTCCCGAGTTACGCCGATAACGTGGGGTTGGTTCACAAGGTCGCGATATTTTCTTTCCGGGCAACGGTCGTAGCGGCCAGCCGACGGGTTCCACAATAGGCCGCCGGCATCCAGCGCCCACTGCAATCGTTCCACGCTTTCCACCGGCGAAGTAATCATCTCTTTCAGACGATAGCCGCGATGCACCTCGATGAATGACGTCACCATCAGGTGATAAATATCGGCCCTCTTTTCGAACCCGGTCTGCGGAATCGCCTCCCATACGATTAGGTTGAGCCCCTCTTTCGAGTTTGCCTCACGAAGCTGTCTTTCAGAGAGTACGGGAGAACGGCCCTGTAAAATCCGCGTCGCCAATTCAAAACCGGACCAAACAAGCGGCGGTTTTTTAACCTGCCACATGAAATCGTCGGTCACAAAGACGCTGATCCCGAAACCCCGAAATACGAAACGAGATCCTTCCGACTCCTCAAAAACCGCTCCAACTATGGATTCGGAACCGAGCACGCGTAGCCACGCCGCTGATAAATCCGCCAGCGCCCGCCCCTGATATCGCGGGCCAAGAACAGGATGATTGGCAATAACCTCAGCGCACGCGCGAACATCTTTTGGAACCATGCGACGGTGGCGCAATGACACGGACGTCTCTCAGTAGTTCCAGTATTGGGCCTTTTAGGACCATTGTAAGTACCACATATATCTCTACAATGCCACTCGCTGCTCGCACGCAAGACGGCGAAAAAAGACGGGGAGAAACGCATGATCAAGCTCAAGCCTCAATTAATCGCGCTCGCAATATTGGCTTTTCTCATGTGCGGCTCCCGTGTCCAGGCGCAAGCCATCATTTACGTCACCTCGCTTGATGACACCGTCGGAGCGGGCCATGGCTGCACGCTCAAGGAAGCGATCTACTCCGCCAACTTGGACAACAACATCGCCGTCAGCGGCTATGACACTCAGGGAAATCCACAGTATGTGACCACTCAATGCGTGCCGGGAAATGGAAATGACATCATCGTACTGCCCAGCGCAACGGTTCCTCCAACTCTCATACTCAGCTCCTACGTCGTCGATGTGAATAATGCCGCAGGCCCCGGCGTTCTACCAGGCATCACGTCAAACATTACGATCGAAGGCAATGGAGCAACGCTTCAGTACTCCTCGTGCTTCGCCGATGATATGACGTCCTTTTCAACGCCCTGCCCTTTTTATAGCGATTACAATCGGCTGGTTACGGTCGCGGCGACCGGGAATCTCACTTTGCTAAACCTTCACATCAAGGGGTTCGTTGCCCGCGGTGGAGATACCAACTCGGATGGCGATACTGGCGAGTCATATGGTCTCCCACAGGACGGAGGCGGAGGAGGGGGATTAGGCGCAGGGGGTGCTGTCTACGTTCGAGGCGGAAAACTAGTCGTGGAAGGCTGCACGTTCGAAGGAAATAGCGCAGTAGGAGGGAACGGGTCCACGCTGCAGAGCGGCTCCGCTAGCCAATACGCCGTGGGTGCCGGCGGAGGAGGGGGCATTTACGGCCCGGGAGGGGGCCCAAACTACACTACCAGTTCTGTGATCACCATCAATAACGCTGGCGGAGGTGGGGGAGGTGGTGCGTTTACAGGCGGCCTAGGCGGCCTGGGAGGCCTCACGGGATCGGGTGACGGAAGCGCGGGTGCTTCTGGCGGAGGGGTGATCATCTATACGGGACCCAACGGTTACTCGGGAGACGGCCTATGCGGAGGCGCAGGCGGCGCGGCCGGAACCGACACAAGTGGAGGGCGGCGGGGCCAAGACGGAACCTGCCCAGGCGGCGGTGGTGGCGGTGGTGGATATGGAATTTTGGGCAGCGGTGATGGCGGCAACGGCAGTTATGGTGGCGGTGGCGGAGCTGGCGCGTCCGGCGGTGGAAACGGAGGAAACGGTGGGTTCGGCGGCGGTGGCGGAGCCGGATGGACAGGGGATTTCGGCGGGACCCGAGGCGGCAGCGGAGGTTTCGGAGGCGGAGGCGGTGCCGCACAGGATGGAGATATCATCGGAGCCGGGCATCCTGGAGTAGGAGGGAAGTTCGGCGGTGACGCCAATTCCTCTAACGGCGGTGGTGGAGGAGCGCTGGGCGGTGCAATCTTTAACGACTCCGGAACCATCCTCGTGCAGAACAGCACCTTCAATGGAAATACCGTCGTGCGCGGAAATGGCGGCAATGCGGGTCATCCAGGCGCGGCAGACAACGGCGCCGACGCTGGCGCTGCGATTTTTTCCTACAACGGCTCGACGACGCTGCAACAAGTGACCATCAGCGGGAACGAGAGCACAGGTCCCTTGGGCGGCGTCTACGTTTATCAGGACCCCGCGAATCCGCAGCCCACATCGTTCACCTTGTACAACACAATCATCGCCGATAACGGCGCCAACCTTGACGCGCCCGATGAATGCACCATCGACGGGGCGTCTATTTCGATGAATGCCTCCGGCAATCTGATTCTCGACAATAACAATTGCGGAGGCGTTGCCAGCCTGGCCGACCCGCAGCTCGGGCCGCTTCAGAACAACGGCGGACTCACGCCCACCATGGCGATTACCAGGACGAGCCCTGCCTTTAATGACGCGGATGCGACTTTTGGGCTCTCAGTAGATCAACGCGGTGTGCTTCGCCCACAGGACGATGCCTTCGATATCGGCGCGTTCGAGGCCTGCGTGTCGTCCAATCCGCTTTTGCCGGTCACATGCATAAGCGGGTCTGAATTGCCTCCGCAAACCGTTCCGCTGAATATCCAAGCCTCGCCAGCCACCGGCGGCACCACGGACCCGGCGCCGGGCCTTCACAACATACCCGTGGGTACTTTGCTTTTGCTGACTGCGACACCCACTCCTGATAATTCTTTCCTGGGATGGACCGGCGCGGTCACCAATCCGGCCAATCCAGTAACAACCATCATCATGAATCAAGCGCAAACAGTCACCGCGCGGTTCACGGGCCTGACGACTACTATTGTCGGAAACATCATCGCTAAATCGGGGCCGGCCAACGCGCGTGTTTGGACGCTTTCGCTGCTGAACAACGGGCCAGCGGGGGCCGGGAATGCAACCATCCCAACGTTCACGCTGGTACAAAGCGGCGGCGCGGCGTGCACGCCGGTAATAACCAGCACGTTTCCACTCCTGGTCGGCACGCTGGGCCCAGGGGCCACTGGGACGGCAAATTTGGCGATCAATTTCACCGGATGCGCTGGATCGTCAAGGTTCACGGCGACTTTCACTTATTCCGCGAACAATGGAACGGTCACGGGTTCAGTGGTTCGCACCAATCAGTTCGAGTAGAGAGAAAACGAAGAGACAGGAGAAACAAAGTCATGCGAATGCTTCGAGCGATGCTGATTACTGCCTTCTGCACCTTGGCGCTGGTCGTTTGCGCGCAAGCGGACGAGACGCCAACCCTCACCCTCGATCCTGTAAACGGCGCAGTCACCGGCCCCGCTGGTTCGACCGTCGGATGGGGTTTCACGCTGACCGGCGGCTCTGACTTTGCGGTGATCAGTGGAAGCGATTTCTGCGTGGGCGTGGTTACTTCACCCTGCAGCAATTCGTTTGGAACATACACCGACCTTGCGGGCTCTCAGTTTTTAGTAGCCGGACCAGGAGAAGGCCCAATTACAGAATCATTCGACGACACATCGATGACCGGCATCGGAAGCTTCGCCATTGACCCCGCATCTGTGGGAACTCTCGTCGGCGATATCGTAGTTACATACGACCTCTATGACGTCGATCCGAATTCAGCAAATTTCGATCCCACAGCCGATATCGTCTCGTTGGGCAATTACCTATCCACAGCTGCCTCTGTGACCGTTGGGACGAACGGGACCGTAACTTCTACCCCCGAACCCGGCACGCTGGCCCTGCTTGCCAGTGGCCTGGGCATGCTCTTCCTGTTGAAAAGGAAGTGGCGCGGTCTGCCGCAAACACCGGTCCAATAAGGGTCGTTCGCGTCACAACAGCCGACATCAACCCAATAAGGGCCCGGGGCGCTCGGCCGAGCTTCGTCAGTGCCCGAATTTGCCCGTGAGCGTCGCCTGCGCCAGGACGCGGCCCTTTATCGCGCGCTCGAGTTCATCCTTGCTGGCGCCGGGCTTCAGCCCGGTCTTCTCTCGCAACGCGTACAACTTGAAAAAATAGCGGTGCGCGGGCCCGCGCGGCGGGCACGGGCCGCCGTACCCAATCTTCCCGAAATCGTTTTTGCCTTGCCGCGATCCGTCGCGCAGTTCGCGATCCTGTGGAACTCCTTCCGGCAATCCGCGCGCATCCGCCGGCAAATCGTAAATCACCCAATGCACCCACACTTTCCCGGGGGCGTCCGGGTCATCGACGATCAGCGCCAGGCTCTTCGTCTCGTCGGGCACGCCGCTCCACGCCAAATCCGGCGAGGCGTCTTCCCCATCGCACGTGTTTCTTTTCGGTATCGGTTGGCCATCGTGAAAAGCAGTGGAAGTTAGTTGCAGTGCCATGTTCATGTGCCCCTGTCTCGATTCTAATCCGTTTCTCTCTTATCGGAGCTACTGGCCAAAGCTTGTCACGTGAGGAAACAGCTCATTCGCACGTACTTCGTCACCGCCGTTTCGTTTCGGATTAGAATGCGGAGCATGTGGCCGTCCCATCGGCGCGCAACAAAAATTGATTACACCCGGAAATCTGCCGGGACGATCCTGATAGCACTCCTCTCCGCGCTGCCGCTTTCCCTTGTGGCGTCCTCCGCTTTCGCCCAAGTGGACGATTCCGGCGCCATTCGCGTCCAATCCAATGAAGTCTTGGTTCCGGTGGTGGTGCTCGACCGGAAAAAAGTCATCGGACTTCGCGCCATGGACCCCTACGTTTTTGATCAAAAGCTCAATGCCCGCGACTTTAGTTCCTGGGAAAAGCTTGCCGTTCGAGGACTCACTGCTGCAGATTTCAAAGTCTTCGAAGATGGCCAGGAGCAGTTCGTCCAGCAGGTGCGCGAAAAGCCGCGGAGCGGCCCGCCTCTGTTGCGCGACAATCTTGGCTACTTTATCGATTTTCTCGGCGTAGGAGGCGGCATCTGGACCGTGCCGGACTCATCCCGCCACGTCGCCGGCGGCATCAAGTTTCCGCCACTGTCCGGATACGTTGTTGGCTACACCCCTCCCCCTTCGCCCGCCGGAAGCTGCCATCAGATTGCCGTGAAGGTGACTCATCCTCACTTGCTCGTTTACGCACGCCGCGAGTACTGCGATACGCAGGTTTCTGCAGCCGATCCGTTGAGGGGAACGAAACTCGGGAAAAAACTTGCATCCAATATCGATTCTCGGCGCAACGGGAAGGTTCCACTCTCCTTGACCGTCTTTACTCCCTTCACCAGCGCCGCGACGACTCCCGTTCAAATCTTTCTCTACTTCCCTACGAAACCGCTGACCTTGTATGGAGACCAATGCGCTCACGGAGCAGCCGGCACGATCACCCTCTTGGGCGCGCTCTACACGGGTAACGGAAATCTGGCGGCCCGCTTCAGTGATTTCGCATCTCAGCGCACCGACAGCAATTATTTCTTTCCTCCCCTGATGGCGCTTTGGCCGCAAGTCCCTGGAACCAGCTGCATCTATGAACAGCCCAGCCGCTACCGGTCGGAAGTTTCGCTGCTGCCGGGCAAATACGATCTTCGCGTCGTGCTCCGCGCAGGGAATGCGTTCGGCCGTGCCAAGATGCCCTTCGTCGTGAAAAACAATGATCCCAAACAATTAGCCATCAGTGAAATCGCGCTCGTCAGGCGATTTCGAGACGTGACGGCCAACCCGCAGGGGACCGCAACCGTCCTGCCCGAAAACTTCGTCCCGCTAATCGCAAAAAACTTTGAAGTGACGCCAGCGGCGGACACCGATTTCAAAGCCAGCGATCCTTTCTACTTTTATCTGCAGATATACGAGCCGTTACATTCCGCGGCGCCAACATCCGCCGTTAAGGTCGCCATGAGGATTCTGGACGCCAACACCAGCAAGCTAGTCAGGCAGATCGATCCCCTCAAGGCAGCTTCGTACGCGACTTTCGGAGATCCGATCATTCCAGTCGCCGGCGGCATCGACATCACCAAATTGCCTAAGGGTTCCTACCAGCTCCAGGCCCAGGCCACCGATTCCTCCGGCGCCATCACCCCCTGGCGCTCCGTTGCTTTCATCGTGGATTGAGCGCGAGCGCTTCTAGGACAGGTCAGTGGTACCTGTACCTTTTTTGTACCTCTGACCAGTTCCCAGGAATGCGATCAATTTGCTATCGTCGATCTGTGATGATGCGTACAGCCGTAAAACTCGACGATAGCCGACTGGCCGCCCCAACTCTCGATGTACCATCAGGCGTCAGGACGGCACTTCACTGCACCGATCCATGCTGGAGGGTCGGCCGTATTGGTAATCCTCAACAGCACGCAATCGCCCGCGCCACCAGTCGCGAGCCAAGCACCACCGGCAATCTCACGAATCACCAATTACCGCTTCCCAATTCCGACAGCGAACCGCGGCCCCCAGCACGGTCTTCCATGCTAGGCAGGAGCCGGAATTCCGGTCCGGTGCCGGATTCCTCTCGATTCGGGGCGGAGCACCAATCACAAAATTCTACCCGGAACGGTCAATCGAGTAGAAACACTCGTAAGTCGTAGAAAACAAATGACGGGCTGCATGTCCACCCGGAACGTCCCGGTGCATCGAATTTTTCGCTTCGCGTTCGCTGCACCGTTCTCCGAAAATCCCCGCGGTTGCGCCCCGCTTCTGCCTTACAATACGCGACTTATGCCCACGATAACGTTCCTCGGTGCAGCAGGCACCGTCACCGGCTCGAAATACCTGATCGAAGCTGCAAATAAACGCCTTCTGGTCGACTGCGGTCTTTTCGAAGGCTCCAGCGAACTCCGCCAGCGCAACTGGGAACGCCTTCCCATCGATCCCGCGACCATCGATTGGGTGCTACTCACCCACGCGCACATCGACCACACCGGCTACCTGCCCCGACTGGTGCGCGACGGCTTCCGCGGCCCAATCTTCTCCAACGCGGCCACCGAAGATCTTTGCCAACTCCTGCTGCCCGATTCCGCTCACTTGCAGGAAGAGGACGCGCGCTTCGCAGCTAAGAAGGGCTACAGCCGCCACAAGCCTCCGCTTCCTCTCTACACCACCGAGGAAGCTCAGAACACGCTGCGGCAATTTCGTCCTATTCCGCGCGCCGACGTGTACAAGATCAGCCCGGAATTTTCGGTTCGCCCGCACGACGCGGGGCACATCCTCGGTTCGTCCTGGCTCGAACTGACCATCACCGAAAATGGCAAACAGACGCTCGTCATATTCTCCGGCGACGTAGGCCGCTACGATCAGCCCATCCTGAAAGATCCAGAATCGCCCACGCGCGCCGATTACGTCCTCTGCGAATCCACCTATGGCGACCGCGATCATCCCGCCGGGAACGTGGCCGACCAGCTCGCGGACGTGATCGACCGCACCGCCAAGCGCGGCGGAGCGGTGGTGATTCCGGCGTTCGCCGTCGCTCGCACCCAAACGCTCCTGTATTACCTGCGACAGCTGGAAGACCAGCAACGCATTCCGCGCCTGCCCACTTACGTCGATAGTCCTATGGCCATCAGCGTCACCAGCCTCTACGAAAAGCACAAAGAAGACCACGACCTGGAATTTACAGCCGCGGAAAATAAGGGCAATCACGATCCTCTAAACGTCCACGAAGTGCACATGACGCGTTCCGTGGAAGACTCCAAGAAAATCAACGATGTGGTTTCGCCCTGCATCATCATCTCCGCGAGCGGAATGATCACAGGCGGACGTATCCTCCACCATTTGGCGCGCCGCTTACCAGATTCCCGCAGCACGGTCTTGATCGTCGGCTATCAGGCGGAAGGCAGCGGCGGACGCGCGCTTCTCGACGGCGCGAAGTACCTGCGCATTCACGGAGAGGAAATTCCCGTCCGCGCGCAGATCGTGGAAATCGGCCAGCTTTCCGCGCACGCCGGAAAAAGCGAATTGGTCCGCTGGCTTTCGGGATTTCAGGCGCCGCCGCGTCAACTCTTTTTGGTTCACGGCGAACCGAGTGGCCTCAACGGGCTCCGCGATGCGGTCACGGAGAAATTTCATTGGCCAGTGACGATTCCGGAATACAAGCAAACGGTGGATTTGACGTGATCGCGGCGCGCCGGCGTTAGCGCCGCGGCTGCGCGATTGGCTTAGATGTGAGCTTTCAGTTTCGACAGCCGCTCGGCCGCAGCCTGCAGTGTTTTTTCCATCCTGCAGAATGTGAAGCGGAGATGGTTCCGGCCGTCAGCCGGATTGCGGTAAAAGCTCGATCCCGGCACCGCCGCCACGCCAATGTCTTTCACTAAGTATTTCGCGAACGCCACGTCATCCGGGAAACCGAACGCGGAAATATCGGTCATGATGTAATACGCGCCACGCGGTTTGAAGCAGCCGAATCCGGCGCCGGTCAGAATTCCAAGCAAGCGATCGCGCCGCACCAGATAATCGCGCGCCAGCTTTTCGTAGTATTCCTTCGGCAAGCCCATCGCCACAACCCCCGCTTCTTGCAGCGGCGCTGCCGCCCCCACGGTCATGAAGTCGTGCACCTTGCGAATCGCCGCGGACACCTCCGGCGCCGCAATCGCCCAGCCTACGCGCCATCCGGTCACGCTGTACGTCTTCGACATCGCGTTGATGGTGATCGTCCGGTCGCCCAGCCTCTCGATCGTGGCCGGGGAAATGTGCCGCGCACCGTCGTACAGCATGTGCTCGTAAATTTCGTCGGTGATCGCGAATGCGTTCCACTGGACGCATAGGTCGCGTATGCATTCCAGTTCCGCGCGCTCGAAGACTTTCCCAGTTGGATTGTTCGGGGTGTTCAGGATGATCGCTTTGGTCTTCGAGCCAAACGCCGCCGCCAATTCATCGGGATCGAAGGTCCAATTCGGCGGCTGCAGCTTCACGAAACGTGGCGTGGCGCCGGAAAGGATCGCGTCCGGTCCGTAATTTTCGTAGAAGGGCTCGAAAACCACCACTTCATCGCCCGGATTGATGATCGCCAGCAACGACGAAATCATCGCCTCGGTCGAGCCGCAGCACACGGTAATTTCACGCTCTGGATCAACGCTCACGCCCTGCGTGCGCTCAAATTTCTGAGCGATGGCGTTGCGGAACGCTTTCGCGCCCCAGGTGATCGCGTACTGGTTCACGTCGCGCGCAATGGCATCCTGCGCCGCGCGCTTGATTTCTTCCGGAGCTGGAAAATCGGGAAAGCCCTGCGAGAGATTCACGGCGCCATGATGGATGGCCAGCCGCGTCATTTCGCGAATCACGGACTCTGTGAACTTTCCCGCCTTTTCGGAAAGGTCCGGTCTAGTCGCCGTGCTGTTTGTGGTTTCCACTGGGTTTATGTCTCGCGAGGTAGAGGCGCCGGTAGATCGCCGCGTTGCGCTCCACGATTTCGACGTAATCGCGCGTTTGCGAGAACGGAATGGAATCGACAAATTCGGCCGGCTCGCGGTAGGTCTGCCCCGCGGTCCACTGCGTCACGCGATCTTCTCCCGCATTGTACGCGGCCAGAACCTCTTCCACATTCCCAAATTGCTTGCGGAGATTCGCCAGGTACGCCGTTCCCAAGCGCACATTGTAATCCGGTTCGGTCAGCCGCAACTGCGAAAAGCGCAGCCCCTGCTGGCGCGCCAGGCGATGAGCCGTTGGGGAAATCAATTGCATCAACCCGTACGCATTCGCGTTGGACACGGCCTGCGGATCGAATGCCGATTCCTGGTGGATGAGTCCTGCGACGAGCATGGGATCGAGCCGTTTGCGCGCCGACCAATGGTCGATCGAAGCCTGGTACGGAAGCGCGTACGCCGCCAGCCAAACCGCACGCGGCACGTCGGCGAGCGGACGCGATTCAAGCTGCGGATACAAAAGGCGCGTCAAGACAATTGCCGCGCCACAATGCCCTGCGGCAACAGCCTCCTGCGCCGCTTCCAGCAAAAGTTTCGGCTGATGCGTCGACGCATACCCCGCGCGCAATTCCAGCATCGCCGACGAATCGAACGCGATCGTGCGCAGCGCCGCCGCGCGCGCGCGCCGTATGTCCGCATCCGCCGAAGGCGGATCGTCCATGGAGATGGCCGCTGGCATGGGCGGAATTAACGCCAGTAAGTCGTCGGCTTCCCTGGTTTTTGGTCCGCGACCCAGCACGCGCATGCGCGTGGCAGCGAGATTTGCGAAATAGGTTTGCGAAAATCGGCTACCGAGCTTGGCGTAGAAAGCCCTCGCGCGGGCGCGCTCCTTCGCTTCCTCAGCAAGCCGTCCCAGCCAATACAGCGTGTCGGGCGTGTACTGCGAATCAGGGAATTGCTTCAGATGATCTTCAAGTTTACTGGCCGCATCAGGATCACGCTTCAGCACTGCGGTCCACGCAACGCGCCACAGCGCCGAGTCCGCGTTTTCGGACGAAGGAAATTGGGTGGCGAGGCGGGCGTAATACGATGACGCCTGGTCGCGTTGCAAATTTACCCAGTAGTAGTTGCCGGCAAGAAAGAGCGATCGCGCAGTCCAAAAACTTGAAGGCGCGCGGGTGGCGGCAGCTTCCACGGCTGCGACCATTTGGGGCTCGTTTGACGCGCCGCGGTAGTAATCCGCGAGCGTGTAATCGCGCTCCGCATCCACGTCCGGATCAGCAATTTTCAGCACGGCTAGACCGGAAGGATCATCACCCATTTCCACGCCGCATTCCAAAATGCGGACTTGCGCTCGTTCCAAATCGAGTCCCGAAAGCGAGGACACCAGCGTGTTGTACTCGCTTTGCGCGTCACTCCAGTCTTGCGCCTCGAAAAGCTTCACCGCGCGCGCCAAACGGGCTCCGACGGGAATCGGCTGCAACTGCGCGCCCAGGGTGGCGGCCAGGTTTGCGAGCTTTCCTTCGGCGTCGCGAGCCTGATCGCTCAGCGGAAAGTTGACGTATACTTCCCTGTAATCCGCCGCGGCATCGAGCTTCTGCCCGGCTTGCTCGCGCAGTTCGCCGCGCAGGAAAAGAAGCTGTGGGGATTTTTCGGTTCCAGAGTACCTATTCAGAGCCGCTACGCCGTCGGCCGGCTGATTGGCCGCGAGCGCGGCGGCACCGAGAGCCTGCAACGCCTGCTCGCTCATCACTGAAAATGGAAATTGCGCGCGAAGCTGTTCCAATTCCTGCAGGGCGTCAAGGTTGCGGTTCAGGGCAAGATTGGTCAGCGCCTGCCAGTAAAGATCGTAATCACCGAGGAGCGGATCGGCTTGCGCAAGGTCCATCCATTTGGCGGCTTGCTCGAACTCTCCACGCTGATAGTCGTAATATTCCAGCGCTAGTGAGGCGCGCTTGGCAAGGACGCCCGAAGATTTCCGCTCGGCAATTTCGCCCAGCTGCCCGTACGCCCAGTTGGACTTTTTGTCGCGCAGGGCGCGCGATAGCCTTTCGAGGCGCAACGCGGCGTAGTCGATTTTCCGGACGGTTTTGACGGCAGCCTTGCGGGCAGCTTTGTGGACGGGAACTGCGGCGTGCTTTGCTTGCGCGAAGCACGGAGCGCACAGAATCAGCGCAATTCCGGCGGCGCGCGCGAACCAGCCGGCCGTTTTCATCGCCGCGTCCTAGTGGCGCGGGACGGGCGAAGGATACGGGTACTCTCCAAGAGCTTTGGTATCGCCCTCGGCGAGGATTTCAACCATCCACTGGTGAAAGTAATCCACCGGGTGGTCCAGAATGGCGCGGAAACGGCGATCGTATTCCTTGCGGGCTTTATCAAGATCACTTCTTAACCGATTACAAATGTCTTTGTTTTCGCGACCCAATCTTACATCTTTCGGCCGCAAAAGTTTTACGTCTTGCATGGCTACTTTCGCCACGCGGTTTGCTCGGCGATGCAGCTCTTGCAACTCCGTCGAGAGACTGGCCACGTCAAAGGCCTCTTCAGCCCTGCTAAGGCCTGGCTCTACCGCTGCGGTCTTGGCCGAAACCCCGGCTTCCATCGGCACCAGCGGAAGTTCTTCGGCCCACTCTGACTCCGGCTCGGCCGCTTCGCTGGCGGCTTGCGGCTCGGCAACAGCCGTTTGCGCACCACTCGCGGGGGTGTCGAATGCCTCCTCCGCTCTTTCTGAGTCGTCCGCGCCGTTCCCATCCTTCGGATTCAGCGCGACCGCAACGAAATTCGAAAGTACCGAAAGGCCGGCTGCCAGCGCCGATGCCGCCGTTTGCGCACGCAGCATGGCCGGCAGCGCATTGGTCGGGCGACTCGAGGAACACGACGCCACCAGATCTGCATACGCTTGATGCAGCTCGTCGGCGGTGCGTTGTAAAGGCGCCAAATTGTCGCGCAGCGCGCGCGATACGGCGTCCTCTAGCGCTCTTTCGAGCGGTTTTGGGCGTTCGGCCAAGAGGAACAATACCTCTTGGCGATTATGGAAACGGCGACGGGGGGTGTCAACTGAGATTCGGGCGGCGGGTTCCTAGCCGATGCATGCCGCCGCAGAAGCTGACGATCGCGAGTTTTTCTTGCCTTCCACGTAGGGCGCTCGTATCTTCGGAAACTTGGACTCTGTCGGGCGACGTCGATAATGCGCGAGTTTTCGATTAACAGCGCCTGCGGGTCGCCGAGAGCGAAGCTATCCGATGCTAACCATCGAGCAGATCAAAACGCTGCTGAAACTGGAGCCGCTTGCCAACGAGGGCGGCTTTTACGTGCAGACCTACCGATCGCCGCACGCGGTTCGGCAGGATGCGCTGCCCGCGGGTTACGCGGGAGAGCGAAGCATGGCTACCGCAATCTACTTTCTGCTTACACCGGAGAGCTTTTCCGCGATGCACAAGCTGCGGGGCGATGAGACGTATCACTTCTATCTGGGCGATCCGGTGGAGATGCTGCAATTGAATGCGGATGGAACGGGCGAGCCGATCTTACTAGGGCCAAGGATCGAGTCTGGAATGCGTCCGCAGCACACCGTTCTGGGAGGCTGCTGGCAAGGCGCACGCGTAGCGCCCGGTGGGAAGTTTGCGTTGCTGGGCACCACCATGGCGCCCGGCTTCGATCCCGCGGACTTCGAATTAGGAAGCCGTGAACGGCTTTCTTCTATATATCCGCCATACGCGGCCCTCATCGCGTTACTATGCCGCTAGCGAGCTGATCTCCCACCACGACCGGATAAGCGCCGCGCCCTGTGCACGAAACTAGTAGGGGCACGGAGCGTCGTGGGAACAGAACGGCAGGTAGCGCCAAAAGTCGTTGAGCTCGCCGTACGAGCCTCCAGTAGCGGAATATCCTTCACCGCCGAAAACGTACACGTACCCCAGCGCGTCCGGCTGCCACAACGCTGCGCCACGCCGAGCGCCAACCGCTACGGTGGTATTGCCGAGCTGGAAGAAGCTGACCGGGGTAGTGACATATTGCCCGATCTGGTCCACGTCTGTAGAACCTTTCCACCATATCCACTGTCCTGTGCTCGACTGGAATTCCCAGAGGTCGTTCAAGAAACCAGTTGGCTGCGTGGAATTGGAACCGAATCCGAACCCGTCGAAGAGAAAGAGATTGGTGCCACCGCTGGGGTCCGGATCGAGCCAGCCGACAGCGCCCCACCGCGAACCAGGCGCATTCGTTGTGGACGCGTTGAGAGCAATGTTGGAGATCCCTTGCGTGCCGTAAATGCCGTTCTGGTCGGCCGTGTTGCTGCCGGAAACCCATATCCATTGCTTGGTGGTAGCGTTGTACTCCCAAAGATCGTTGAGGATTGCTCCAATCTGCGCGTTTCCTGGACCGAGGCCGGTGGCGGTGGTGCCGACGGAGTCGAGGCCCCACCCACCGAATAGCCAGACGTCTCCGGAGTTATCGACCCAGAGCACCCCGTTCTGACGACCGCCGGGTACGTTGTTGCCCGCCCCTGTACCTTCTGTTCCGTAGACGCCGTCTTGGTTGGCCTGGACCGTGGTCGCGCTCGTACTGCCCGAGGAGACGAGTGTCCACGTGCAAGGCGTGCTCGTAGCCGCGCATTCCCATAAATCGTTCAGGAGCCCGACAGTGGCGGCTGAATCGTATCCCTGACCTCCAAACATCCAGAGGTTGTGATTAACATCCGTCGAGAAGGAAGCGCCCCAACGCCCGCCAGGGGAAGAGCTCGTGGTGGGCTGATTTACTGTCTGCGATCCGCCTTCCCATATCCACTCACAATTCGTATATGTGCCCGTTCCGGTGCCTGTTCCGGTGGCCGAATTGTACAAGTCGTAGGCGCAAGGGGCCCCCGCCGTGCCCCCGTTTATAAGATTGAACTCCCACACATCACTGAGAAGCCCAAACGCTACTCGCCCGGATGAATCGATCCCATATCCCTGGCCGCCGAACAACCACAGATTTCCGGTACTACCCATTCCGCCTGCCGCATCCGTCCAGGTCACTCCGCCCCACCGGGAACCCGGCATCGTACAAGTCTGATTGGGAAACGCGCATGA
>JBAWEZ010000034.1:0-1614 GCA_049591475.1 Candidatus Acidiferrales bacterium
GTCACCGACGATGCGCCAGCAGCACGTGGCGGGCGACAAAGCATTCGTGGACTACTCCGGCAAGCGGGTGCCGATCGCCGACCCGGCAACCGGCGAGGTGCGCCTGGCCGAGATATTCGTCGCCGTGCTCGGTGCCTCCAACTTCACCTATGCGGAGGCGACCTGGACGCAGTCGTTACCGGACTGGATCGGCGCCCACGTCCGCATGTTCCGCTTCTATGGGGCAGCTCCGCGTCTGCTGGTGCCGGATAATCTCAAGAGCGCCGTCAACAAGGCGTCGTTCTACGACCCCGAGGTGAATCGCAGCTATGCGGCGATGGCGGCGCATTACAGCGTCGGCATCCTGCCAGCCCGGCCGAAACGCCCGCGGGATAAGGCTGCGGTCGAAGCGGGGGTACGCTTTGCACAGTCCTATATCCTTGGCCGGCTGCGCAACGTCACGTTCTTCTCCCTGGCTGAGTGCAACGCTGCCATCGCCGGCGCCGTGGAGCGGATGAACGGCCGCGAGATGCGGCGCCTTGGCGTGAGCCGCCGCCAACTGTTCGAGACGGTCGAACGGCCTGTCATGCAGGCGCTGCCGCAGGACGACTACGAATATGCCGAGTGGCATCTCGCCCGCGTCGGCATCGACTATCACGTCGAGGTCCAGGGCTTCCTCTACTCGGTGCCACACAGCCTGCTCCGTGAGCAGGTAGACACCCGCGCCACGACGCGGACGATCGAGATATTCCATCGCGGCAAACGCGTTGCCGCCCATACGCGGCGTTACGGCGGTCCCCGCCATGGCACTCTGCCTGAGCATATGCCGAGCGCACACCGACGCGGAGCCTGCCCTCGGGCGGGCCTTGGCCCGACCCGGGGGCCGAGTGGACGCCGGAGCGCCTGCAACGTCAGGCCCAGGGGATTGGGCCGAACACCGAGGCGTTGATTATCGCGGTGATGGCCCGCCGGCCGCACCCCGAACAAGGCTTCCGCACCTGCCTCGGCGTGCTGCGGCTGTTTCGTGGCGTCGACGCCGCCAGGGCCGAGGCGGTCAGCCTGCGCGCGGTGGAAATCGGCGCGCTGACCTACGCCTCGGTCGCCTCGATCCTCAAACACCGGCTCGACCGGTCGGCGTCGCCGCAAGCCGTGGACGGCACGCCCCTGCTGCACGCCAACATCCGCGGCCCCCGCTACTACCATTAGGAGACCGACTTTGCTCACGCATCCCACGCTCGACCTGTTGCATGACCTCGGCCTGCACGGCATGGCTAAGGGCTTCCGGGATATGGCTGATAACCCAGAGAGTGCCGCGCTCGGCCATGCGGAATGGCTCGGCATTCTGCTCGAGGGCGAAAGCACGCTGCGCCAGCAGAAGCGCTTCGAGAGCCGCGCCAAGACCGCCAAGCTGCGCCATCAGGCCGCGGTCGAGGATGTCGACTATCGCACACCGCGCGGGCTCGATCGCAAGATGTTCCTGAAGTTGGCAGGTTGCGACTGGATCCGCGAGAAACGTCATTGTCTCCTGACCGGTCCGACAGGTACCGGCAAATCGTGGCTGGCCTGCGCACTGGGGCACAAGGCCTGTCGCGAGAATCTGTCCGTGCTCTACCAGCGTGCGTCGCGCTTGTTTGC
>JBAWEZ010000035.1:0-10747 GCA_049591475.1 Candidatus Acidiferrales bacterium
TCTCCGTCCCGATTCCGCCAGGACTTGAGGCCACACTGCTGGAAAGATGTACAACGCCGCGTCCTGAACCGCTGTCGCGCTGGAGACGTTTCAGATCGGTACGAATGTCCGAGGCATGTTGATACCACAGGTTGCGGTCTTTCTCCAGCGCCTTGTTGATGATCTCTTCGAGCCTCGGTGGCAATTCCGGGTTCAGCCGCACCGGCGATACAGGCGCGCGGTTCAGTATGGCGTCAAAGATCCCGCTGAGGTTGCTCCGGAGAATGCCTGCCGGCTGGTTGCCATTTCGTAGAGCACCACACCGAAGCTGAAGAGATCGGTTCGCGCGTCCAGATCTTCTCCGAGCGCCTGTTCCGGCGACATGTACGCCACCGTGCCGAGCGCGGCGCCGGGGCTGGTCAGGAGCGGGTCATCTTCTTCGGTTGTGCCCTCCGTCGCCGCTGCAAGTGTTTTGGGACGGCGTGGAGAGAGCTGCTTGGCGAGGCCGAAATCCAGAACCTTGGCATGGCCCCGCTCGGTGACAAAGATGTTCGCTGGTTTGATATCACGGTGAATGATGCCGCGCGAGTGAGCGGCGTCCAGCGCGTCAGCAATCTGCGCCCCGAGATCGAGAATCACCGCTACGTTCATCGTGCCGCCGGTGATCCGCTGCTTGAGGGTGTGACCTTCCAGCAGTTCCATAGCGATGAACGCTCGGGCATCCTGCTCACCGATATCGTAGATGGTGCAGATGTTCGGATGATTCAGCGCGGAGGCAGCCTTGGCTTCGCGGCGGAATCGTTCCAATGCTTGGCGATCCCGAGAAAGATCGTCGGGAAGAAACTTAAGCGCGACAAACCGATCCAGGCGGGTGTCCTCGGCTTTGTAGACCACGCCCATCCCTCCGCCGCCCAGCCTCTCGACGATTCGGAAATGCGAAATGGCCTCGCCGATCATTGGTGATCTCGCGTTGCCTGCCTCACTGCGGGAAACCGATGCGTTTCAGCAAGGCCGTGTAGCGCGGATCGGAGTGGAGACTATCGAATTCCGTGATCCAAGAAAGATGTATGAGGCTTTGGTTATGCTGCTGGTAAGCCTTTTCCAGCCATTGGAAGGCCTGGTCCTTTTCGCCCAAACACGCATAATCCGCCGCCGCATCGAGGGGGCTGTAGCCGGGCTTGGCGGGATCGTCTTCTCCAGCGATGAACCATCGATGCAAGCCTTTGATCCCAGAACTTGCGGATACCTTCTTGATCTCAGCAGCAATCTGCGGCCGCCCGAGAATCGTCTCCTCCTGCTCGATGGCTTCCACATACTTGTCATTGTTTCCGACCTCCAGATAGCACGCTTGCAAGCCGCCGTAGGCGACAAAATAGTTCGGCTCGATCTCCAGAGTTTTTTGGAACTGGGCGATTGCCTTGTTGCAATGGCGCTCTGAAAGGAGCACGTAACCTATTTCAACGACCGCATTGGGCGAATGGGGGTCCAGCGCCAAGCCACGCTGAGCCTCATCCATCGCTTCGTCGAACCGGCCCATCTGGGCGAGATAGGAAGAGTAAGCCTCGGCCGTCGTCAGGAAATTGGGGTTCAACTCCTCGGCCTGGCGGAATTCAGTATCGGCGGCCGCGAATTTCCAGGTGAAAAAATCGATATTGGCCAGCGCCTCGTGCGCTTCCCCGGATTGTGAGTCGAGCGCCAGCGCTTCTTCAGCTTCGGCTTGCCCGGTTGCGAATTCCGTCGCCGCCTTCGCAGGGGAAAAAGCTCCGGCCTCCACGCTAGCGTCCGCCAGGCCGGCGTGAGCGTCGGCATAGCTCGGGTCTTTGGCAAGGGCCTGGCGGAAATAGTCAGCCGCTTGTGCGAAGCCTGCGGGATTGAACCGGTCGAATTGGTAGCGGCCGAGCAGGTAGAGGCGATAGGCCTCCGGGTTCTCGGCCTTGGCTTGGTCCATCTGCTGCTTCTGCGCCGCCGACAGCTTCATGCGCAAAGCGTCGGATATGTCGCTGGCGATTTTCTGCTGCAGCATGGCTACGTTGGCCATCTGCTCGGTGTACTGCTGGCCCCAAATCTGGCTGTCATCGGTGGCATTCACGAGTTCGGCGTCGATGGAAATGGTATTTCCATCCTGCTCGATGTTGCCGGTCAGAACCGCATCTACCTTCAGCGCCTTGCCGACCTGCTCGGGATCGGGATTCTTCCCAGCGTAACGCATCGTCGCGCTGCTCGACATGACTCTCAGCCCTGGCAATTGCGAAAGCGCATCGGTCACGCCGATGCTGATGCCGTCTTGCAGAAACTCCGCGTTAGGACCGCTGCTCGCGCCCATGAACGGCAGCACGGCTACGGAATGCACTCCCGCGCCGCGCCCTGGCAGCAAATATCGCGCGCCGAAAATTCCGGCGGCAACAAGCAGCGCCACCGCAACCGCGCCGCCCGCCCAGAACAGCGATCGCTTCTTCAAAATGACGCTGTCGGTGCCAGTCGCGCCGGCGCCGTGAATAGCGCTGTCATCCTGGGAGCCGGCTTGCTGGCTCGAAGAATCGCTCTTGATTTCAGGTAGCCCGGTCGCGGAAGAGGGATTTTTCGCTACGCTCAGGATGACGCCGCTCGGGGACCGCTCCGAGTGGCCCGAATCCAGCTCTCGCCGCAGGCGCTTCAGGTCCGCGCGCAGATCCGCCGCGCTTTGGTATCGCAAGTCGCGGTTCTTCTCCAGCGCCTTATTGATGATGCGCTCCGGCGGCAGCTCGGGATTCAGCCGCACCGGGGACGCGGGCGCGCGGTTCAGAATGGCTTCGAAGATCACCGGGGAAGTGTCGCCGCGAAAAGGCAGCGTGCCCGTGGCCATTTCATACAGCACCACGCCGAATGAGAAGAGATCGGTGCGTGCGTCGAGATCTTTGCCGCGGGCCTGCTCGGGCGACATGTACGCCACGGTGCCGAGCGTCGAGCCGGGGCTGGTTAACTGCGCCTCGGGAACTTCCGTGCTGGCGGTCGCACCCTCCGCGACCGGAGTTTGCGCGGCCGACCGCGGCTCGGCCGTCATTTTCGCCAGGCCGAAGTCGAGAATCTTGGCGTGCCCGCGATTGGTGACGAAAATGTTGGCGGGCTTGATGTCGCGATGGACGATGCCGCGTGCATGCGCGGCGTCCAGCGCGTCCGCCACTTGCACGCCGACGTCGAGCAGTTCCTCTAAATCAAGCGGCTTGCCGCGGATCACATGCTTGAGCGTTTGCCCTTCGAGCAATTCCATGGCGATGAAGGCGCGCCCGCTTTCCTCGCCGATATCGTAGATCGTGCAGATGTTCGGATGGTTGAGAGCGGAAGCAGCCTGCGCTTCCCGCTGGAAACGGGTCAGGGCTTGGACATCTTTGGCGACTTCGTCGGGCAGGAATTTCAGGGCGACGTGGCGATGCAGCCGGGTGTCCTCGGCCTCATACACGACGCCCATGCCTCCGCCGCCGAGCTTTTCCAGGATTCGATAGTGAGAAACAGTGCGGGCAAGGAAGGGATCGGCGGTGGGCATGGGGCCTTATCGTATTCCGCATCACCCAACCGGTCAACTTTGTGAAACTTGTCGTAGTGCGTCAGTTTGAATTTCGTGGATCGTGACACAAGTAGTCAAAATTCAAGCTGACCCAGTACCACACTTGTTCAACGCGCTGCGGGCTGCGATTCCGGTGATGCGTCGTTCCCCAGCTTCGCATTACGGAATGCGGATGGATCTCCGTTCCCTGCAATCGCGGATAGCCAGGCATACACGCCGGGCGTTGTTTATGCGAGTCTCAGATGACAACTGCGATGGATTGAACTGGCGAGGTCTTGAGCACCTTGGGGCCTGACAGAATCTCTTTCTCCCCTGTCGCTGGGTCGTAAACTAGCTGGCTCACCATCTCCACCGGCTCCGGGACAATCTCCATTTGCAAACCGACGTAAATGCCCCGCCACTTGAGAATCGAGCCGCCCAACGTGCTGCCCTCCAAGCGCACCGCGGTCCGCACCGGGAAAAACTCGCCTCCTCGGACCAGCACCTCCCCCGCGTATCCGTTGAGAACCGTGATTTCGTAGACGCTATTCCTGGTTCTAACCGCCAGTTGTTCCAACTCCGCCATTTGCTCGATCTGAACCCCGTCATCCCACTCCTTCTCCGACCAACGGTCGAGGATCGCTCCCGCGGGAATTTTCAGAGGTTGCGCGCCCTCGGTCGGGTCTATAGCAGATCTGGCCGCTTCAACGATTGGGGTATTTGGTCGCATGTGCATTTTCGCCTCAAGCCCAACTCTGCCGGATTCGCGCGATGAGTGGATGTGTCATCGATCACCCCTCAATGTGATCGGAGCTACGCAGATTCCGCTCGCGTGCCAATGGATCGCGGTTTCTGCTCCTCAGGAAGGGTCAACGTGACGCGGGGTTCGAGCTTCAGGTATTCAGGCTTGTAGACCACACCCATTCCACCACCGCCCAGCTTCTCGACAATGCGGCAATGCGAAATGGTCTGGCCGATCATCGTTGACATCATATTCCGCTCGGCGCGAGGAGCGAGCGGACCCGGTTCAGCAACTCCGCTCCCGTTTGGTCTGCTTCCGAAGTGGAAAAATCGGGAGGCAGCTGAAGTATTTGTACGTTCGGAGCTTTCTGCCGAAATTTCGCGAGAGCTGCTTCGTTGCCTCGCATGCCCGGGCCGAAAACCACGAGACTGCTGCGGGCACCGCTCACCCATGTCACGGCATCCGACGGAAATTGCGTGGTGAACACTTGGTAGCCCAAGCGTTGCAGCAAAACTTTGACGTAAGCGAGTAGATCGGGGGAACTATCGAGGCAGACGATCCGGTTGCTCGACGGCTGAAAAGTTTCGACCGCCTCCTGCGTCCGCGCGGAATATGATTCGATCGCCTCTTTCTCGGAGGCGTAGGGATGAAACACGCTCAGCAGATTCGTCGCTTTAAGAACTTGCGTGACAAACGGAGACAATTGGCAAAGCTTGAGATCACCTCGTGCAGCCCGCAGAACGCCGCGCAGGCGAACCAACGCCCCCAGGCCGCCGCTATCAATGAAATTGACCTCGGCCAGCTGCATCACGACCTTCTTGTTCATCTCCGTCAGCTTTTGCATATCGCGCTGAAGAAACTGCGTCTCTTCGCCACTGACGATGCGACCGCGGCATCGAACGACGATCACGTCTCCGGCATTACGGCTTTGCAGAGTTAGCTGCATTGAAACACCACTCCTGGAATCCGCCGCGCCATGCGGTCGGGGTCGCGCGCGAAGGCCTCGGGCAAAACTTTGATCGCTACATCGCGGCCCAGCTTGGAGTCGCGGGCGCGATACACCTCTCCCATCCCGCCCGCGCCAATCGCCGCGAGGATTTCGTACGACCCGAGTCTCGTTCCGGACGTCAGTGTCATTGTGATTGTTTCAGCGCCGCCTGCCAGTTCAGGACCACTGTGAAGGAAGTTTGTGCTTGGCCAGCTTTGCCCGCCGGCGCTAGGAACAGAAACTTCTTGCCGTCTATCGTATATCTTCCATTGCTGCCAATGGGCTGCTGCGGTGCTTGAAACAGAAGTTTGGGCGTTCCGGCCTGAAAAGTCGGGCTGGTCGTAACATCAGCTTCCATCACTTTCCAGTCCGGTGTGACGTAATACAATTCCTTCCCATCCGCGCTCCATTGCGGTTCGTCACCACCACCGTAGGACACTTGCCATTTGGCGCCCGCGCCGGAAGCATCTGTCCCGCTCGAATCTGGCGAGAACGGCCGGACGTAGACCTCATCGTGGCCTGACTCGTCCGAGTCGTAGGCCACCCAATGCCCGTCCGGCGAGAAGTGGGCATCACCTTCGATGAAGTTTGTGCTTAGGAATGGAAACGGCTTTCGATCTCCCTGGAGCGGGAGCACCCAGATGTCCGCCGCCGTTTTGGGATCGAGGCTGTCGTAAAGCAAGTATCGCCCGTCGCGGGACACATCCGTGGGGATCTTATCCTCGCTCGACTTCAACAGCAGTTCCTCACCGGACGCGCCGTTGGCTGGCTTCTGGTACAGATCGAATATGCCGTTCGGGTTGGAGCCAAAGATTAGGCTTTTCCCATCCGCAGACCAGACGGGTTCCTCGGCGTCCGAACCGAATGTAAGCCGTGTGCTCGTACCCCGCGTGAAATCGATCAGCCAGACGGACTCTTTTGCACCTGAGCTATATTGCGTGAAGGCGGCCTTGATGCCGTTGCGGGAAAGAGCCGGTTGCCCGTAGTTGCTAGGTTCCCCCGCCGTACCCAGAACCCTTCCTTGGCGGTTAAACCATGTGGGCTGCAGGGCCGTGGCACTCACGTCGGCTGTCCTGTAAACCAAAATGCCGTCGGCCGAAACGGAGAAGAACCCGTCGTTCTGAAACGCCCCAACGTTTTCGGCCACTATGACTGGGGCCCCTGACAATTGTAGCGTGCGTGCGTCGAAGGGCTGCGCCATCAACGACCCATTACGCATGAATAGCAACTGCCCCGAGTCTGGGTCGGAGGACGGCGCGTAGGCGGCTGAAGAGTCACTCACCATCAGCGGTTTCAAATCCTGCTCGTCGGGGTTGGTGTTGATCGAGCCAACGTAAACTCCACTGCTCCCCGCCTTGCTAGAAACGCGCCAGTATATGAAATGCCGTCCATCAGGGAGAAAAGACGGCATCCAGTGAGTGCTTTCCTGACGCGACGGATCGAGAGCTGTGATCGGCGTCGCCGTACCGCCGCTGGCGGATACCCTCATGATGCTGCCGGGAAACGACCCAAAGATGATGACTCCATCACGGTTCCAGGAACCGCCAACAACCAGCCCTGGTGCGTCACATAGAGTTTCCACCGTGCCGCTGGCCACGTCGACTGTCTTGAGCTTTCCGTCCGCGCCAAACGCAACGTACCGGCTATCGGGCGACCAGAAGAACGGTGGGAACACGGACGTTTCCGTGCCAGGCAGCGGGCGCGCCTCCAGAGAATCGAGCGGCCTCACCCACAACCGCGAAATGTCATCCGAACCGGTTGCCGCGTATGCCAATTGCCGCCCGTCCGGCGAAATAGCAAACCTCCCGCCGCCCTGCGCAAGCGGCGAGGTGATCGGAATCTGAAAACGCATTACCTTGGCAATCGGGGCGGGAGCGTGTACAGCCCGCTGATATGCCCAAGCGAAAATAGCTGCCACGATTACAGCCGCGCCCAATAGCATCCACGGCAGCGCACGGCGCCATCGCGTGCCGACAGCTGGTATCGGCGCGGCACCGGTCGCGCTCTGTGCGCCGCCGTCGGCGATCCATTTCAGTTCGTCGTGCAGGTCAACGGCGCTCTGCCAACGGTCGTCGGGTTCCTTAGCCAAACATTTCTTCACCGCCCGGTCCAGCGCTGGCGGCGTCATCGGCTGGAGCGAAGAAATCGGCGGCGGTTCGCTCTCCAGAATCTTCGCGATCACGCTCGCCTGGCTCTTCCCCTCGAACGCCTTCCTGCCCGTGGCCATCTCGTACACCACCGCCCCGAATGCAAAGATGTCCGTGCGGGCGTCCGCTTCCTTGCCTTCTAGCTGCTCCGGCGCCATGTACTGCAGCGTGCCCACGATCATCCCCTGCGCCGTGATCGCCGGGCTCATGGTCGCAAGCTGCGAAACCGCCGTCGCCGGCGAGGCTCCCTGCTGCAGCTTGGCCAAGCCGAAGTCCAGCAGCTTCGCGCCCGTCTTCGTCAGCATGATGTTGCCGGGCTTCAGGTCGCGATGGACGACGCCCTTGCGGTGCGCCTTGTCGAGCGCGTCGGCGATCTGGATGGCGTACTGCAAGACCTGCTCCAGCGGCAGCGGGCCTTTCGTCAGCCGCTGCGCCAGCGTTTCGCCTTCCAGGCACTCCATGACCAGAAAGTCAGTGCCGTCGTGCTGGCCGATGTCGAAGAGCGTGCAGATGTGAGGATGGTTCAGGCTGGCGATGGTGCGGGCTTCGCGCTCGAAGCGCTCGCGCAGCTCGGCTCGGTCGGCAAGATGATCCGGCAGGATCTTGACGGCCACGGTGCGGTCTAGGCGGGTGTCGCGGGCGCGATAGACTTCGCCCATCCCGCCCGCCCCGAGCGGGGAGAGGATTTCGTAAGGCCCGAGTTTGGTTCCCGGGATCATTGCTGTTGCTTCAGCAGCGCCTGCCAGTTCAGCACCACCGTGAAGGGCGCCTGATCCTGGCTGCTTTCCTCCGGCGCAAGGAAGAGAAACCGCTTGCCGTCAATGGTGTAGGCACCGACGCCGTCAGTAGATTGCTGCGACGCTTGAAAGAGGAGCTTGGGCGTTTCGGCCTGAAAAGTTGGACTGGTTGTAACGCCGACCTCCATCACTTTCCAATCCAGCGTCAGGTAATACAATTCCTTCCCATCCGCACTCCACTGTGGCTCCAGCCCACCACCATAGGACACTTGCCATTTGGCGCCTGCGCCCGAAGCGTCTGCCGCGCTCGAATCCGGCGAGAACGGCCGGACGTAAATCTCATCGCGCGTGGACTCGTCCGACACGTAAGCGATCCAATGCCCATCCGGAGAGAAATGGCCATCGCCTTCGGAGAACCCTGTGCGCAGAAACGGAAAAGGCTTCTTGTCGCCCTGGAGTGGGAGCACCCACAGATCGTCCTTCGCCTTCTCCGCGGAGTTGTAGAGCAAGAGATGCCCATCGCGGGACACATCGGTGGGGGCCTTATTCTCGTTCGATTTCAACAAGAGTTCCTCGCCTGCTGCGCCATTGGCTGCCTTCTGGTAAAGGTCGTATATACCGCTGGGATTGGAAGCGAAGATCACGCGCTTTCCGTCTGGAGACCACATGGGGAACCTGCCCTCGGTGGAACCGAATGTGAACCGGGTGTTCGTGCCTCGCGAGAAATCAACCATCCAAAGAGCGGGGCTCTCCCCGAGACGATTAACGACGGCTCTGCTTCCGTCGGGTGAAAGAGCTGAGAAGAGATAATCACCCGGCTCCCCCGCTCTGCCCAGAATCTTTCCCTGCCGGTCAAACCAAGTAAGTTCGGTGGGTGCGCCACTGTTTCCTGTCCTGTAAACCAGAATGCCGTTGGCGGAAGCCGAGAAGAACCCGCCATCTCTCAAGCTGGCCACCTGCTGCGCTACCGGAACCGATTCGCCAGTGAGTTTCAATCGGCGCGCGTCAAACGGCTGTGCCATCAACGTGCCGTCGCTCGTCAAGAAGAGCAACTGCCCCATATTCGGATCGGAAGACGACGGCACATACTCCGCCCCGAAGCTGGTGGCCACGAGCCGTCTCAAATTCTGCTTCCCAGGTGGAATGTCGAGGGAACCAAGGTAAATCCCCATGTTTTCTGTATTGGTCGATCCGCGAAAGTAAATGAAATGGCGTCCGTCGGGAAGGAAGATTGGAAAGACGTGGTGGAATTCACCGCGGGAGGAGTCGATTGTAGTCAGCGGCGACGCAGTCCCGCCGTTCGCGGAAACTCTCATCAGTCCGCCAGCGGCCTGCCCGAAAATAATTACGCCATCGCGGTTCCAAGAGCCACCCACCTCTAATGTAGGCAAGTCGCATAGAGGCTGCACCACACCGGTGGCAACGTCAATCTTCCCCAGTGTCTTGCCCGCGTTCCACACGATGTACTTGCTGTCGGCAGACCAGAAGAATGGTAAATCCGCGCCCGATTCTGTGCCATGTAGCGGGCGTGCCTTAGACGAGCCCAGATCGCGTATCCATAGGCTGCTCGTCCCGTCGGAATTGTTCGCAGAAAACGCCAATTGACGCCCGTCGGGGGAAATCTTAAAGCCGCCGGTGTCGATCAGCGACACTTTCTGCGGCATCGGGATTTCAAAGCGCATCAACGCGGCCGATGCGGCTGGTTTTTCGCCGAAGTGCAGCACGGCGAAGTAAGCCGCCGCGATTGCGAGTATTAGCGCTACGCTCCATGGAAACAGACGCCGCCAGAGTGGCGCGGGAGCTGGCGTAGCGGCTGTCGTCGATGACGGCTCCGGCGCTTCCGAGAGCACTTCATCGAGCGAAATGCGTGCGTCTCCGATGGCTTGCAATCGCTGCTTCGGGTCTTTTTGCAAACAGCGCTGCAGCAGAACGCGAACGCGTGCTGGCGTGTTCGCAGGAAGTTGCGTCCAGTCCGGGTCTCGCGTGAAAACGGCGGCAAGAGTGTCCGTGACGGTCTCGCCCTGAAAGGCCGTCTTGCCCGTCAGCATTTCGTACAGCACGCAGCCGAACGCCCAAATGTCCGCGCGGCGATCCACTGGTTTGGCTTTCGCCTGCTCGGGCGACATGTACGCCGCGGTGCCGAGCAAGACTCCTTGCATCGTCGCCATGCGTGTCAGCGTCGGCGAATTGGCCATGTCCATCGAAGACGCATCGCCTTCGATGGCTTTAGCGAGACCGAAGTCGAGAATCTTGACCGCATCGTCGAGAGTCACCTTCACGTTGGCAGGTTTCAGATCGCGATGGACGATCCCGCGCTCGTGCGCGTATTCCAGCGCCTCGCAAATCTGCTTGGCGATCCGCAGCGCTTCATCAACCGGGATTGCTCTCCCCGTTTCGGCCTGTGCAGCGCCGGGCTTCCGCGCTGATTGCGCCCCGGTGGCACTTGGACCGGGAAGCCCGGCAGGTGTTTGGCTGGTTCCCGCCGCGGAGCCGCTGATCCTCTCTGCCAGCGTAGGTCCTTCGACTAGCTCCATCACCAGCGCGTGAGTGGCGCCGGAATCCTCGAAGCCGTAGATCGCAGCGATGTTGGGATGATTGAGCGAAGCGAGTAGCTTGGCTTCGCGCTGGAAGCGC
>JBAWEZ010000036.1:0-12488 GCA_049591475.1 Candidatus Acidiferrales bacterium
GGACCTGGAAGCGAGCCGCGCTTACGAATTCGGAGAGACCACGCAGGAGTTCACGTTCGCAGGCTATCCCGTCTACATTCGTGGCGAAGCGGAGTTGGCAGCAAAGCAGCCAGCCCAGGCCGTTGCCGAGTTTCAAAAGATTTTGGACCGTTCCTACATCATCGGGAATGAGCCGATTGGCGCGCTCGCACATCTGGGGCTGGCCCGCGCCTATGCGCTTGAGGGTGACAAGGGAAAGGCACGCGCCGCGTATCAGGATTTCCTCGCGCTCTGGAAAAATTCCGATCCAGACGTGCCCATCCTCACGGAAGCCAAGGCCGAATACGCTAAGCTATCGCAGTGAAATCAATCCTGCAAAGCCGGCTCAGTGTAAGGGCGGCCGGGACCGATGGAAATTCCCGCCACCGACGGCCCCAGACTTTGACGATGCTTCGGGCCGAATAAATGTTTCTGGGATAGAATCCACCGTTACGAAATGCCTATATCAATAGGATCGCGCCTGGGTTCCTACGAAATTCTAGCTGCGATTGGTGCGGGCGGAATGGGTGAGGTGTACCGCGCGCGGGATGCAAAGCTTGGGCGCGACGTGGCGTTGAAAGTGCTGCCGGAGGCGTTTGCGCGCGACTCCGAACGCATGGCGCGGTTCCAGCGCGAGGCAAAGCTGCTCGCATCGCTGAATCATCCGAACATTGCTGCCATCTATGGCTTCGAAGATTCCGGCGCTACTCACGCGCTGGTCATGGAGCTGGTCGAAGGGCCCACGCTCGCCGACCGCCTCAAGTCTGGGCCGATCCCCATCGACGAGGCGCTGCGCATCGCCAAGCAGATTTGCGAGGCGCTGGAATACGCGCACGAGCGCGGGATCGTCCATCGCGATTTGAAGCCTGCCAATGTGAAGGTCACTCCCGAAGATTCAGTAAAGGTGCTCGATTTCGGGCTGGCGAAGGCGATTGAAGGCGACGCGTCTTCGATGGATATAGCCAACTCGCCGACCATCAGCCGTCTCGCCACGCAAGCGGGAGTAATCCTGGGAACCGCGGCGTACATGTCCCCGGAGCAGGCGAAAGCCAAACCGGTGGATCGCCGCGCGGACATCTGGGCGTTCGGCTGCGTGCTGTACGAGGCGCTCACCGGGAAAATGGCGTTCACGGGCGAGACGGTGACGGACACGCTCGCGGCCGTGCTCACGCGCGACCCCGATTGGTCGCTGCTTCCCGCGCAAACGCCTACGCGTGTTCGCGTGCTGTTGCAACGTTGCTTGCAGAAAGATCCGAAGCAGCGCCTGCAAGCCATCGGCGACGCCCGCATCTCGCTGGATGAAGTTCTTTCGGGAGCGCCGGAGCCAACGTCCGCCGCCGCAGCGCCAGCTCCCCCGTCGTTCTGGCGCCGCGTTCTGCCTTGGGCGCTGACTGGCGCGCTCGCGGGCGCATTGGCGGCCGGTCTGATTGTTGGGAAGTTCGCGGCACCTGTTCCGAATTCCGACATGCATTTCAGCACGGTCACGAATTTCGCCGGCGTGCAGGCACAGCCGGCGATTTCACCCGATGGGCGCTCGGTGGCTTTCGTCTCCAATAGCGACGGACACTTCAATGTTTACGTGGGACTGGTGCGCGGCGGCAATCTGGTCCAAATCACCCGCGATCCGAATCTCGAATCGGCGCCGAGCTGGTCGCCTGACGGCACGACGCTTGCGTACGCGCGGCTGAATCACTGGGGCATCTGGGACGTCTGGGAAGTCCCGGCGCTCGGCGGAACACCGCGGCGAGTGATCCTGAACGCCGCCGATCCCACGTGGTCTCCGGATGGCCGTTCGCTCGCGTATCTGAATATGGCCGACGGCTCGGTTTGGGTTTCCGGTGTTTCCGGCGAGAACGCCCGCAAGGTCACGCATCCTCTGCCCGGCGGCTTCGACTTGGGTACGCAGCCGCGCTTTTCTCCCGACGGCCGGAGAATCGCTTTTTCCGCTCGACCGAGTTCGGGCGGCCCTTACGGCGAATTGGCGGTAGACGATCTCAATTCAGGGAAAACGACTCAATTGACCCACGACGATGCGCTGGCGCTTTCGCCTGCGTGGTCAGCCGACGGCCGCTACATTTACTTTGCGTCGAGCCGCGGCGGAACGATCAACATCTGGAAAATCGCCGCTACGGGAGGCAAGCCGGAACAGATCACCGCCGGCGAGGGCGACGACGCCGACCTGGATGTCTCCGCCGACGGGAAGCGAATCGTGTTCGGGACTCTGCGCCAAAAGATCGGGATCGCCCGGCTGGATCTTCGGGCCAAGCCGGGGCAGGACAGTGTCAAAGCGCTTACGAGCGATCCCGCCCGGAATCAGTTTGGGCCCGCCTATTCCCCAGACGGAGCGCACTTGGCCTTTTTCAGCAATCTGAAAGGGGCGGAACACGAAGAGATCTGGATGTGCGACTCCGACGGCGCAAATGCCGCGCCCCTGGTCCAGGATGCGCGGGTAAACATATTTCCTGCTTGGAGCCCGGACGGCAGGTCCATCCTCTACGACTCCGAAAGCGCTACTTTTCCATATGGCGACGAATGTCGCAGCGTTCCCGTTTCAGGAGGTGCGCCACAGACGCTGTTCAACATGCCCCAGAACGCGGTGGATGTGGGGAGGGATGGGCGGGTGCTGTTTCAGGGCGACAAGGGTCGAATTGAGGCATTCGATCCGCGGGATGGGAAAACGCGGACGATTGGCATTTTGCCCGGAGGTGCGTCGGACCTTCGTGTGCGCTGGTCGCCGGATGGGCATTCGATCGCCTATATGGTACGTCCGAAGAAAGACGACGACCCCCGTGCCGGACTGTGGGTGGATGACTTCAAGAGTTCCCCGCGCCAGGTTTTTCGCGGCTGGGTTATATGGTTCGCTCGCGGCCCGGGAGACGAGCTGTATCTGCTGCAGGGCAAGCCCGACTTGACCTCGGTCTTGTGGAAGGTGGACTGGAACGGCCAGAACCTCACGCCCACGTCTTCAATCGTCCCGATTCCCTACAATCTTAACTACGAACATACAGGCACTGAAGTCCAGTTTGACGCATCTCCCGACGGACGCTACCTGGCGTTTCAGACCGACCAGGTCCTGCAAGAGAACATCGGCATGATTGAAAACGTCCACTAGCAACGGACCAAGTGAGATGAGCCTCGCGACTGGAACAAAACTCGGAACATACGAAATCCTCTCGCCGATTGGCGCGGGCGGGATGGGCGAGGTGTATCGCGCGCGAGATGCAAAGCTCGGGCGCGACGTGGCGCTGAAAGTATTGCCTGAGGCGTTCGCGCGAGACTCCGAACGCATGGCGCGGTTTCAGCGCGAAGCAAAGCTGCTCGCGTCGCTGAATCATCCTAACATTGCTGCCATCTATGGCTTCGAAGATTCTGGCGCGACTCACGCGCTGGTGATGGAGCTGGTCGAAGGGCCCACGCTCGCTGACCGCACCAAATCTGGACCGATTCCGATCGATGAAGCGCTGCGCATCGCCAAGCAAATCTGTGACGCGCTCGAATACGCGCATGAGCGCGGCATCGTACATCGCGACCTGAAGCCTGCCAATGTAAAGGTGACGCCCGATGATGCGGTTAAAGTGCTCGATTTCGGCTTGGCGAAGGCGATTGAAGGCGACGCCTCTTCGATGGACATGGCCAATTCGCCGACCATCAGCCGTCTCGCGACGCAGGCGGGAGTCATCCTGGGCACCGCGGCGTACATGTCGCCGGAACAAGCCAAGGGCAGGTCGGTGGACCGGCTAGCCGACATCTGGGCATTCGGCTGCGTGCTGTACGAAATGCTCACCGGCGAAATGGCATTTCGCGGCGAGTCTGTCACCGACACACTTGCGGCCGTTATCAAGGAAGAACCGGATTGGTCGCAGCTCCCCGCAGCAACTCCGATGCGGGTTCGAGTTCTTTTGCAGCGGTGCTTGCAAAAAGACCCGAAGCAGCGGTTGCAAGCCATCGGCGATGCGCGCATCTCGCTCGACGAAGTTCTCGCCGGCGCTCCAGAGGCAAGTTTCGCTGCCGCTGCGCCAGCACGCGTGCCCGCATGGCGGCGCGCTCTGCCGTGGGCGCTCTTCGGCGCGACGGCGGTGGCTCTTGCGGCGCTCGTGGTGGTTTGGAAATTCGCGCCTGCAAAACATGCGCCGCGCGAGCTGATGCGCTTTGAAATTCCGACGCCGCAGGAGCCAAGCGACACAGTTTTCGCCCTTTCACCCGATGGACGTGAGTTGGCATTTACGGCGCCAGACGCTGGCGGCGTATTCAGGTTGTGGGTGCGCCCTCTGAATTCTCCCGACGCGCACGAATTGCTCGGCTCCGCGGTTTCAGGTACGGACCCTCCGTTTTTCTGGTCGTTCGATAGCCGCTATCTCGTATTCTACGGCGGAGGGAAACTCGAAAAAATCGACGTCTCCGGCGGCCCGGCGCAGGTGCTGTGCGATGTCCCAGGCATCGTCGTCGGGGGATCGTGGAATAAGAACGGCGTGATCATCTTCGGGCAATCCCCAGGCGTCATCATGCGCGTCCCGGCGAGCGGCGGGACCGCGACTCCGGTCACTGCGCTCAATCCATCACGCGGCGAAACCCAGCACGCACTTCCCTGGTTTCTGCCCGACGGAAAACACTTCGTTTACCATCGCACTTCCACCGATCCCACAGTTGACGGAGATTACATAGGCTCAATCGACGTCGCGCCCGGAAAGCAGGACCCGCAGCGGCTTTTTGCGACTCAATACAACGCGGTATACGTTCCATCTGACAATTCGAATAACGGCTACATGCTCTATCTGGCGAGCGGCGGTGCGCTAATGGCGCAGCCATTCGACGCACAGAGCTTGAAATTGACTGGCGAGCCGACCGCCATCGCCGAGCACGTGCAAGCCTTCCGCGAGGGCGGCTATTTTTCCGCTTCAGACGACGGGAAACTCATTTATACGAACGCGGGAAGCATCCGCAAAGGCCAAGCTACCTTGTTCGACCGTGCGGGCAAGGTATTGGGCACTGTGGGCGATCCCGCGACGTACGGTGGCCTTGCGATTTCTCCTGACGGCAGCAGAGCCATCGGCGACGTAATCGACGCTCGAGGACAGATATCTATCTGGACGATCGATTTCACGCAGCGCACCACCACGCGGCTTACTTTCGATTCATTTGACTCCACGAATCCGATCTGGTCGCCGGACGGATCGAAGATTATTTTCGCTTCCAACCGGAACGGCGCATACGACCTCTACGAGAAACCGTCGGACGGCGCGGGAGGCGAAACTCTGTTGTTGCGGTCGGCCGCAAACAAGGCACCCTGCGCGATGACTCACGACGGGCGCTTCCTGATCTACGAGGCCCAGGATCGAGCGACAACCAAGTTAGACTTGTGGGTCTTGCCGCTCGGGGGCGCAAAACAGCCGTACCTTCTCCACAAAACACAGGCGAACGAATCGGATGCTCGCCTTTCGCCTAACGACCGCTGGGTTGCTTACGTATCAGACCAATCGGGTCGCGGCGAAGTTTACGTGCGGCCGTTTTCTCTCGATGCGAACGGTCTGGCCGCCTCGATCGAGGGCGCCCAATGGCAAATCTCCTACGGCGGTGGCCAATTACCGATATGGAGCAAGGACGGCAAAGAGTTGTATTACCTGACGCTCGACGGGAAAGTCATGGAGGTTGACGTTACGACCGAGTCGGTTTTCCGGGCCGGAGCGTCCAAGTTCCTATTTCAACCGCCGCTGCACGCGGCCGGTCTTTCTCCTGGTTACACCATCGACGGCAAACGGTTCGTGTTCCTGGTACCTGCCGAGCAAAGCGGCCAAACTCGGTCTGCATTCAACGTGGTGCTGAACTGGCAAGCTGCACTAGAGCAACAACAATGACGTTCGCTACTGGAACAAAACTCGGGCTACGTCGTAGGCCCTGCTGCCACGATGCTTCACAATGTCACGCATCAATGGCAAGTCCAATTCTGTAAGCATCCTGTTGGCACCGCCGTCCGTGTGATAAATTTCTATGATGTCTCTCGGTAAATCCTGCTTCTGCGTCCAGATGCTCACGCCGAAGCGATATCTCCTCAACGGCCTATGGTTCGGCGCCGAACGCCCAAAGACGGCAATTATTTTTGTTCACGGCTTAGGCTCCAACGCATTCGCTCATCATGATTATCTGACTTCGCTTGCCACCAGCAACTCCGCCGTGCTGTTCTTCAGCAATCGCGGTCACGACGGCGTTGCGGGGATAAAGAAATTCAAGCCAAGCGCCAAGAAGCGCTACGTCTACGAACAGGCTGGCGTGGCGCATGAAGTGTTCACCGATTGCGCTGACGACATTCAGGGTGCCGTAAATCTGCTCGTCCGCCGGGGCGCGAGACGCATTTACTTGGTGGGCCATTCGACTGGCTGCCAGAAGATCGCCTTTTATCTCGGCCGGGCCACGAGCGCCAAGCGGATCGCGGGAGCCGTGCTGCTCTGCCCCATCAGTGACTATGCCGACGCACATCACCAGAACGAACCAAAGCGAAGGAAAGCCGAAGCCGTAGCGAGAAAATTGGTCCGGCGAAACAGGCCGCACGAATTATTGCCCGCGCATCTCTGGCGTGCACCGATCGACGCGCAGCGTTTCCTAAGTCTCTACACGCTCGGCAGCCGGGAAGAAATATTTACCTACGCTCAGCCGCGCAAAATCCCGCACACCCTGCGCAAGATGGCCGTGCCGCTTCTCGTCGTGTTCGCAGGTGAAGACGAATATCGCGATCGCGACACACAACAAATCGCCGAGTGGTTTCGCAGCAACCTGCGCTCCAAGGAATCCGTCATTCAGATCATCCCCGGCGCTTCGCACAGTTTGAGCGGTAAGGAAGCGGCCGTCGCCCGAGCGATCCGTAGCTGGATCGCACATCGAAGTTAAATCGCGCGCCGTTCCGTGTTCCCAACCCACCCTTGCAATCCGTCCGCGAGCATTGAATCATCAGCGTATGGAGATTTCGCTATGGGACGAACGCTACCGCTCCGGCGCGCACGCCGCCTCCGATTTCAATACCGAGCCTTCGCCCCTGCTCGTCGCCACCGCGTCGAAATTGCCGCCCGGCAAAGCGCTCGACCTCGCCTGCGGCGCTGGACGCAACTCGCTCTGGCTTGCCGAGCATGGCTGGAACGTCACTGCCGTCGATGGCTCCTCTGCCGCGATTGAAGTTCTTCGCGAACGCGCCGCCGCACGCCATCTCGCGCTCAACACCCGCATTGTCGATCTCGAACGTCACGAATTCGCGATCGCGCCATCCGCGTGGGACCTCATCGCCATGTGCTACTACCTGCAGCGCAATTTATTCGAGCCTGCGAAGAATGGAGTTGTTCCCGGCGGCACGCTCATCGCCATCGTTCACATCACCGAGCCCAGCGAAGAGCCCACCGGCCACCGCCTGCGTCCCGGCGAACTTACCGGTTATTTTCGTGATTGGGAAATCCTGCACTGCGCGGAAGGTGCGCCCAACGATCCCGTTCACAAGCGCGCATGCGCCGAAATCGTCGCCCGCCGGCCTCGCTAACGGACTGCCGCAGCTTCATCATCGTAACTGAGCAGTTTCGCCCCCGCTCGGCGCTACGCCACGTGCTTCTTGGTGCGCCACGCTGCTTCAATCTCTTCCAGCGTGCGCCCTTTCGTCTCCGGTACCAGCGCGTAAGAAAAGACCCACGCGGCCAACGCCAGCACAGCGTATAGCCAAAAAGTCCGGCTCGACCCGATCACCTGCAGCAGAGTCAGAAATGTGAGAGAAACCACGAAGTTCGCCGCCCAGTTCGCGCCCGCCGCCACGCCCTCGGCGCTACCTCGAATCTTCAGCGGATAAATTTCCGCGATCAGCAGCCAGAAGATCGGCCCCAAGCTGATCGCGAACATTGCCACGTAGCACATCAGCGTAACCACCGCGACAGTCGCAAAACTGCCGCCGTGCGTCGGCGAATAGAACACGTATCCCAGCACTCCCAGGCTCACGGCCATTCCAGCGATTCCAACCAACAGGAGCGGCCGCCGCCCCACCCTGTCGATCAGCCACATCGACACGACCGTCATCACCACGTTCACCAGTCCAATTCCCGCCGTCGCCAAAATCGCACCCGACGCCGATGGAATTCCCGCCGATTGGATAATCTTCGGCGCGTAGTAAATCACCGTGTTGATTCCCGTCACCTGCTGAAAAATCGCCAGGCCAATCCCAATCACCATCGCCAGACGCACTTCTGGCCGCCACAGATCGGAAAGCCGCCCGTGCTCCTGCGCCTGGTGCAAGGTTGCTTCGATTTCCCGCATCTCCGCGTCCACATCCTCCGTACCCCGAACTTTCGCCAGTACGCTGCGCGCTTTGTACAAGTTGCCTCGCTGCGCATTCCATCGCGGGCTCTCCGGCAGCACCATCATTCCGAGTCCCAGCGCCGCACCCGGCACCACCGCCAGTCCTAGCATCCATCTCCAGTTCTCGGAACCGGCAAATGCATAGTCCACCAGATAGGCCGCCAAGATACCCACAGTGATGGCGAACTGGAATAGCGACACCTGCCATCCGCGCGCTCCCGCCGGCGAAACTTCGGAAATGTACAGCGGCACCGTCGAGCTCGCGAACCCTATTCCCAGCCCCACGATCGCGCGCCCCACGATCAACATCGTCACGTCCACGGCCACCGCGCATACGATTGCTCCGGCAATGAAAATGATTGCCGTGAAAATCAGCATGCTTCGCCGGCCGAATCGGTCCGCCAGTCTTCCGCCGGTCAGCGCGCCCACGCACGCCCCCACCAGCACCACGCTAACCACTAATTCCTGATGAAAGGTGGAAAGCGCGAATGTCTTCTGGATGAAAATCAGCGCCCCGGAAATCACGCCGGTGTCGTACCCGAATAGCAACCCACCCAGCGCCGCGAACGCCGCGGCCACGTATACGAACTTGCCGCTAGGAGCCGGTCCTTTCGCCGCGCCTGCCGTTCGTTGCTGTTCGCTCATCGCACTCGCCTCATCGCTGCATCCCGTTCAGTCGTTCCAGAAATTTGCGCACTTCCCCGGGAGATCGCAGCCAGTAGCGCGCCGCGGTTTTACGTGTTTTGCCCACCACGATGGAAATTCCCTTCATGCGCGCGAACACGCGCTCGTCCGTCGCGTCGTCCCCCACGAAAATCAGCAGCCACCGCCCGCCCGGATTTCGCCGCCGTACCTTCTCCAGAATGAACGAAATTGCGCCCCATTTGTCGCTCTGCGCGTCCGGCAACAGTCCCCACACTTTTTTGCTCGCCAGCAAGCACAAATGCGGATCGCGTTCCATCGCTCTTGCCACCGCGTCCCGCGCGATCTGCTGGCTTTTCGGCGACGCACCTCGGTAATGCAGCGCCACCGTGGCGATTTTATGTTCGATGCGCAGCCCCCGCGCTCCGCGAGTGTGCTTCGCCAACAGCCGAGTCGCTTCTCGCATCCGCGCCTTCTGTTCCGGTTTCGCAAGAGAATATGCGTGATTCTTCGGGTCGCGCAGAAACATCCCATGCGCGCCCGCGTACCAGATTCGCTTCAGCTTCACGTGTTTCCGTACGTCCGCGACTTTCCGTCCGCTCACCACTCCCAGCATGATTCCGGATTTAGCGATTTGTTCGAGAAGTTCTCGCACCCGTGGCGCAAGCCTCACTGCATCCGGATCTCTGCGAAGCGGCGTGAGCGTCCCGTCAAAATCGGTAAAAAGCGCCACACGTTGCGCCCGCCGTATCTGCCCGCTGATTTCTTCCCAGCAATCGAATAGATATCGTGGTGTGCCGGTCCGTGCCTTGCCCCTCTTGGAATGCCTTCGCCGAATCATCTGCCGAGCATTCTACTTGCAGTTCCGCCCCCGGTCGCGCTTCTTGTTTGAACAGTCCCGGTCAACTCGCCCTTGGGGCAATCGGGTGATGGTTTTTAGGGTGTCGGAGCTTTTAGCTCCGACATGAGATCCGCTTATTAAATGGGGCTTCAGCCCCTGAGGATCGTTCTCGACTCCCGTCGATGCATGCCATCTCAGTGAAAATCGTGCGACTCCGTCTCCGCCCGCGTCACCGCCAGCGGCTCGATGCGTTCCGCCTTAATTGAAATCACGTTGTCCAGATTCTGCAGCCTGCCCTCGATCAGCAAAAACGGATGATGCACCACCACCGTGTGATCCTGCGCGAAAAGTTGCGGCGTGACGATCGCATTCGCGATCCCCGTTTCATCCTCCAGGCTCAAAAACACAAATCCCTTGGCCGTTCCCGGCCGCTGACGGCACACCACCGCTCCCGCATACCGCACCCGCGTCCCGTCCGGCAATTTCCCGAGATCCGCAGCCGCGCGAATTCCCTGCCGCTTCATCTCCGCGCGCCGGTACGCCATCGGATGCGGCCCCACCGTCATTCCCGTGCCGCGAAAATCCGCCACCAGACGTTCTTCCGTCGTCATCAGCAGCAACGGCGACTCGCCACCGTTCGTTTTCGCAGCGCTCGTGCCCGTGCGCGGTTCCGATTGCGGCTCACTGGCCACATCCAACTCGCTTTCCGCCGCAACCTCGCTCTGCTCCTCCAGCAGCGGCCCCAAACGCCTCGCTGCCCGCTCCACTTGCCACAGCGCATCGCGCCTGTGAAACCCGCGTTTCTCCCCGATAAAATTCAGCGCCCCAATTTCCGCCAGCGCCGCCAGTTCCGACTTCTGCGCGCTGGGCACGCGCTGCCGCAAATCCTCGATCGACGCAAACCTCCGCAGCCCGCGCTGCCGCACGATCTCCAGTGCCACTTCCTTGCGCAGTCCCTTCACGTAACGCATCCCCAGCCGTACCGAGAATCCCTCCGCAACCGGCTCGATCGTGCACTTCCAATCCGAGCGCGTCGCGTCGATCGGCTTGCATTTCAGCCCGTGCCTCTGCGCGTCCTTCACCAGCGTGGCCGGCGAGTAAAATCCCATCGGCTGGTTGTTCAGCATCGCCGCCGTGAACGCCGCCAAGTAATGGCATTTCAAATATCCGCTGGCGTACGCGATCAGCGCGAAACTCGCTGCGTGCGACTCCGGAAATCCATACAGCGCGAACGACGTGATCGACTGCACGATCTTGTCCTGCGTCTCGCCTATAATTCCCTTCGACGCCATTCCCCGCCGCAGCTTCACCTCGATCTCCCGCATGCGCGCTTCGGAGCGCTTGAACCCCATCGCTCGCCGCAACTCCTCCGCTTCTCCGCCCGTGAATCCCGCCGCGATCATCGCCATGCGCAGCAATTGCTCTTGAAACAGAGGCACTCCCAGTGTGCGCGCCAGCACCGGCTCTAGATCCGGATGATAGTATTCTGGCGTTTCCCGCCCCTGCCGCCGCTTCAAATACGGATGCACCATCTTTCCCACAATCGGCCCCGGACGAATAATCGCCACCTGCACCACAATGTCGTAAAAACATTTCGGTCGAAGCCGCGGCAGGCACGACATCTGCGCCCGGCTCTCCACCTGGAACATTCCCACCGTGTCCGCTTTTCGCAGCGCCGCATAAACCGCCGGATCGTCTTGCGGCAGTTTTCCCAAATCAACTTCCTCTCCGTGATGCGCGCGAATCAATTGCAGCGACTCTTCCAGCACCGCCATCATCCCCAGCCCCAGCAAATCCACTTTCACGATGCCCATGTCCGCGCAGTCTTCTTTGTCCCATTGCACCACCACGCGTCCCGGCATCGTCGCCGGCTCCAGCGGCACCACTGAGTCGAGCTGCCCCTGGCACACCACCATTCCGCCCGAATGCTGCCCCAGATGACGCGGCAAATCCTGCACCGCCTGGCACAACTCGAAAAACTTCCGCACGCGCGGATGACGCATGTCCAGCCCGGCATCGCGAAATTCCTGCGCGAATTTTTCTCCCGGATCCTTGTACTCCCAGGATCCCATCAGCGCGGTCAGCTTCCCAATCGTCTCCGCGTCAAACGACAGCGCCTTGCCGATCTCCCGCGCCGCCGACCGCCCGCGGTACGTGATCACATTCGCGGTCATCGCCGCGCCCAATTTGCCATAGCGTTCGTACACGTACTGAATCGCGCGCTCGCGCTGATCTCCACTTGGCAAATCCAGATCGATATCCGGCCATTCGCCGCGCTCTTCGGACAAAAAACGCTCAAACAGCAAATCCATTCCCACCGGATCGACAGCCGTGATTCCCAGCGAGTAGCAAACCGCGCTATTTGCCGCCGATCCGCGCCCCTGCACCAGAATTCCGTTCTCGCCGCAAAAACGCACGATGTCCCACACGATCAGGAAATATCCCGCCAGCTTCAGTTTCTCGATCAACGCCAGTTCGCGCTCGATCTGCCGCCGCGCTTTTTCAACTTTCGCGCCGTAGCGCCAGATCATTCCGTCGAGGGCCCGCTGCCGCAGAAATTCCATCTGCGATCCGCCGCCGGGAACCGGATATTTTGGAAATTGGTAGCCCAGATCGTTCAACGTGAATTTCAGCCGCCGCGAAACTGCTTCCGTATTCGCAATCGCTT
>JBAWEZ010000037.1:0-48328 GCA_049591475.1 Candidatus Acidiferrales bacterium
CCGCAAATCCCAAGCGTCCCGATCTCTTCGGTTTCTCAAATCGCATTCGGTGATTGGCTCCTCTGCCTTCTTGTACTTTAGCATTTGTGAGGGTTTGAGATGCTTCAACGCAAGCGCCCGACGAAGGCACGCTGGGCGAAAATCGGTTTGAGAAAGCAAAGAGAAATGGCAAGCGGCAGATCGTCCGGCGGTTCAATGCTTTCTGCGGATTCCGCAATCCAGCGTAGGACGATTCGAACGCACACCAGAGAACGACACCAACTGCGCCCGCAAGCCCATGCGCCGCCGGGAAGGCGGTCCTGCACTGATCGCTTGAGCGTGCTGTACACTCGTGCACTCGGGCTTCGAACATCACCAGAAGACGCTAGTATAATGCTGCGAGAATTGCGAGCCATGGCAGGCGAACCACAACGGCGACTCATCACCATTCAAGAAGCGTCAAAACTGCTTTCGGTATCCGTCTCGACCCTTTACGGCTGGGTTTGGCAAAGGCGGATTCCGTTCGTGAAGTTAGGCAGGGCTGTGCGCTTCGACATCGGTGACTTGGAGAAGTTCATCGAGGCAAACAAGATGAAGTCACGGGAGAGGCGGTGAGAGCAATCGTGCGCTTCTGGGAGAGGGCATCGTGATCGCCGAACTGGAGGTTATGGATTCTGCTCCGTGTTCGAGGTGGTTATGAAGGCGAAAAGTCCGGAAGGGGTTCTGGACAAGATGCGGGAGTGCTCGTATTTCCTCGACGAGATGAGTCGCTACGAGAAAGCCGTGATTGCTGACAAATTCGGCTACTGTCTGAGCGCCTTTCTGAATTCCTTTCGCACAGTCACATTCAGGCTGGCTGGGGTCGTGGAAAATATAAGCGGTAAGGCCACTTCCGAGAACCTTCTTCGGCAGTTGAAGGCCCATCGCGAGATCGGTTTCCTCATGGCGAGAAGGGACGTGGAGGTGCATGAAGATGGTGCGGTGATATTCGAACGGTTCACTGTCCACGTCGTGCCACGTGAGATGAACCCATCTGGCGGGCGCTTTTCCACTAGGCTATTCACGTCGCGTTTTCAACCGCGCTTCAATCACGGTATCGAGATTCGTCACGTTGGCGGCTGGCAGTTCACCGAGAATCCGATGAGCATCACGGAATTATGCCGTGATGCGCTCGAAAAATTGGAACCGTTGGTGCGAAACGCGATTACGAGTGGCAACATCGCAGTTGCCCAACCTCAGCCGTAGTGTAGCCAGCCGAGAACAGCCAAGAAGGCATTGATCTCATCAACTGGGAGCCCCAAGCCCGAGGTCACTCGCGCGAATGAACCTCGCCCCCAAATCGAATTGCCCAATGTTTCTGTTTGGCGTTGTGCTGTTCGCGTGCTGCTCCTGCGCCGTCGTCGCGAGCGCGCAGGTTCAGCGAGATCAGGCCGTTAACCCTCCCGCTCCGGCTCTTCGAGTACGCTCGAACGTGGTGGTCGTCCCTGCGCTCGTGAAGACGAAATCCGGCGAGGTAGTGTTCTCTCTCACGGCAGATGATTTTGTTCTCACCGACAATGGCACCGAGCAGACGCTCAAGGTGGAACCCGATACCGATTCGGAGCCGCTCGCGCTTGCCGTCATCGTGGAAACCGGGGGCGATGGTGCTTTGCATCTGCGCGACTACGCCGATCTTGGCCCTGTGCTGGACGCCGTTGTCGGCGGGGTGCCGCATCGCGTCGCCGTGGTCGCATTTGACAGCACGCCCCGCCTCGCGCTCGGCTTCGCTCCTGACACCGATACGGCGGCTCGGGCCATCGCCAATCTTCAGGCCGCGGATTCGGGAGCCGCGATCCTCGACGCGCTCAATTTCGGGATTGATATCCTGCGCAAGCAATCGCCAGAGTATCGCCGCGCCGTCCTGCTCATCAGCGAGACGAACGATAGCGGCAGCCGCACGAGCCTTGAGAACGTGTTGCGCGAAGTCGATGACGCCAACACGGAGATTTATGCCGTCGCGTTTTCGAGCACGAGGGCGGCGGTCCGGCACGAAGCGGCAAAACTGCCGCGACCGGGTGGAAGCTCCTATGAAGATACGCCCTACGGGCCGGGCGGCTGCATGGGCAAAGGCTCAGACCCCGACGCGCACGGCAATCGCGGCCTTCAGGCGCTCGACTGCGCGAGCGACCTGCTCCCTCCGTTGCGATTGGTCCGGATGGCGTTTCTTGCAGCACGCGATGGACTGAGGCGCAACGTGCCCGAAACGGTCGCGAAGCTCACTGGCGGCGAGTACTTCACATTCAAGAACTCGAATACGCTCACCCGAGACCTACTGACTGTTTCGAATGACGTGCCGAACTGTTACGTTCTAAGCTTCAGTCCGCGATCACCGGCTCCGGGATTTCACGCGCTCAAGCTCAGCGTGAAGGACAGGCCGGACCTGATCGTAAAAGCTCGCGACGCTTATTGGGTGGATGAAGCGGGCCACCTTTGAGCTGTTCCATTCTCTGCGACTTCCTTGACTGCGTTCTACGTGACGCCGGTTGGAGACGGATTGCCACCGCACGAAATGGTCGGGTCAAGCTTCGGGCGTGATCCCACTGAGTTCGGCGTCAACGCATAGGCTCGCCTTGGCAGCCCCTCGGGGTGCAGCCTGCATTGCGCGCCATTGCCTGAAACTCGGGGCCGTGATCCGCGCGGCCCAGCATCGCATGGGCAATCTCGTGCCGGATGATCTGATCGACCAAGCCGGGTGAAGCCGCGTAACGGCCATTGACACAGATCACCTTTTCGTCGAAGTAGCAGCGCCCATAACTGCCTCGGATGTCGTCCTCGTCTCCGAGGTCGTCTTGCTCATGGACAACGATGACTTTCCAATCGTCCAGTCCGAACTGGTCGAGCAAGGCTGTGCCTTGCGTTTCGACGGAGCGACTTTCACTCGCTGTTCCGTCCAGGCCTTTCCGGCCGACGCGCGACTGGTCATCGTCAACGGGCATCGATCTCTTTCTCAGGCTGGGCCGCCACTTCGTTTTTTCCTGCGTGGTCGTCGTCACCAAAAGGGATTTTTCCCGGCTGCTCACTTTCAGCGAATCCCAGCCGCGCCTTGCCAGACGCCACATACTTTTGGCGGATCAAACCTCGATCCAGAACAGTCACCGAGGATGGCCAGCGTGAGGCGCCGCGCCGGGAAAACTGGCACTCCTTTCCGACGTCCACTGTTCTGTGCATCGCGACGCCCTCGTCACTCGTACACCGACAGCTCGGTGAGCCCGATGCGCTGCATAATGTGGGGATACTTGGCGCAGAGCCGCCAGTAATTTTTTCGAGCCTTCGCTGGCGAACATCGCCGATCCAGCGGATACCACCGCGCTGCGTGGCACCACCGCTTCATTTTTAGCTCAATCAATCGTTCCCGAATTTCTGGACGTGCGTGCATCTGGCCTCCGGAAGCACCGTTCCGATGCGGTCGGCAATCGGCGATTGTTCCAATAATTTCGCAGCTTCTCGACGGCTGATACCGCGATGCAGGGACGATTTCTGCTTCTACTTGAGGGAGATGGAAGTTCGGGAATTGTTCACGAAGAGTCTTCGAAAAATCTTGAAAGCCGTCCCGTGCAGTGCTGCTACTCACTTCCTCCCGGGCCATCGGGGGGGGATTGGGGAGGTTGGGGAGCATTTTGGTATAAACCCTATACGAAAAAGTTGTATAGGGTTTTAGTTAAAAACCACCCAAACCTCCCCAATCCCCCCCAATCCCCCCAACCCATCAAAGCGTGTGCTCATCCTCAATTTGAGGTCCGTCTGGGCGCAGCCACATCCCGTGATACATGAAACCGTGGTGCCCGCAATCCTCCGGTGTCGCCTGCCCGGCGATCCGTTTCTTTAACTCCGCGTAGAATCGCCGCGACTGGAGCGGATAGTTCCCGTTGCCCTTGCACCAACCGACGTAACGCTGGTAAATCGCGGTGCCTCCCACGCTGCGGTCTATCTTGAACTCCACGTTCTCCGTGATGAAGCGCCCGATGATGTCCATGTCCGTTTTGTATTGCGCTGTGGCGTCCATGATGCGTGCGCAGTGGGGCAGCTTCTTGTCGCTGGCCAAGAACTTGCCCAAGCCTTCGAGCGCCCAGTTCAGGATGCCGGGATATTCGCCGCGGATATTTTCGGCGAACTCCGGGTCTTTTTCCGGGTCGGTCTTAAAATCCCAATCCCATGGAACCTTGACAACGCGCCGCCATGTACCCCAGTCGCCGTCCTTGATAACGGGCTCGAAGTTAGACATAAACCAGAGGTGGAACTGCGGCGTGTAGCTAAACGGCTTGCCATACAGTTCCCGGCACGTCACTTTTGACTCGACGCCGCCCGTCACGAGCTTGATCGCCTGCATGTCCAGCGTATGCCCGTCGCTGGATTCCGCCGACGACAAAAACCTCACGGCTCCGGCTAACGCAGCCAAGTCGTCCCGCGCTTCGCTGTGGCCGAACTTGCGCTCGCAGAATGTCGTGAACTTCACATCGGCGGCGTATGTTCCGAGCACTCCGCGTATCGTCGCCATGAAAGCGTCTTTGCCGTTTTCCCCTCCCCCGCCGTTGAAAACCACGTTCTGCAAGCCTTGGTAGGATGTCAGGCTGACGCCCGCCATCTGCTGCACCCATTCGACCCATGTAGGATCGTGGTCGCCGTATTTCTCCATCGCCTTGAGCCAGTTGGGGCAAGTCGCATCTTTGTCGTAACTGACATTCGCTTGCTTGCTGAGCAGGTCTTCCGGTGCGCGAGCGCGGAAAGTTTGGGTGTTGAGTTCGATGACGCCGTTCTTGACATTGAGCAGCCACGGGTCGGAATCCCAATCACCGATATTGGTGTGGATGGCTTTCTCATAGCCTGCCAATTCGATCATGGCTTGGCGTCGGTAGGCGTTGGCGCTCGTGGCAGCGTGTTGGAATGCCTTCTTGTCAATCTCGTCGCCCCGCATTTGCCGGGCCTCGTCGAACAACTCGTCCACGACCGCTTTGGTCATCCTCATCAATTTGCCCTGCGCGTCCTGCTGCCATCCCGCCGATGGCGAATAGACCATCCATTCCTGTTTCTCGTGGATGAAGCGGATCGCAGACCCGAATTTGCGCACCAACCTTTCGGCGTTCCCAGTGTCGTGGCGGCCGTAGGAATATCCGGCTGTTGGACTCACGGTCTTTCTGGGCTGCGTTTCTGGTTGAACCGTTTTGGGTTCGGCTCGCGGTTCCGGCGTTGACTCCGGCGGGCGCTCGTCAGCGGAATCCACCGACTCGACGCCCATGGATTCGAGCAGTTCGATTTCCTGCTGAGCCCGCACCTTGGGATCGTCATGCTCGTAGATGTAGTATTGCGACCACGGGTCGAAGTCGGCGTGAAGCTCTGCCATCTTTTCCTCGTATTCGTCGCGGGTGTCCACTCCGCACGCCTTGCAGGTGAATCCGTACGAAGTCCCGCTGAATAAAAACTTGGTGACACCTGCCGCGACCGTGGAGCCGTTATGGTCGTGGCCGCAGAGCGGGCAGGCTTCCGAGACGACGGCGAAAGTGCCTTCTTGGAGTTCCCCCTGCGCGTACAGGGTGCAGTCGTTGTCCTCAAGAAACTGCTCGACGGTGAACTCCGGCCGGAATTTCCAGTCCGTGACGATCCTGCCGTTGAACGGCGTCTTGGGCTTCTCGCTATGCGCTCTGACCCACTCCCATGCCTCGGCGGGCAATCCTTTGGCGAGATGCACGTTCACTTCCGTAAACGGGACATACGCGCCATCCTTTTTCTTGGGTTGGCTCAGGCGCACAGCCGTGGGCGCGGCGACGGAGCAGCGGTCAACCTTGATTTCCATCACCAACTTGGCGCCGTCCTTTATTTCGACGTAGGACGGCAATTCGGCGAAGGCCTCGTTTTGCAATCCGTACAAGTGCTGGCCGCCGGACGGCGTGTTGACTCCAAACATGCCCGTCGTCCATTCGGGATTCCATCCCAACGCGATGCAAGCGTCCGGCGAGTCGATGTCGAGCATGAACGCCCGGCCTCGCTTCGCCACGGCTACGAGGCTCTTATACCCGTCGGCATTCAGCCATCCCTTGATTGTTCCCATGTCGTTGGTGGCGATTTTCTGCCATCCGGTTGCTGTCGAGCGGGTCATGCCCGCCGCGGTCGGCGCAAAATCGACGCCCAACCGAGCCAGTTTTCCAATGAGCTTGTAGTCCATTACTGCTTCTCCGTCCGAGGACGCCGCCCGCGAGGTCGCTTGAGGCTCCACGCCTTGCAAAGCGTGCTGAGTTCGCCTTTCGTCCAGCTCGTTTCCAGCGCGACGAGCCTGAAGGTGAAGCCCGCCTCCAGCAGGCGCTTGACTTCCTGTATGTTGGCTTTTGCCATAAGGCCTCCTGCAAACGCATTTCATAGTTCAGACATTTTTCATTAGCGTTCGGGAAAAAATTTGTTGTTGATCGCCAATGTTTAGAAATTTGTCCGCTATGGGCCTCTTGGACGAGAGGTGGTTTATGACACTGGAATTTTGCGAAACCTGCCAATGCGAGATCGAGGATTGCGAGCACCTGAAGCGCGAGGCCCATCTGAGGAAAATCCGCCAGATCCCGCCCGCTCCAAAGCCGAATGGCTTTAATATCGCCGAGCCGTATAAGGCCCGGCCCCGCCCAAGCCCGCACGGCCGGTGGCGGCTGCCTCTGAGAAAAAATCGGGGAGCCCTGCGGCTCCCCAGTGAGTTGTTAGTCGAGCGAATTCAAGGCGTTGAGCATCTTGTCGCTCATCGCCTTCGTTTCCTCGGACGTTTCCCCGCCCGAGACCGCCAGCCTCAATTCGGCGGCGGTGACCCGTTTGCCCAAGCGGTTCTTGAGCACGGTGCCATCGAGGTAAGGCTGGATGAGTTCCGTTACCGCCGCTTCCAGCTTTGCCTTCTTGTAAGCGGGCGGGCTTGACATGCGACCGAAGACGTAGCCGATTCCGTTGCTCTTTTTGAGCATCCGGAAATCGCAGTCGTAGAGCGTCTCGCCCTCGCTCGGGCAAGTGCTCAACTCCGTGTAGGCAGTGGGTGACAGGTTAAGGAAGCCGACACTGAGTTGCGGGACCGTGATGCCAGCGGGGAACTTGCCGTCCGCTTGCGTGTCGAGGTATTTGACTGCTATAGCGACGATCTTGCGGCGCGAGCCGTGGTCGCCGCCCTTCTGACACTCGCAGCAATCGTCCCCCGGGCAAACATACGTCATGCCACGGGAGTTGGGACCGGCACCGGCGATGAAGTGAGTCGGCTTGCTGAATGCTGGTGTGCCCTTGACCAGAAAGAACCTGACCGCGCGGTTCTGTTCCTTGGGGGCGATGTTGGCGAGACCCGGCTTGGCTTTTAGTTCGTCGGCGTCGGCGAGTAAGTCCACCGAGGAATCGTCGTCGGGCGCTGCCTTGGAGGTTTGGGTTTGAGTTTGGGCTTGTGTTGCGGTTGGTTGGTCGAGAAGGTCCGCGTCGGCGAATGTCACGTCGGCGGTCCCATCATTGTTCTGTTTCACTAGATTCTGAGCCTCTTTGCTTTTTTGTAGTCGCCGGAATAAATCGACCTAATAGTTCGGGTGCGAGATATTCGGGGGCGGCTCTTGTGAACCGTCCCCCGCATGAGCTTTTTGGAACTCAGGCGTGCGCTGAAGGTCAAATACTGACGTTTTGGGATTTTCCGATTTTAATTTGAAAAATGTTTTGTCAGCCTGTGGGCAAATCAGGAAACTGACCGACGGCGAGCTTGATCGGCGCGCCGACTGCGCGGGTTGGTCCGCCTACTGCGAATCCTATGGGAGCGATTACGAAGCGAAGGCTGACGCGATTCAACACTACGAGGCTCTTGATCGCGAGTTGAAGCGTCGCCGGGGCTAGGTCGAGAAACCAATAGATACATCCGCACTCCACGTCTTCCGTGTATTGCTCGGTCAAATCGCAGTCCTCGATCTTGCCAGCGAGGGCGTCGAGCGACATGTCCTAAAATTATTGTCTCCCGCCACCGCCGAATCGGTCTCGGCAACGCCCCGCCGGACGTACAGCGCAAAGGCACGGGCGAGCCAGCTTGCGCCCGTCACCTTGCGCCTACCCGACATCGATGCCAGTTACCGAAACGCTCGCTGCAAAACGGCGAAGAGCGTTGCGGATTCTGGTGTAGATGCAGGGCAGGCTGGGGACGGCGCAGCCGGACAGGCAGCGGCGTCGCGAGGACTTGCGGGGGGCATGGCGGTGGAAGCCCGCCCCGATCATGACGTAGGACACCATGTTCGGTGAGACGCCGCAGACCTCGGCGACGATTTTGTAGGTTTCATCGGGGAATGCGAGGGCGTATTGCAGAATGATCGCCCTGACTGCTGGGTCAATTCGCTTGCTGGGCATTTCGTGTTGCCTCCTCGTCGAGAGATCAAGTATCGACCCCTCAAGTATACAGACGCTCCCGGAAAATTGGCTAGTTTGCTAAGGCCCAAAAATGGTCAATTCTTCCAAGTGGCTGATTCTGGCCGGGTTGTGGGGCAAAATAATTTGGGGAGAAAAGTGAAAATAGCGGCGGGGTGCTCACTGTGTTTCTCCTTCCATATTTGATACTGGGGGTCGCGATTTACTGGCTCTTCTTTGTTGCCGGGCAACGGTGAACTGTCCGCCGATGGCTACTGCACGGACTCATGGATTCGCCTCCTTAAACGCGCGGGCGAATCCCAGCGGCGTAATCGAGCGGTGCTCCTCATGGCGGAAGAAGCAGGGAGTCCGGAATCCGTGTCCTTCCGGCCGCGGCGGGAGCGTAACCGCCACGGGCTTGGGCACGGGCTTTTTCGCGTCGCCCCAGATGCACGTGCGCTTCGTATAGGCGTCCTGCGCAGGGAGCAGCGGGCACCGGAGCGACTTTTCTCCGGAGACAAGGTAGCCGCCGAAGTCGCAGGGATTGAACGTCCACGCGCAGGGACCGATCCAGTCCTTAAGCCGGCCCGGAGGGTTTTCCAGTGCCCACCACATGGGGCGCAAGATTGCGGCTATTCGGAGGCAGGCGTCTACGACCGACAGACCTTGGAGGACGGCCTCGTCCCCCTTCCGGCTCCACGACGGGGCACCAGCGGGGGAAAAGTGCGTGCAGGGCGGCGCGGCGATTACGCCGTGGACGGGGCGGCTCGGGTGCCGAAGCAATCTGACATCGTGGCCATTCGTGAGATCAACGCACACGACTTCGTAATCCGGGTCGTCGGCGTAGGGTTGGGACCAATTTCCCGTCGCGTCGCACAGGCTGAGGATCAACTTCCTGCTCGCGCTCACCGGATGTCCTCGATGCGGATGCCCGCGCCCCGGCCCGGATCGAGGCTCCGCTCGTCGCGGACGCGCACGAACTCCGTCGCGAGTTTCTTGGCGTAGACGATCTGGTTTTTGAGGACCGCCTCGGCCATGCGGTCGCAATGTTGCAGTAGCAGCTCGCTTGGCGACTTCCCATCGCGACCGGGCAGCTGCGGCGGGTCGCCGTCCGGCTCCTCGATCAACCCGATAGCCTCGTCGGCTGAGTGCGAACGATAAAACCACTGGCGCACCCTGTCGCCATTCAAGCCGATGAGCGCCAGCGACTCGTAGTAATTCGGACGTTTCCGAAAGGTCCGTTTTTTAAGTTCCAATAGAGCCGGTAGCATACGTTCTCGCAACTCGCGCTGCATCCCAACACGGAAAAGGTCCACCGAGCCGATTGCGTCCCTGATTTCCTGTAGCAGGGCGCTATCGGTGAGCCCGCTGTAATAGGTCTCGCTGCGGCCCGGGGGCAGCGGCTTGGGAACCGTGACAGTTGTCACGGCACGAGCCGCTTTGGTCCAGATGCATTCCTCTCCTTTCCCCTTGTTCCGAACATCTTTTTTGAAGACCGGCTCGCCGAATGCTTCCACATAGATCGGCTGGTGGTATTCGCACAGCAGCCAACCGAACGGTGCTTGCTGCAGGTACTCGATCAGTTCCGCAGGGCAGATGGATTCCGGGTCATAAGGCCCGACATTGCGTCCGATGTATGGCGGATCGAAGACCACGAAATCGTTCTCGGTCAGTTCTTCGGCTTCGAGGCAATCGCGCCAATCGAGGTCTGTGATCCTGATCTTGTTTTCCAGCATGACGCGATTGGCGAGCCGGATATTTTTAGTATGGCTCAGTGGCGTCCGGCGTCCGCCCCGTGTTCCGTCGCGGTGTCCATTCGTGCCGAACGTGCCGCCGTTGTAACAGGCGAAAGGCTCCATGAGGAGGGCCTGAGGATCACCCCGCAAGACAAGGCGTTCGCACTCGGGGAAGTCGAGACTCGCCGCTTCCGTGGCTCGGAACTCGGCACCGCGGTCCCTGATCGCGCGAAAAAAGCGCCCGGTGGCGACGTCGTTGACCAACCAATCTTGATATTCGAGTCCGTCATGGATCGCGCGGAACGTGATGTTGCCCCGACCGGCGCAGACATCCACGAATTTCCTGCCCCTCGGCGCAATACGACGCATGATCTCCGGCGCGAGCATCGCCTTGCCGCCGTCATACGCGAACGTTACGAGTTCGCTTCGCTTGCATAATAGGATTGGCTTGCTGAGATTAGAAAAACTGACTGCGGATTTTTCGGGCACGTAGAACTCCCCGTGCCCGATTCGCCCCGCGTGTCCTTCGGGAGGTTAAGCATTCCGTCGTGTGCTGCTACTTGGCCGGGGTCTGAATCACCCTGTCGCCGTGCGGATGAGCCAACGGATGCTTCTGATCTTGATTACCTATCCAGTATACATCGGCGTTCCGGATTTTCAATAGAATCGGACGGTCGCTAAGTAGCTGATTCTGGACGGGATGAAAAATAGTTGAAAAGTTTGGGGCCACCGGCTGTGGACGTCGGCCCCCGCCCTCAGGGCAATGAAAGAGGAAATGGTGCGCTCCCCCCGCGCAACTGGAAAGCTTGTTCAGCAAGCGGCTTTGCGTCTCGGAGTAGCGCATGTAGTACCGCGGTTTGCAGGATTTCACCGTTCTCGCGAGGAAGTCGAGCTTCGGATTGCCATTGGCGGTCGGGAACAACAACCCTCCCTTGCCGCGACCGATAGGCAAGCCGCATCGCCCGACATCGCCGCCGAAAGTCGGCTCGGTCCCGAGCACGAAACGCCCCTGAAGGCGACCTGTGTCGATCCCAAATGCGACAACCCTCCACGCAAAGGCGAATGATGCGACGAGTGCCAATCGCGAAGGGAGGACGGGCAACGCGCCAAGGCGCTGCGCGAGCGGCGATCCACCAATGTGCGGAGGGGATTCTGACCCGGCGAGGATGCTGCGGCTGGCGGCGAGATGCCCTTCAATCGGCTTCGAGGCACCGCACGCGCTGGATTTTCTCTCACTCGATCTTGCTGCCGTCGCCCGTGCCGTCTAATGAGCACGGCAGGGGAATTTACGGGGATTTCAGCGCCTGACACGGCGGCTGCGGAACCACTTTTCGACTTCGTCCTCATCATAGCGGTAGTCCCCCGGCGTGACGGCATACGCCGGGAGCATGCCCTTTTTGGTCAATCGGTACACCGTCTTGAGGCTGAGGAGGTAGCGTGCAGCCACCTCCGCGGCCTTGATGATTGCGCCCATAGTTATTCCTTTATCCCCAGTTCCGCTGTTGCCGCCTTGACCTGCGCTTGCAAGCGGGGGTCTTGGTTTTCGAGCGAGCGCAAATAGATTTGCGTGGTCTTGATATCGTAGTGCCCGAGCAGCCTGCGCACGGTCTCGATGTCCGTGCCATTCCGGTTGAGCCGAGTGGCATACGAAACGCGGAACGCGTGGTTCGGTTTTTTGGGGATCGGGACGCCAGCCGCCTTGGCGATGCGCTTGGTGCGCTTTTCAAGATGTCGTTCGACGCCGCCACGGGCCGCCGGGAACAGGAGCGACTGCTTCTCGGGAAGCCCGTCGATGTACTTCTTGATCCGGCTGGCAAGCGCCGCGTCGATGCCGATTGTACGTTCCTGTCGGTCTTTGACTTTGTGGTTGTAGCGCGGTTTGTCCCTGACCGTGACTTCGTTGGTTCGGAAATCGAAATCGCCGCGCTCGCAATGGACGATCTCATTCCGCCTGACGCCCGCCATGGCGATCAACGCGACGAACTCCCAATCCCCCGGCTCGGTGCAGCCGCTCTCCAGCATCGCCTTGGTGTGCTCCAGCGTCCACTCGGCATAGCGGGCACCGGAATCCTTGTGGGGCATGTCGTCGCGGTCGAGCCAGACGTGGAACTTCGCCCGGCGCAGCCCACCGTGGATCTGGTTGAGGAGCTTCCAGCGGGTGGGTTCGGCGTAGCCCTTCCGCTCCAGCGACAGCTTGTAGTCAAGCAATCGCCCCTCGGTGATCTGGTCGAGGTACACGATGCCGTCCGTGGCGCAAAATTCGAGGAACAGTTCCGCGCTGCACTTGTAGGCGTCGTGTGTGCCCTTCGACTTGTGCGCTTTCGCCCAGTCCAGCCAGTTGCCCAGCGCGCCCCGCACGGTGCACCGTTCTCCGGGGTTCGCCTCCGCATCCGCCTGCTTCGTCGCAGCGATGCTCTGGCGCTGCTTCGCGATCATCACCGCCGTGGCGGCATCGGAGCCGACGCATTCCATCCTGCGCCGCCCGTTCTCCGTCCACCTGATGTAGTAGCTGTATTCCCCGAACGGCCCTTGGTGCCGCTTCGCGTAGCCCGGCTTGAGGGCGCCGTTTTTATTCCACGCGGGGGCGAAGAAACGGTGTTTCCCGTCCACCTTCGCCCTGATCACTATGCTGGGTCTGCGTGCCATGATCTTCCCCCAAGTCCTAATACGGGATTTTGGGGAAGCCGAGGCAATTCAGGAGCGGGAAATCTCGGCGAGCGGTAACACAAAACACGAAAAAACGGTAACACGCCGTTTGTTTTCAAGCGTTGGAGCGGGATAAGGGAATCGAACCCTCGCCTCCACCTTGGCAAGGTGGCGTACTACCACTATACGAATCCCGCGCTCGATTGAGCAGGACTACGTGAGGAAAGACCATTTATAACACGTCCAGCGAGCCGCGAACAAGGCCCGCGCGGGAATCAAACGCACGAGCAGACACCCGTACGACGAGCCGAACTGACCGGCAAACGCAAGGGATACGAGCAGGCTGCTAGTCGACTTCCAGAATTCGCGTTGCCTTCACGACGGGCGACTTTTTCTGACGGTCCGCGAAACGCTCGGCGCGCTCGCGATCAATATAGACGCGGGCAAACTTTTCGCCATCGTGATAGTAGACAGTCACCTGCCAATGGCGATGCTTGCGGCGACCATCCTTACGCAGCCTGCTGGAACCGGAGCTTGCTGCCCTCTTCTTTTTCACGTTGGAATGATCCTCAATTCGAGCGACTATCGCAAGTTTGGTCCGGGCGCGCAAGTAGCAATCTTGCGTTTAACCGGAATGCTAATTAGGGATTCTGGGTTCATGGGGAAGTAACTAGGCCCATACAGAAGATACCGCGGAGCATGAAACTTTTCAAGCGAAGCGCACGTATCAAGAATGAGAGGAAACGCAATGCGCACGCAAACCTGCGGAGAATACGAAATTGAAGATCTGCTGGGCCATCCAGCGGAAATGGTTGAGGAACTGCGCGAACGCCTATCGGAGAGCGCGAATATCACTCCTGACCCGAGGCGGGCGGGCTTTTACGAAGTGCAGAGCGCAGACCTAACCTATTACATCCACGTAATACCCACCTCGGGCAAGGTGCTACTGCTGGCGGCTTGGCCCAGTGCATAGGGCACACTCGCGTCATCGGCGGCTGATCGGCTTGTGGGAAGACGTTGTCAGGGAATTTCGGGGCCTGAATCCTGCACGAGCTATTGGGTTCTTCTTCCGCGCGTGAACGCGCCACTCCGCAAAATCCTGTGATTCACGCAAGGCCGAGGGCACGTCAGAACGAAACGTCCTCTGGCTTGAGATTCAGATCATCAACGGTTTGCTTTTTGATCTTGAAGAATTCCGGACTCGCGCTGGACTGCGCGTAGGCTATATCGCCGGAGGGCTTTGAAAGCCGCACGGTGACCTGCTGGCCATCGCTCTTCGTGAATGTGGCCGTGATGGCCGGGTTTTTCATCGCGGTCATTTGAGCAGCGGATGGATGGTCGATCACTTCGTCGGCGCGCAAGCTCGTGAAGGGATTGAGAATTTTCCAACTGGAAGCCGATTTCCCCTTATCCGCGGCTGGAGCGACAATTTTCCACGCGCCATCAGTTCCCTGCCGGCTGATCTCGATGGTGCCGTTCGAATCTTGCAATTGGATGCGATCGAGCGAGGATTCGTCGAGGTGCACCACGCTTTTGTCACGCATCTGACTGAAGCTATCGGTGATCTTCGAGTACAGATCCTGATTCACTTTGAAGATGATGGGACGGGAGAGATCGCGGGCGTAGTATGCCTGGCCGATTTTCTTGCCGAGAGCCAGAGTGGATTTATCTCCATCGTTTTTCACAACGCTCAAGGTAACGGCGGGGCTGGCGAGACCGTAGCGGGCGAGATTTTCCGACTTTTCGCTGACGATGTCGCTGATGCGCGCGTTGGAGATGGCGTCGAGCATGGAATCGACGATGTCCGGATCGGCCGGAACTTTCTCAGGCTTGGTGAAATCCCACTGCGTGGAATCTTTTGGATTGCGGCTGACGGCTAGATCGCCCGAGGGATTCTTCAAGGCGAAAGAAGATACGTCGACGCTATCGAGGTGGAGGACGTTCATATCACGCAAAGCATTGAGCGGCTTATCGGCGGTGGTAAGCAACGAAATGGGCATGAGCAAAACTTTTGGCTGATTGTCCACAACGGCATAAACAGCCGAGCCGCTGAAGTCTTTGTCTCCGAGTAATAGCGTGTGCTTCTGGCCGCTATTGGAACGAAATTGGACGGAAGCCGCCGGCGGATCAAGACCGAAGGCTTTGCGCCGGTCGGGAGTGACGGACTCGGTTTCCGTGGGCCGCGATTCAGCGAGTTGATCGACGAAACCTTCGGCGGTGGGCTGGTCTGCGAGCGTATCGATCGGCTGGATGATGCGCCAAGCGCCGTTCTGCTTTTCGAAATCGATCGCGGGTTGGTCCTTTTGCTCAGGATGCGAAATGGAGAATGAGTTGATATTCGACGGGGTGATGGAGAACGCTGGCTTCGAGGTATCGGCGGGTGCTGCAGGCTTTTTCGATTTGTGCCACTGCGCGTAATAGACGCCGGCGGCGGCAATGATGGCGCAGAGAACTACGATCAGGGTAGATTTCTTAATCATCGCATTCGATACCTGAAAATTCTGCTAACGCCGCTTCCACCAGATCGCCAGACCAAAGATAAGAACTATGCCGGGCAAAGCGAAAATATCGGCCCAGCGAAGCGCCATGGCCTGGCTGTCGGTGAGATTCACGTTGCGACTGGCAGCCGTCTTCGGGCGAATAGAAATTAGATCTTGGTCGGAGGCCAGCCAGTCGACAGCGTTGTAGAAAAGATCGCCGTTGCTGGACTGCCCGATGGCTTCATTGGAAGCGAAATCGGAATCGCCGATGACGACGAGCCGCGCCGTTTTATCGCCTTCCTTCTTGGTGGCGGCCACTCCGAGAGACAAGGGGCCCCGGGTATCCGTCTTCGGATCGAAGCTGACTTCGTGGGCGAGCTTCGGAGTGGTGAAGCTGCTGCCGGAGGTCTTCAGCAACTCGGTGATTTGCGGATCGGGCTTGGACTGATCGGCAGCGGTAACGGTTTGAGCCAGCGGGAAAAACGTCATTGTGCGCTGCAGTCCCTTGGTGATCGGGCTATCGCCATAATCGACGACGAGCGGGATTTCCGGACCCGCGCCGAATAGGCGGCCCATGCCGCTAGCGTCAATGGCGATATTGTTGCCGAGCTTGATGTTCCAAGCCTGCATGAGGCTTTCAAGGTTGGCCGGCTGCTGGTGTTCTCCGGTGAGTGGATCGAGTTCGAAAAGAGCCTTGCCGCCGTCGTCGAGATACTTCGAAATCATCGCGGTCTCCTGCGGGAAATACGACTCCGTGGGACCATCGACGACGAGAACGTCGCAATCGGAAGGAACACCGTTGGACTGCACGAGGTTGATCGTTTTGATGTCGTAATTTTCACGCTTCAAACCGGCATCGGCTTCGGAATACCCATGCGGCCCGCTATCGGCAACGGCCTTTTCTCCGTGGCCGGAGACGAAGCAGACGGTCTTCACCGTGCCAGTCGTGACTTTGAGAATAGCGCTCGTGATGGCCTGTTCCGTGAAGCCGCCGTCGGCGGGCGGCTCCAAATGCTGCGTGCGAGGACCGTACGCTATATCGACCTCGCCCATTTGCGTGGCGCCGTATTGGCGGGCCAGATCGGGCTTCTGATCGGGGTCGACTTCCTGAAATTTTATGCGATCGCTCAGATTGCGGTATTCGGTGAGCAGTTGATCAAGCTGCGGATTGGGGGTCTTCGCAAAGCGGACGATGTTCACATCTGCTTTAAGATGTCGGACGATTTTTTGCGTCTGAGGCGCGAGAGTGTAGAGCTGATCGGCGGTGAGGTCGAAACTCTTGTGGTATTGAAAGCCGAGATAGTTCGCGACCACCAAGATGGCGACCACGGCGAGAATGAGAATGGCGGCGTTGGTGCCGAGCTGTGAAGAGCGCTTGGAGAAGAAATTCACAATGCCGCGGAAACCGAGAACGATTCCAGCGAGCAGCAGCACTCCTCCGACTATCAGAAGAATTTTCGACGCCAACAGCAGCGTATCCTGAATGGAGTAGCGCAGATATCCGGCGATGAGGCAGGCGACGCCGACGCTGGCCAGCGTTTCCGCCACTTGGTATTGATTCCGCTTGGTACTTATGACTGCCTCCTTTCCACCCCAGTGCGCAACTTAGGCGCGCCGGGCGACCCGGGTTGCTATGCCCCTGCGACTCCGTACCCGACTAGGCTCGTCTCCAGCGCATGGAATCTACCGAGCGCACGGTAAGGAAAACAAATAAAGCCATGAAACTGACGTAGTAAACCAAGGCGGACGTGTCTATAACGCCTTGCGTGAAGCCTTGATAATGGTTGATCACGGACAGGTAGTGCACCACCTGCGCAACAGTGCCGGCAGCGCCGCTCGAGCCAAAATCCAGAGCCCAGAGGAGCAAGAACGCCGCGAAGGTGAGTACGGCGGCGATGATTGGGTTCTCCGTGAGCGACGATAGAAACGAGCCGAGCGCGAGGAGAGCACCTCCAAATAGAAAAAGGCCAAGGTAGCCTGCGCCAACGACGCGCAAGGGCGGCATTGGGTCACTCTTGAACCACATGAACAAGATGTAGCTGCACGTCGGCAAGAGCATTACGACAAAGAGAGTGAGCGAGGCAAAGAATTTGCCGAGGACGATTTGGGTCTCGGTGATCGGCGACGTCATGAGCAATTCCATGGTGCCGCGGCGGCGCTCGTCGGAATAAACGCCCATGGTGACCATGGGCATGAAGAATAGAAGGAAAAGCGCGAGAACGCCGAGGAATGCGCGGATTACTTCGCTGGGGACGTCGAAATTTGACGGCATGCCCATTTGCGCGCCTTGCATTTGCGCTTCCATCGCGGCGCGCATAGCATCGGTCAAATACAAATTGAAAAAGACGCCGCACAGGACGAGAAATAGACCTACGACGACATAGGCGATGGGCGAGACGAAGTAGTGGCCCAGCTCTTTGCGGTAGATGGCGTAAATACTGCGCATTCAAAAAGCCTCCGATTCGTCCTTTTACGGCCCCACTTCCCGCGCGGGACCACATTTCCAACCGCGCTCGCCGCGCGGAAGACGTTCTAATTCGACGGCTGCGCGTGCGCGGCGTCGTCCGTGGTGAGCTGGAGGAAGATGTCCTCGAGGCTCAGGCTGAGGCCGCGCAACTCGTACAACGGCCAGCCTTTCTCCACGATTTTTGCAGCAATTTGGCTGCGCACGTCCTGCCCCTGGGCAGATTCGACCGTGGCGGAAACGTGTCCATCCGAGCCAGATGTGCCGACTTGCACGCGCGAGGCTCCGGGGACGTGAGACAGCAAATCCTGGAGCTGCTTTTCGGGAGCCTGCACCTCGACGTGAATGCGCTGGCCTTCACGAAGCTGCGACGTGAGATTTTGCGGCGTATCGACGGCGGCGATTTTGCCTTTATTGATGATCACCACGCGGTCGCAGGTCATGCTGACTTCGGGCAGAATATGCGTGGAAAGAATGATGGTGTGGCTGCCGGCGAGCGTCTTAATGAGGTTGCGGACTTCAATGATTTGCTTGGGGTCGAGACCGACGGTGGGCTCGTCCAGAATAATGACATCCGGATCATGCACCAGAGCCTGGGCCAGGCCGACCCGCTGCTTATAGCCACGCGAGAGGCGCTTGATGAGTTCGTGCCGCTTGTCGCCAAGATTGGTTTTGGCCAGAGCACTGGTTATCAGCGCAGGATGCTTGTCCGACGGGACATTTTTGATCCGCAGCACGAATTCCAGATACGACCCGACGGACATATCAGGATAGACGGGTGGAGCTTCCGGAAGGTAGCCAATGTGGCGGCGGACCTGGAGCGAGTCCTTGAATACGTCGAAGCCACTGACGCGCGCGGTTCCGGAAGTGGCCGGCATATAGCCGGTCAAAATGCGCATGGTGGTGGTTTTTCCAGCGCCGTTGGGACCGAGAAAACCCAGAATTTCGCCTTTATTTACGGTAAATGAGACATGATCTACGGCCGTAGTCGTGCCGTAGGACTTGGTGACGTCCTGAACTTCAATCAATGCGCTCCTCCAATAAAGTTATAAGGAGAGGAAAGCGAAACCATCCAGCGCTGTTAGACTGTCGTACCCCGCACCTTGTTAGCAAACCCTTATACCAAAAATTGCGCGAAACGAAAAATCATAGATTGTATTACCGAATTCAGAATACGTTGGAGTGGGATGCTGGCTGCGCCGAAGGCGTTGCCGAGAAGGGCGGAGGTGATTTTGCGGGGTTTCGGGACTTGAAATCGTGCCTCAGCGAATGCCGGCGCACTCCTGCGTAGTTTCCAGCTACACTAACAGGCAGAGCGATAAGCCTCAGGCAACGAGCGCGAGGCGGCGCGCATCCGATGGCTGATTTTGCGGGCCGCTCGGCTATTCCGAAGTTGAGACTGCAGGGCGCACGAATCGATATTCAAACTCGGGCGGGGCTGGCGGGCGGAGATGTGCGTTGACACACCCCGGCGGTTTTGTTATTCAACAGGTTTGACTGATCGCACCGCGAATCTCAGAGCGGCGTATCCAGGACACAGCTAAGCGTGTATGTGAGCGAAGCAGGAATCGCCAGAAAGTTGGCGGAGCAGCGCGCCCGAATGAAGTTATTTCCGAGTTTTTCCGCACCATGGAGCAAAGATGATGCAAACTGCGGTGGCCGCGTGAGGCGGTTGGGGCTGACGGCGGCCTTGGGGTTGGCATGCCTGAGCGTGGCATTGCTAAGCGGATGCCACGGCGGAGCCGCAAACGCGATTTCTATAGAGATTATTCCGCCTGCGACTGGTGTGTCAGTGGATGTGGGAGCGTCTGCGCCGCTGAATTTCACTGCCGCCCTCGGCGACGACACGACGAACGCAGGCGTAACATGGAAGCTGACTGGGTCGGATTGCTCAGGAAATGGGTGCGGAACGCTGTCGAGTCCGCAAGCGCTTTCAGTCTCCTATGTGCCACCCCCTGCGCCGCTGCCGTCCTCCGCTGCCCTGAGCGTGACCCTGACGGCAACGTCGGCGGCGCAGACGTCCGTCACGCAAACGACGACCATCACGGTAGAACCCCTGCCTACGTTCACGACGACTGCGTGCAACCCTCCTATCCCGACCGGTGTGATTGCAACATGCGGATTGCCGGGCGCTTCGAACGGGCAGGCCTACAATGAGCAGATCGACGTGACGGGCGGGGTGGAACCGTACACGTTCGCGATCACGAGCAGCAATCCGGCGTCGCTTTCGTCGTCCGTGTGCCTCAGCCTAACCGTAGCCCAAACAGCGAGTACTTCGACTGCGGTTGCAGGGAAACCCTGCAACGGCGGGACGGACCCGACGGCGGTGACGTTCACCGTGCAGCTTACCGATAGCGGCGGCGCGGCACCAGTGACGCAGCAATACTCGCTGAACATCGCACAGGCGCCAGCGCTTTCGATCACCACGCCTTCGCTGAAAGCCGCCAGCCTGAACGCGCAATACGTGCAGACGATAAACGCTAGCGGAGGAGTGACGCCGCTTACGTGGTCGGTGTCGCCTCCGGCGGCAAGCAGCTTTCCGCCGGGGCTAGCACTGAACGCGACAAACGGCCAAATCACCGGGGTACCGACGGCGGCGGCGCTTACTGGATCTTCCTGCACTCCAGCTGTTGCTGGAAAGTACTGCTTTTCGGTGACGGTGACTGACTCCTCGATACTGCCGAACAACCCTCCGCCAGCAGCTCCCGGCGGATATCACAACCAAACGCAGACGCAGGCGTACTCGATTACGGTCCAGCAACCGGGGCTGCTTTCGATCGTCACGTCCGCTGGTCCTTTGGCGGGCGGCACCACGGCCACCGGGTACAGCGCGACAATACAAGCAACAGGCGGAGTGCAACCATTTAAATGGAGCGTGATCCAGGGACAGCTACCCCCAGGACTGATACTGACGGCGAACCAAGGTGGGAACGGAGTGATTTCCGGCGATCCCATGGTGATCGGCACGTATACGTTCACGGTGCAAGTGACCGACTCCGAAATCGCACCTGCGACACAAACGAAGACGGCCCAATACAGCATCACGATTGTGGGCGGACAGGACAACAATTTTCTGCTCCAGGGATCGTACTCGTTCATTTTCCGCGGATTCGACAAGGACGGATCGGTGGCGATGATCGGGACGTTAACGTCTGACGGAAATGGGAATCTCACCGGCTCCGAGGTAATCAACCGCGTATCGGGCGTGGCGCCGGCAGCAAGCATCACCGGGACATACACCATCGACTCAAATACGACAGGCACTGCGAACGGCGCGAGCGGAGACGGCCGTGGCGTGATGGAACTGATAACCACGATTGGCCAGCAATCGGTGACGGCCGAATACGCGTTGGCCTTGCAATCGGATGGAAGCGTTCAGTTCATACAGGACCACGATTACCCGACGACGCCCTCGCCTCCGACGAACCCTGATGCCTTCGCAACACACGGCGCAGGCGTAATGAAGCCGGTTGTTGGCGGAGCGTTTTCGGCAGCGAGCTTTAGCGGGAATTACTCCTTCGAATTCACCGGGCAAGACCTGAGCAATAAGCCGGACGCGATGGCGGGGTTCGTCCATGCCGACGGGACATCTGTGCTGACGCCGGGGACCTGCGACTTCAACGACGCGGGCGCGTATCACGGCGCGGAGTTGCTTTCAGGTGAATTTACTTTCCCCGGATCCACGATCGGCGCGGCGGAGATGACGCTGGAAAATCCGCAGCAGACGCTGCAATTCGAGTTTGTATTCGTCTCGCAATCCGACATCTATTTCATCGAAACGGATAGCAACACAAATGCGGCAAACGCGCCGACGCTCTACCGGCTGAGCGGCGAGATGATTTTGCAACCGCCCAGCACAACGTTTGGATCGAACTCGCTTTCGGGAGCGTCGGTGGCCACGACCTCCGGGGTGGATAGCAGCGGAAATGCGATCGTGTCCGCTGGACTGCTGAGTTCGACGGTGTGCGACGGGAGCACGCAGAACGTACTTTCGTGGGATCAAAATGACGGGGGCGCCGTCGCGTCCGTATCGCTTCCGGAAACCTGTACCGTAAATGCAAACAATGGGCGCGTGGCGTTTAGCTGGGTGCAACCGGCGCCTCCGGCAACCGCCGTTACACCACCCTTCACGGTCGCTTATCTGGTGGGACCGGGCGAGGGGTTCGCGATGGGTAGCGATGCCACGGTAGCTACGGGTCTCGTTGAGATGCAGACCTCTCCGCCACCGTTCAGCAGTTCCTCCGTGTCTGGAGCGTATGCGATCAGTTCGCCGTTCATTGCCGAAGCGGGTGTGAATAATCTGTCCGGAGTCGCGGTAGCGGACGGATCTGGCACGCTTGCCGGCGTTGCGGACGAGGCGGACGCATCCGGCGCATCGCAGACCCTGGATCAGGCTTTGACTGCGGGCATTTCGGCAATTGATACGAACGGGCGCGGTACGATCACGGTTAGCTCGTCACTGACCGGAATTCCGACCAACTGGATTTTCTACGTGGTTTCGCCGGGAGCGATTCGAGCGATATCCGCGGACTCAGGCAACCAACATCCGCAGCTGATATTCCTCGGACCGAGCACATTCTAGGGCTTGGCGTCGTCTTTTTTCGGATTGAGGCGCAAGGCGGCGGAGTTGATGCAGAAGCGCAGGCCGGTCGGACGCGGACCATCCTCGAAAACATGTCCGAGGTGAGCCTCACAGCGACTGCACATCACTTCCACGCGCGCCATTCCATGCGCGGAGTCGCGATTCGTCTCGACGTTCTCAGCGGTGATGGGCTGCCAAAAGCTGGGCCAGCCGGAACCAGAATGGTACTTCGCGTCGGAAGAAAACAGCGGCTGGCCGCAGCAGACGCAAACATAAATTCCGGGATCCTCGGTATTCTCATACTCGCCGGTGAAGGGCGGTTCAGTTCCTTTGTGGCGCGTGACGTAGAACTGCTGGTCGGACAGCGACTTCTTCCATTCGGCGTCGTCTTTTCGGATTTTCTCGCTCATATGGAACGATTATAACAGCGGACTCGGTTTGGCGATTCCTGTCCTTGAGATATGACGGAGATTCTTGAGCATGAAGCGATAACATTCTCGATTGTGGTACATTCGGACACGCATTGGACGATCAACTGGGTGATCAAGGTTATCAAGGGCACGTGAAATCGACCATTACTATAGGGATTCTGGCTTGTGCGCTGCTGTTTTTCGCCGCAGCATACTTTTGGCGGGCGCCGCGAGTGGTGCAGTCGGTCGACGGCCCGACGCCGTGGAACACGCAGGCAATTACAGGCGCATTTACGGGCGTGAAGGTTCGTGAGCTAGATGCGACACACGCAGCGGTGGACTTCATTTACGACCTCGAGAACCGAACCGATCGAGACTATCAACTGACGCCGGGGCCAGGCGCCGTGGTGATGCGACGGCTTGAGGCTGACCGCAGCTTAAGCTCCGATACGGATGCGCGCCTGGTATCCGCGGCGTTCGTCCCCACCAACGATCGAACGCGAATCACCATGGAAATGACAGAATCCTTCGGTTGGCCGGCGAAGCAGGACGACGCGGCGGATCAGAAATTACGGGAATTCGTGACGCGCGAAGCCGCCGGGTTGCAAGGCTTTGTTATCTTCGATCAAAGCTCGCGGTACGAGATCGAGCTACCGATCAATCTGGCTGTTTCTCTGCCTTCCGCAACCCCACATCTGAGGTAGGGCGAACTTCTCGCAGTCGGCCGTGCCCCATGCGAACAGGCCTCGGCTCTTGTTGCAGAGGCTGGCATGACGGAATATAATCCCCACACTTAACGGGTAAGTTGCACGTTCGCGGCGATCGACGAGAACACTATTTTATGTCTGAGGTCATGGAGTTTGCGCCCGGCTCAGGTCCGCCTAGCGACCGGCGCAGGCACGCGCGCCGGAGTATTCGCTCGCTGATATACGCAGAGCTGGACCGCGAAAACGGCGGCATCGTTCTAGATGCCAGTGAAGGCGGCATGTCGGTCCACGCAGTGGTGGGACTGACGGAAGACGTGTTGCCGCGAATGCGCCTGAAGCTGCCGGAAACGAACGAATGGCTGGAAACGCGTGCACGAGTGGTTTGGAAGCAGGATTCAGGAAAAGTGGCGGGATTGCAGTTTGAAGAATTGCTGGACGTTGATCGCGACCGCATCCGAGAGTGGCTTTCAAAGGAAGCGGCGGAGTCCGAGCATGAAGCTGCGAATGACTCGGCGCCAGCCGAGCAACACCTGGCGGAGAAGTCGAAACCGGAAAATAGCAACGCAAGAGTAGACGGTGGTGCTTTGGCGGGAGTGGAAGCGCCAGAAGCAGTTCCGGCCAATACTGTTGCTTCCGCGTCGCAGGTCCATAAGAGCGATGATGCTGGCGAAGGCTTGAGTAATTCCATCGCGGGTCCGGCCGAAAGCGCACCGAGGGAATCGCTCGCAGCGTTAGCGCAGCCGACCGCAAGCACCGAAACAAGTACGCGCGCAATCGAGGAACCTGCGAAACATCTAGCACCCGCTCCGGTGACAACGTCGGTGCCGGATTTAGCGCGACCGAAGTTTTTGCGGGTCGAGCCTGGCAACATGGCGCCAATATACTTGCTACTACTCGTGCTGGCGGTGGTGTCCGTGACGTCTGGATGGGCTGCTGGGCGGGGCAAGTTCCGACCTGTGGTCGAACAATTCCAAAAGCTGCTGACAAGGAACAGCGCAGAGGAACCGATTGCGAGTTTGCGCGGCAAACGACCGCCTCCGCCGGTGGAAAACATCGAAATCGTGAGCGCGAACAGCCAGGATAGGACGATCTCCTTGCTCGGCGCTCCAGTAAGACCTGTCCCCGTGATTCCGCAGACCAGACCGGCCGGGGGTGCGGCGCACAGCGATGCCACGCCAGGAATGAATTTTCAGGTTTGGACTTTATCGCCGCCGCAGCGATCAATTGCGGCGAGCAATGCGAGTGCCGCACAAAAGACCGCGCCACCCCCAGTGGACGATAGCAAAGCTGGGCAGTATCTGGCTCCAGTTGGGTCTGGCATAGAGCCGGCAGAGCCCGTGGCGTTGCCCGTGCCGCAAAATATGACGGGCGTGCTGAAGAGGGGCGCGCTGATTCATAGAGTGGAACCGGAATACCCGGAGGTTGCCAAGCAGCAGGGCGCTTCGGGGACGGTCACTTTGCAAGCGACGGTCGGGGCGGACGGCGTCGTTCGCGACGTGCGGGTGATCGGCGGGCCAAAACTACTGATTCGTGCGGCGTTGAACGCCGTGCAACAGTGGCGATACGCGCCGACGCTGCTGGACGGCAAAGCAATTGAGACTCAAGTGGAAATCAGCCTCGTGTTTCACCTCCCAAACGGCGCGTTCTAGATTTCCCCGATTTTCTTAATTTGTATTTTTGGCAACTTCGCAGATACCCCTGGCCTGGAAACTAAACCTCCATTCCATTTCGTCCGATGAGCAGGAAGAGGCTTCCGAGGTGTGTGAACTCGAAGATCCGCGCGTCTATCGTTCCATTCTGGAGAGTCTGCAAACCGCGCGAGCCACTAGAGCGCTGGAGCAAAGCATTGACGCGGGCGGCAATCGCGCGACGACTTTGGATCTAAGCAGAGAACACGAACTAGCGAGCGAGGGGGAATAAGGCAAGGATGTTTACGATCGTCGGCATCGTGGTGGTGTTTGCAGCCATTCTGACGGGCTATCTGATGGAGCACGGGAATATCGCCGTACTGCTGCAGCCCGCGGAGTTGATCATCATCGGCGGAGCCGCTCTAGGTACGTTGCTTATAGCGAACCCAATACACATATTGAAACAAATCTCGGGCGGGTTCGGGACCGCATTCGGCAATTCGCCGTACTCGAAGCAGCGATATTTGGAGTCAATGAAGATGATGTACGAGCTTTTCGGCCGCGCCCGGCGAGATGGAATGATGGCGCTCGAGACGGACAGCGACAACCCCGAACAAAGCCAGATCTTCTCCAAATATCCGAGCTTTTTGAAAGACCATCACGCGCTGGCATTCGTATGCGACTCGATTCGCATGGCCTCAAGCGGAAGCGTGGAGCCTTTCGACGCCGACCAGATGATCGAGATGGACATGGAAGTGCACCATCACGGCGCGTCAGAACCAGTGGCGGCCCTTTCAACGGTAGCCGATTCTCTGCCGGGATTGGGCATTGTGGCGGCAGTGTTGGGAGTGGTGATTACGATGGGGGCGCTGGGAGGGCCTCCCGAAGAGATCGGGAAAAAAGTGGCGGCGGCACTGGTGGGAACATTTCTGGGAATTTTGTTGTGTTATGGGCTCGTTGGGCCGCTTTCGTCCAACTTGGCAAAGGCGGCTGACGCGCAGCACGCTTATTACCAGGTGTTGCGAGTGATGATCATCGCATTCATGAAAGGGTCCGCCCCGACCTTGGCGATTGAATTCGGGCGGCGGGCGATTCCATCGCACTTGCGGCCGACGTTCCAGGAAACAGAGAAATTTCTGAAGGAAAAGCAGGCTGCACCGGCGGCGGCTGCCGCAGCGTAAAAAAGCGAGGACATTTTTGGTGGATTCGCGACCTCCGGTTATCGTGATCAAAAAGAGAAATGGGCACGGCGGCCATCATGGCGGCGCGTGGAAGGTCGCGTATGCAGATTTCGTAACAGCGTTGATGGCGCTATTCATCGTGCTGTGGCTGATGAACACGAGTAAGGCAATCCAAAACGCAGTGGGCGGGTACTTTCGCGACCCGCGCGGAACCGCGGACAAGGCCGGAAAAAGCATTGTGGCCAACGGGGGCGGCGCAACGATTTTGCCCAAGGAGAATATGAATACGCTGAAAAAGGAGCTGCAGAAAGCGATCCGTCAAATGCCAAATTTCGACAAGCTGAAGCACCACATACTCATGACGGTGACTCCGGATGGTTTGCGGATCGATTTGATCGAAGGCGCCAAAGGAACCTTTTTCGAAAGCGGCAGCTCGCAGCTGAACCTGAATGGACAGGATTTGCTATCGACTCTGGCCGAGGAACTTAGAAAGTTGCCGAACAAAATTTCCGTGGAGGGACATACGGACGCCAAGCCTTACCTCAAAGGGAGCAATTACGGCAACTGGGAGCTATCTGCGGACCGAGCGAACTCGGCGCGGCGACTATTGCAGCGGAACGGCATCGGAGGAGATCAGGTTACCGAGGTTCGCGGTTTCGCCGATCAGCAACCACTTGATAAGGCGAATCCGCTCGATCCTTCGAATCGCAGAGTGTCTTTGGTGGTTCACTATCTCAAATCAGGCGACGAAAATAAAAATATATCAGCGTTGAGCGGGCTGGCCGCGCAGGCGCAATCGCAGCGAGGGTCGACGGCACATTTTGTTTCCAGCAGCAGCGGCGAATCAAGCGGAAACAGTCGATAACCGTGCAGCGGAATTTGCGGTTGGGATCAGGCAACGATCGATCAAGTACGACGGGATTTTGCGAGCCCGGCTTCGCGGATAGATTCGCGGACTCCGGCTAACAGCCTGCCAATTTCACAGGTTGCACCGTGATCCGCGGCGCGTTCGGCTTGCTCAAGAAGCGGCAACGCCTCTGAATTTCGTCCGAGAGAGGCCAATAGCGCGCCTAGATTTCCGGCTGCCTCGCTATTCCAGCGATCAAGTTTGAGGGCTTGGCGATAACCCAGCTCAGCGACGACGAGCCGCGAGCAGGCAGCCTGCGCTGTGGACCAATCGTTCCAGCGCTCGCTGGTCTGCTCGCTCGCTAATGCATCGCCGAATGCCGTCGCTGACTCCTCCTTGCGCGATGTCTGGAACAACTGCAAGCCCTCAGCGTGTTTAGCGGCGGCGCACTGCGGAAAAATAGTTAATCTGGAACGCGCTTCGGAGACAACCTCGCCGAGGAGTTCGCGGAAATAGCTGCCAAGCATCGAGCGGTGCGAGTTGAACGCTCTCCTGGGCAGCAGCAGATCCACTGGAAGGAGCGCTCGAAGGAACCGCCGCGCGAAGTCTTCGTAGGCGAGCCACTCACGCTCCTGAGCGGTTTCCAAAGCATAGGACGGCACGGAACAATCGGAGAAATCCACCTCGATCCCAAACTCGCGGAGTCGTCGTTGCGCCGCCGCCCTTGCGGACGGATTAACCGAGATTTCGTCGACATCCAATATGCAATCCGCGTAGCGCGCGGAATGGAGAATGGCGGCCAGGTAAAAATCGAAAAAAGAGGGATACATGCGGGACGCGAGTTCTCCGGAAATGGAACTATAGGCGACGTAGTCGTCTTCGACAGTGGCGCCCATGCGGCACGGGAGATCGAGCCAATCAGGTAGAACGTTCAAAGGCCATTTGGCTTTGTTTTGGCCCAAGACGATGCATAACGCGCCCGTGAAAGAACCGTCGGAGAACGAGAGAAACGATTTCCACACATTGGCAGGCTTGCGGAGGACCAGAATGTTCACCGGCGAAAATTTGCGGGTGAGCCATCCTGCACGAAGCAGTCCTCGATTGAACTGAAGCACCGCCCGCTGTTTGTGGCGTGACGCGTGAGCGATTAAGTTGCTAATGTAACGATGGAGGGCGTTGTCTTTGTCCCCTTCGCGCAAACAGTAGCGCTCGTAGCTCAGCGGCTTTTGGAAGAACTTCGCGCCACCTTCGCATGCAAACGGGAACTCCGCGAAGTATGGGCGGTCGATCGCAGGATGACGGAGGCTGGAGGTGCGGCGCTCGTCACCGACCGAGAGAACCCGCTCGCGAGGTTTGACAAGCATCTCGTGGAGCGGCTCGTAATAGCAGCGGTATCCGGGCTGGGCGCGAAACTTTCGCCAGACGTACGTGCTAGCTGTGCGCCACATAGCCTGAATGAAGACGGGTCGGTTGCGACCCGACGTTCGGCTGGGAACCACGAAGTTGCCTCCGCAGACGTGAATGAGCGGCCACGCTCTGTCTTGCATGGAATTCGAGCATGACGAGAACCAAAACGAGCCGCCCAAAATCGGTACGGATTAGAGTTCACTTAGGAATTGTTGCAATCGGACTATTTCCGTTGCGGTGCCGCGGTTAGCTGGGGCTGAGAGTTTCCTCTATAATGAACGCTGCTCGCCAGTTAGCCATAAAAACGAAAAATGCCAGGATTCAAGACAGCCCAATCGCTCGGCGGTCTACCCGGAATCGGCCGCACGGGAAAACCAGGCGGCGCATCTCGCCAACAACATCCTGCTTCGACGAAGCTGGTTTGGAAGCTCCTGCCCGATGTGTGGGAACTGCTCAAGCCGCGCCGCGCGGTACTGGTGCTGGGCCTTTTTCTAATGGTGGTCAACCGGCTGGTGGGCCTCGTCCTGCCTTATTCCATGAAACCTTTCGTGGATCACGTGATCCTGAAACATCAGGCCGCGCTCCTGACGCCGCTCGTCGTAGCGGTGATCGGCGCGACGCTGCTGCAGGGTGTGACTTCCTATTCGTTGACGCAACTGCTCTCCAAGTCCGCCCAGCGGATGATTACGGAATTGCGCGTCAAGGTGCAAGCGCACGTCGGCCGGTTGCCCGTGTCTTACTACGACGTAAACAAGACCGGCGTCCTGGTCTCGCGCATCATGAGCGACGTGGAAGGCGTGCGGAATCTGATCGGCACAGGGCTGATCAATTTCCTGGGTGGGATCCTGACTGCGGTCTTCGTGCTCGCGCTTTTGCTGCGGATCAGCGTCCTGCTCACCTGCGCCGCCGTGGTTACGCTGCTGATATTTGCCTTCGCGCTCAGCCGCGGCCTGAAGCGAATCAGGCCGCTCTTCCGGGCTCGCCCGAAATTGAATGCCGAAGTGACGGGACGGCTCACGGAGTCGTTGGGCGGAGTCCGCGTGGTGAAGGGCTATCACGCGGAAGAGCGCGAAGAAAAGATTTTTAAACGGGGCGTGCAGGGCTTGCTGGATAACGTCCTGGATACCCTCACCGCGACGTCGTTGATGGGTGCCGGCGCCACAGCCGCCCTCGGAATGATCACCGCGTTGATGCTGTTCCTCGGGGCACACCTGATTCTTTCCGTCAAGATAACGCTCGGCGACCTGACGGAGTTCCTGGCCTTGCTGGCGATGCTAGTCTCTCCCGTGGCTCAAATTGCCACCATCGGACCACAGATCACCGAGGCCCTGGCGGGCCTGGAGCGCACGCGCGAAGTATTGAACGAGAATCCCGAGGACCAGTCGCCCGGGCGAACTCTATCGCTCGACCGCATCGATGGCCGCGTACAATTCGAGCAAGTGAATTTCAGTTACGAGCCGGGCAAACCGGTGCTGCATGACGTGGGGTTCAAGGCCGAGCCGGGCACAGTGACCGCATTCGTCGGAGCTTCAGGCGGGGGCAAATCGACCATCATTGGGTTGATCGCCGGCTTTTACCAACCGGCTGAAGGTCGCGTGCTGGTCGATGGTGCCGATATCGCGAAAGTGCGGCTCGGCACCTATCGAACACAGCTCGGCGTGGTTTTGCAGGAGACGTTTCTCTTCGACGGCACCATCCGCGAAAACGTCGCGTTTGCGCGGCCCGATGCCACCGAAGAAGCCGTGTTGGCCGCATGCCGGATCGCGCGCGTGGACGAATTCGCCGAACAGTTCGAAAAAAAGTACGACACGGTGGTCGGCGAACGCGGCGTGAAGCTTTCCGGCGGCCAGAAGCAGCGGGTGTCGATCGCGCGTGCAATTCTGGCCGACCCTCGCATCCTGATTCTCGACGAGGCGACTTCCAGCCTCGATTCCGAATCCGAGGCGCTGATACAGGAAGGCCTCCGCTATCTGATGCGCGGCCGCACGACGTTCGTGATCGCGCATCGGTTATCGACGATTCGCCGCGCGGATCAAATCCTCGTAGTAGAAGCAGGACGAATTCTGGAGCGCGGCACCCACGACTCGCTATATGCCGCTCGCGGCCGTTACTACGATCTATATACCCGCCAGCATAGCGTGGAGACGAATCTGTTCCTGGCACCGGGCGAAGGCGGCGTCCCGGACGAAGATGGCAGGAACGGTATCTCGCAGAGCCAACGCCCGGCGGCCGGCGCGTCCTTGCTGCCGGAAGCGATTCGATTTGCCCGAGGACAGCAGAGTTGAATCCGCCGAGCGCGCGCCATCCGGTCCGCGCAATTCACCGAAAAAAGAACCGAAAAATGAAATTGTCCGGTGCTCGCGAGCGGCGTTTGTGTAGAGTATTCGATCGACGGTTTTTCGAGATTCGCGCTGCAGCGGCAATTCGCGCCAGCCGATGTCCAAACGGGAGCAATTTCAAGGAATGTCCGAAGTAGTCACCGAAATTTTCGACGATGCGGCGGCTGGCGACGGCTTACCCGCCGAACAGCGCCGCTGGGCGATGTTCACGTATCTGATCGGGCTATCCATGTCGGTGCTCGACGGAAACATCGCCAACACGGCACTCCCTTCTATCGCCTCGCAATTGGGCGCCAGCCCCGAGGCTTCGATTTGGGTGGTGAATGCATTTCTGTTGGCTGTAGCGATTTGCGTGCTACCGCTCTCGTCGCTCGCGGACATTATCGGCTATAAGCGCGTGTACCAGGGCGGCCTGGTCCTCTTTACGCTGGCATCTATCGGGTGCTCGCTTCCGCATTCGCTGACCACGCTTATCCTAGCGCGATGTTTGCAGGGCGTTGCCGCAGCGGGCATGTGGAGTATTTCCGCGGCGATGATGCGCTACACGTATCCGAAGGCGCTGCTTGGACGCGCAGTTGGTTTGAGCGGAATCGTGGTGTTCACATCAGCCGCAGCTGGGCCGAGCATCGCATCGGGAATTCTGGCGATTGCCACATGGCATTGGTTGTTTGCGATCAACGTGCCGTTCGGACTGCTTTCGCTGAGCCTTTCCGAGCGCTTTTTGGTAAAAGCGCCCGGAACGCGCCATCGCTGGGACCTTTGGAGCGGCTTGCTGAACGCCGTAACCGTGACTTTGCTGATCACGGCGATCGAAGATGTGGGAGACCCCGGGCGAGGCTCGATCGTCGTCGCTGAACTGGCCGGCGCGGCGATCTTGGGCACGCTAATGATCCGGCGGCAGATGAAACTTCGGAATCCGATGCTGGCGGTCGATCTGTTCAAAAAACCGATCTTTGCTCTGGCAGCGGCCGCGTCGTTTTGCGCGTTTATGGGTCAGGGGCTGGCGTTCGTCGTCTTGCCCTTTTATTTCATCGATGGCCTGGGAGTCTCGCAGGTGAAGGCGGGACTCCTGCTGACGCCTTGGCCGCTGGCGGCGGGCGCCATGTCGCATTTCTCGGGGCGGCTCGCGGATCGCTATCCATTTTGGATTCTGGGCACTATTGGCATGATCGTGATGACCGGCGGCCTGCTTCTGCTCGGCTTCGCGCCGGCTCACCCGACAACCCTGCAGATCGTCTGGCGTGCAGCGCTGGGCGGTGCTGGATTCGGACTTTTTGGTGCGCCTAACAATCGCGCCCTAGTGGCGAACGCATCCCGCGAACGCGCCGGAGGCGCGGGTGGCATCAGCACGATGTCGCGATTGATGGGCCAAGCGATCGGGATTGCGGTGGTCGCCGTGATCTTAGGCATCACGGCGCACGGACAAGTGACGCTTCGAAACTCGGCGCTCGCTTTGCTGTGCGGCTCAGGATTTACTGTGGTTGCCGCCGCAGTTTGTCTGGGCAGCATCCGAACGCCACATCTCGAAGCCGCCTAGCGGGCTATTCGGTGATCGGGGCCGTTCGATAGAAATTTCAAGGCGTCGCCCGGAACAACTACGCCCAACAATGGCGGTGTGAAGCTTCACAAGGCACCGTAGAGAGGGCGACCAGCCGGTAGGCACCTCATCTTCAAAGCGCGGCTGCGGCCCGGCATACGGCGCGCGCGCCGGAGTTCTTTGAACGGGAACCCCGTAGGTCTGCCTGAAAACGCGAGACCTCGCCAGATGCAGCTACCGCGTTCAATATTCCGGGGCTGAATGCTATAGTATGAGGGCGGCTGAGGCGCGCTGAGGCAAGGACGAAACCTTAACCACGCGGAAAAAATTTAGGGGACGAATTTCGCGCATTTGGTGGCGCGGCTCAGGATAGCTGTAACTGGAACGCAGGCACGTTAAAGCTCCAAGGAAACACGTTCGGCGCATGAAACAAGGCCATTCATTTTCGGGATTTCCCCCTCCACAGGGACTCTATGACCCGCGGCACGAGCACGATGCGTGCGGTGTGGGATTAGTCGCGAACATCGAAGGCAAAAAATCACACGAGATCGTGATGAAGGGCGTGCAGATTTTGATCAATCTGACGCACCGCGGAGCCTGCGGCTGCGATCCGCAAACGGGCGACGGCGCCGGAATTCTGATTCAAATTCCACACACATTTTTTGACCGCGAATGCGCAAGGCTGGGTTTCAGTCTGCCCGCAGCAGGCGAATACGGCGTGGGAATGGTATTTCTGCCTGTCGACCGCCAGGAGCGGCTGCTGTGCGAAGGGATTATCGAGAAAGCCGCGAAGGAACAGGGCCTTTCAGTCCTTGGCTGGCGCGATACACCGATCAACGGAAACACCATCGGACGTCTGGCGCGTAACACACAGCCCTACATCGAGCAGATTTTCATCCGGCGCGGTCGCGACATGGATCAGGACGCGCTGGAGCGCAGGCTATACTTGGTCCGCAAACACGCCGAGAACGTCGTGGCGCAATCGGACATGAAGGAGAAAGACTTCTTCTACGTCCCTTCGCTGTCGTCGCGGACGATCGTCTATAAGGGGCTTTTGCTGGCGCCGCAAATTACGCATTTTTACAAGGAACTGTCCGATCCAGATGTCACTAGCGGCCTGTGCCTGGTGCACCAGCGATTTTCAACGAACACGTTTCCAAGCTGGAAGCTGGCGCATCCCTATCGTTACATCTGCCACAACGGCGAGATCAACACGCTGCGCGGCAACATGAACTGGATGCACGCGCGGCAGTCGGTGCTCGCTTCTTCGCTCTTCGGCGAAGATATTAAGAAACTTTTGCCCATCATTCCTGCCGGCGGAAGCGATTCGGCCATGCTCGACAATGCCGTGGAGCTGCTCACGATGGCTGGGCGCAGCTTGCCGCACGTGATGTCCATGCTGATTCCCGAAGCGTGGGATCACGATCCGACCATGCCCGAGAACGTGAAGGCATTCTACGAATATCACGCGTCGCTGATGGAACCGTGGGACGGCCCGGCAGCGGTTGCGTTCACTGACGGACGCGTGATCGGCGCGAAACTGGATCGCAACGGCTTGAGGCCTGGACGGTATCTCGTGACTAACGACGGCTTGGTGGTGATGGCGTCTGAAGCCGGCGTGCTGCCGATTAAACCAGAAACTGTGCGCATAAAGGGCCGGCTGGCGCCGGGTCGTATGCTGCTGGTCGATACGGAGCAGAAGCGGCTAATTTCGGACGAAGAGGTGAAGCAGCAATTGGCGGGTCGGCAGCCATACGGGGAGTGGGTGAGGGAAAATCAGATCACTCTCGACGATCTGCCGCGGCCGAATCGCGTCCAACCGACCGACCACGAAACGATCCTCATGCGTCAGCGTGCGTTTGGCTATACGGATGAGGATCTTAAGACGGTGCTATTGCCCTCGGCGCTGCAAGCGCAGGAGCCGATCGGGTCAATGGGCATCGATACGCCGCTGGCATGCCTGTCCGATAAATCGCAGCTTCTGTTCAATTATTTCAAGCAAGCTTTCGCGCAGGTGACCAATCCGGCGATCGATCCGATTCGCGAGGATCTGGTGATGTCGCTGAACAGCTACATCGGGCGCGAAGGCAACATCCTGGAAGAGACGCCGAAGAATTGCCACACGCTCAAGCTGCGCCATCCAATCATCTCCAATTGGCGGCTGGAAAAAATTCGGCGCGTCAGCTGGGGTGATTTTCTGGCCACCACGATTTCGACGCTATTTCGCGCGGACGGCGGAGAGCAAGAACTGGAAAGGGCTGTCGAGGCGCTGTGCCGTCGCGCTTCACTGGCGCTGCGGAACGGATACACGCTGCTGATCCTTTCCGATCGCGGCGTGGATGCGGAGAGCGCGCCGATCCCCAGCCTTCTGGCGCTTTCGGCGGTGCACAACCATTTGATTCGCGAAAAGACCCGCAATCAAGTGGCCCTGATTGTGGAGTCGGGCGAGCCGCGCGAAGTGATGCACTATGCGCTGCTGCTGGGTTATGGGGCCAGCGCTGTGAATCCCTATCTTGCGATTGAATCGCTCGAAAACCTATATCGAGATGGCGCCTTCCCGGCCGAGTTCACATGGGACAAAGCGTTCAAAAGCTACATGAAATCGGTCGACAAGGGCCTGCTCAAAGTATTTTCGAAGATGGGCATATCCACGCTGCAAAGCTACCAAGGAGCTCAGATTTTTGAGGCCATTGGGCTGAATCGTTCGGTGGTGGACCGCTATTTTACCGGGACTTCATCGCGCATTGAAGGCGTGAGCATGGAAGTGCTGGCGCGCGAGGCGCTGATGAAACACGAATTCGCGATGCAGCCGGTGAGCGAATCGAGCACCGCGCTGCGCGTGGGCGGCGAATATCAGTACAGGGTTTTCGGCGAGCGGCACCTATTGAATCCGTTGACGGTCAGCAAACTGCAACATGCCGTGCGCGAATCGAAATTCGAGACCTTCGAGGAATTCGCGCAGATCATCAACCAGCAAAACCGCGATCACCTGATGCTCCGCGGAATGTTGGAATTCCGGCCGGCCGGGCCGCCTGTGCCGCTGGATGATGTGGAGCCTGCGTCGGAAATCGTCAAGCGTTTTGCCACCGGTGCGATGTCCTTCGGGTCGATCAGCAAGGAAGCGCACGAGACGCTGGCCATTGCCATGAATCGCATCGGCGGAAAATCGAACACCGGCGAAGGCGGAGAGGACGAAGTCCGTTTTGTGCCGGACGCCAACGGAGATCTGCGGCGCAGCGCGATCAAGCAGGTGGCTTCGGCACGTTTCGGCGTCACAACGAATTATTTGGTCAACGCCGACGATCTGCAAATCAAGGTGGCGCAGGGCGCGAAACCAGGAGAAGGCGGTCAGTTGCCCGGGCATAAGGTGGACGATGTTATAGCCCGCGTGCGCCATTCGATTCCTGGAGTGGGGCTGATTTCGCCGCCGCCGCATCACGACATCTACTCGATCGAAGATTTGGCGCAGCTGATTCACGATCTGAAAAACGCCAATCCGCGCGCACGTATCTCGGTGAAGTTGGTGGCCGAAGCGGGCGTCGGAACCGTGGCCGCGGGTGTGGCCAAAGCGCATGCGGACGTGATCTTGATCAGCGGCTACGACGGCGGCACGGGCGCGTCGCCGATCAGCTCGATTCGCCATGCCGGTGTGCCATGGGAACTGGGCCTTTCAGAAACGCAACAGGTGCTGGTGCTTAACGATCTACGCAGCCGCGTGCGATTGCAGGTTGACGGAAAATTGCAGACCGGCCGCGATGTGGCAATCGCAGCATTGCTCGGCGCCGAGGAATTCGGCTTTTCGATTGCGCCACTTATTTCGATGGGCTGCATCATGATGCGCAAATGCCACCTGAACACCTGCCCCGTGGGCATCGCGACGCAGGATCCGGAACTGCGCAAAAAATTCCAGGGCCAGCCGGAACACGCGATTAACTATTTCTTCTTCGTCGCCGAGGATCTGCGGCGGGTGATGGCCGAGCTTGGATTCCGTACCGTAAACGAAATGGTGGGGCGCGTGGATTGCTTGACGCAGCGCCAAGACGTGGAACACTGGAAGGCGAAAGGCATCGACCTTTCATCGGTGTTGCATGATCCTCCAGTGCCCAGCCATATCGGGCGGCGCAACACGATGCAGCAGGATCACGGGTTACAGGACGCTCTCGATTGCAAATTGATCGAAATGGCGCAAGAGGCGCTGGAGAACGGCACTCCCGTCGCCCTGAGTTTACCCGTGCGCAATATACACCGAACTGTCGGAACCATGCTGAGCGGTGAAATCGCGCAGCGCCATGGCTCGGCTGGGCTTCCAGACGACACGATCCGAATTCACTTCACCGGATGCGCGGGCCAGAGTTTCGGCGCGTTTTTGGCGAAAGGTGTCACGCTTACTCTCGAAGGCGACGCCAACGACTACGTAGGCAAGGGCCTTTCGGGCGGGCGGCTGATCATCTACCATTCGCAGCAATCCGAATTTGTGCCCGAGGAAAATATTCTCGTCGGCAACGTCTGCCTCTACGGCGCCACAAGCGGCGAAGTCTTTTTCGGCGGCATGGCGGGCGAACGCTTCGCTGTCCGCAATTCAGGCGCGACGGCTGTAGTGGAAGGCGTCGGCGACCACGGCTGCGAGTACATGACCAACGGATTAGTAATCGTACTCGGAAACACCGGCAGGAATTTCGCGGCTGGCATGACCGGCGGAGTGGCCTACGTGCTCGATCGCAATGGGGATTTTGCAGCCGTGCGGTGCAATCGCGCGGAAGTCGATCTCGAACCCGTAAGTGATCAAGCCGATATCGACAAGCTTTTCCAATTGATCTCCCGCCATGCGGAATACACTGGCAGTCCGCAGGCCAAATGGATTCTGGACAATTGGGAAACCACGCTGACGAAGTTCGTGAAAGTTTTTCCGCATGAATACAAGCGCGTGCTGGGGGTCCCGCGCGCGCCGGCGCAAGTGCTCGCATCGCAATCCGGAAAAACAAGCGGCGGCCAGGTGATCCATGGGTAAGATCACCGGATTCAAGGAATATAAGCGCGAAACGCCCGCACGCCGCGCCGTCGAAGAGCGCGTCAACGACTACTTCGAGGTTTACCAACCGTTCGCGGAAGATAGAGTCCGCACGCAGGCCGCGCGCTGCATGGACTGCGGAATTCCCTTCTGCCATACCGGCTGCCCGGTAAACAACATCATTCCGGACTGGAATGATCTGGTCTATCACGACCAGTGGAAAGAGGCGATTCGCGTCCTGCACTCCACGAACAATTTCCCCGAATTCACTGGCCGGATTTGCCCCGCGCCATGCGAAGCGGCCTGCGTGCTCGGAATTAACGAGCCGCCCGTCACGATTAAACTGATCGAGAAGTCGATCGCCGAGCGCGGATGGAGCGAGGGCTGGATTCGCCCCGAGCCTCCCGAGACGAGAATTTCAAAGCGCGTTTCCGTCGTCGGCTCCGGACCAGCGGGACTCGCCGCAGCGCAGCAACTGAATCGCGCCGGGTATTGGGTGACAGTTTTCGAGAAGGCGGACCGCATCGGCGGCTTGCTGCGGTACGGCATCCCCGATTTCAAGATGGAAAAAAGTGTCCTCGACCGCCGCATCGAGCAGATCCTTGCCGAAGGCGTCGTTTTCCAGACGAAATCGCAAGTGGGCGAAAATGTGCCTGTCGAAGACCTGCGCAAGGAATTCGACGCTATTCTTTTGACCGGCGGCGCCGAAGCGCCCAGGGACCTCAAGGTTCCCGGGCGCGGCCTGAAGGGCATTCACTTCGCCATGGAATTTCTGCCGCAGCAGAACAAGAAAATTGCGGGCGACGAAGTGCTCAATCAAATTCTCGCCACGAATAAGCACGTGATCATCATCGGCGGCGGCGACACCGGCGCCGACTGCCTGGGCACCTGCCACCGGCAAAAAGCCAAGTCCATCACGCAATTCGAGATCATGCCCATGCCGCCGATGGATCGTGCACCGAGCACGCCCTGGCCGCTCTGGCCCCTGCAATTGCGTACGGAAAGCGCGCACGAGGAAGGCGGCTTGCGCGATTGGGCGGTTGGCACCGCGAGCTTCACCGCCGACGATAAGGGTAACGTAAGAAAACTGCACGCGCTTCGCGTAAGCGCGCCTCCGAAATTCGAGCCGATGCCCGGCACCGAATTCGCTCTCGATGCCGATCTCGTTTTGCTGGCGCTCGGCTTCACCGGCCCGGTGCGCAAGGGAATGATCGAACAGCTCGGCGTCGATCTCGACCCGCGGGGCAACGTGGCCACGAATGGCCGCTATATGAGTTCCGTTCCAGGCGTGTTTTCGGCAGGCGATATGCGGCGGGGACAATCGCTGGTCGTCTGGGCGATTGCCGAAGGACGCTCCGCAGCGCAGGCAATTGCGGAATACCTCCGGAACGACGATGGCGCGAAGTAGTAGCCTGCCCGCGCCGGGCTAACTTCAGTCGTTCCATTTGATTCAGTGATGCGGCCCTTTCGCTCTAGGGCGGAATGGCTTCAGTTCGGCAGGGTTTGCCCGCGCGTTTCGGTCGCGAACGGAATGATCAATATCCCCACTCCGAAGGCGATCGCCGTGTAGGCGACGGGCGTGCCGATAGTGCCCATCGAGTGAACCATGGCGCCGACAGCGAAATTCGCGCCCGCGCCCAGGAAGCGGCCGAACGAGGTCGCAAATGCAAAAGAGGTTGCGCGTACCGAAGTGTCGTACTGTTCCGGCAGCCATAACGTGAATACCGCGAAGTTGCCGCCGAAAAATCCCAGCACGATGAGCCCGCCGATGAATGCGTCGAGACCGTTGCGCCAGTAAAATGCCAGCCCGAAGGTGTAGTAAATGCTCAGGCCCATGCCCGCGAAATAAAAAGCGAGGGCTTTCTTGCGCCCCCACCATTCGCATAGGAGTGGGACGGCCAAGCAGCCTAGAATCGTGCCGACGGAAAGCAATGCCGTAGCAATGGAGACGAGTTTCGTGCCCTCCACAGCGGTTTTCCCGACGCGCTTGGCAATGTCGATCACGGCGGTCGGTTCGTACACGGAACCCGCCCACAGGCCGATGATCGCCACGGTCAGCAAGGCGGTATTGACGATGGTTTTCAGCCGGTTCGCTGGGTTGAAAATATCGCGCATCGGGCGAACCTTGACGTGCTTCGCGTGTTCGTCGGCTTCGGTTCGCTGCCACCGCTCCGGCTCGTGCACGTACCACGCAATCACCAGGGCAAGCGCTACCGGAGGCAAGTTGCACAGAAAAATCGCTCGCCAGCCGAAATGCACGCCAACCGTGTATTCCAGCGCCGCCGCGATGAAAAAACCGAAGTAGTAACCGGTTTGCAGGTAACCCGCGCCCATCTTGCGGCGATCTTCGGGCCACGCCTCGGCGATGTAGGTTCCCGCAAGCGACCATTCGCCTCCGATGCCGACGCCCGCCAGCAAACGGAAAATCGCTAATTGCCATACTGTCTGTGAGAAGGCCGCCGCGGCCGTGAACACCGCGTAAACCACGATCGTTCCGGCCAGAGTCTTCGTCCGGCCAAATCGGTCGGCCAGAGGCCCCCATAAGAATGACAATCCCCAGCCCACCAGGAACAGTGCGAACAGGATCGATCCGGCTAGCCCAATGTTCCCAGGTGTTGCCCGGTAGCCGGATTTGGGCAGAAGCTCCGTGAGCGCCGGTGCCAGCACCAGCGCGTAGCTAAAGGATGCAAGTCCATCGAGCGTCCAGCCCCACCACGCCGCCCAAAATCCGATGATCTGCTGCCGGTTCAGCTTGGTGTGCTTTTGTCCGCCGGATTTCTCAGTCTTCGCGATGGAATCCATTTATGGGTGAATTTCCTGAAGTGCGTGCACTGCCGAGCCCGAAATTGCCAAAAGCTTTGGGCCTCACCTTATATTCCCGAACCGCGCGCCGACGCAAGCGAATTGAACGGCATGGGCAATATTATTCGGCACTAAGCCTCGCCGGCCTCCTGCGTCTCTGGCATCTTCCGCATGCCCACCGACACGACCGTGCCGATTCCCAGCACTAGAATGATCGACGCCGCCACGCCAGGCCAACCCGCGTCGGCCCATGCCTTTCCGGTGGCCGTGCCCAGGATGCTGGCTCCAGCGTAATAAAAGAAAAGATAGAGCGACGCCGCCAGCGCCTTACCCGTACCCGCACGACGCCCGATCCACGCGCTCGCAACCGTGTGCGCTCCGAAATAGCCGAACGAAATCACGCTGAATCCCGCCAGTACGATCCACAACGGTTGCGCCAGTGTGATGATCACGCCACCAAGCATGATTGTAACCATCACCCATAGCACGGCACGCGATCCTAGCCGTCCAGCCCATTGGCCGGCCAACGGCGAACTTCCCACGCCAAAGATGTACACCAGATAAATCAATCCCACAGCCGATGGGCTTAGGTGGTAAGGCGGCGCAACCAGCCGGAACGCGATGTAGTTGAATACCGAAACGTTGCTGCCCATCAGCAGGAAACCCATCACGAACAGAAGAATTAAGCCGCGATCGTGCAAATGTCCTTTGGCCGTCGCCAGCAATTCCGTCACGGAAGGCTCGTGTGCGGTGAAATGCCGTGAAGTCGGAAGCAGCGTGATGAACAGCACGGTCAAGCAAAGTGCGATTCCACCGATGCCTCCGATCGCCCAGCGCCACGAAAACGCATCCGTCAGAAATCCGGCGATTAGTCGTCCTGTCATTCCTCCGAGCCCCGTGCCGCCGATGTAAAGCCCCATGGCCAGCCCGCTCGCGTTCGGATGAAACTCTTCGCTCACGTAGGCCATCGCTACGGCCGGCAGCCCGCTCAGCGCGAACCCGCATAGCGCTCTGGCAATCAGGAACAGTGGCCACGTCGGTGCCACGGCCGCGGCGATCGTCAACGCTCCCGAGGCGAGCAGAGACGCGCACATGACTGACTTGCGTCCCCATATTTCCGAGATGCTGCCTCCGACGATGAGTCCGATGCCAAGCCCGGCCGTGGGAATCGAAAGCGCCAGGCTGCTGGCCATGGGGCTCACGCGAAACACGCGCGCTAGCACCGGGAGCAGCGGTTGCACGCAATAGAGCAGCGCAAACGTGCTGAACGCCGCCGCAAAAAGAGCGACGTTCGAGCGCCAGAACTCGCCCGTGCCCGCTTCGATGAATGCGGGACTCAGGTCTCGTGTATGGGAGGGCTGCAAGCGTGATTCTCGCGGTAAACCAATAGCGAATTGTATCCGAAAGGTGGTGGATGTCCTGAAGTTTCGAGCAGAAGAACGCGAACGACTTGTGCTCGGGAGCCTGTTAACGCGAATTCATTGCTTGGTGAAACCGATCCAACGGCCAAAGCCAACTACCAATATCCAAAGAACGAGCGACGCTCCGCCGGCGAGCTTCGCCGCCCAAGGCGTTTTCTCTCCGCGGTCCCAGCGTGCCACTCCGCGGAACGCGCCAAACTCAAAAATGGCCGTGTTCAATCCCACCAGAAGCAGAGTCATCATCTTCCACCGGAACGGACCATCTTCGTAATACTTCGTCGCGTCGGAGCTAAACATCAGCGATCCGGCGATCACCGCGCAGGCAAAGCTCGCCCACGTCCACGGCAGGATTTCCCTGTGCATCTCGGTGACGCCACGGTCGCGCGAAGCGACGCCTAGCAAGCGCAAGTCGAACATCGCAACTGTGCCTACGACAAAAGTTATAGCCAGCACGTGGATGGATTCAATCGTCGGGAAGAGCCACGTGGAAGTGCGAATGGCCGAGGCCATTTTCGTATTTTCCAGCCAGGAGCAGAACTGCGGAATAATCATGTCGAACTGTCAGCCCTCAAAAAGTTTCGCTTATGGACGCGTCTTCAGTAGTACGCAATCCAACGTCCCGCCGCCACGATGGCCACCCACAAGAGCAATGAAAATGTTCCTGCGAATCTCGCAGCTATTGCCCGTCTCTCCCAATACGCTTCTTTCCTGTTTCGCAACTGAACGAAGGCCGTGATCGCCACGACCGTTGCCAGCATGAGCATTTTCGCGCGGAAGTACGGATTCATCAGCTCGCGCGTGGGTTCGCCGATGATCAAAATGCAGCCTGTCACCAGCATCACCGGCAGTGTGGCCCAGACCCATGGCACCCATCGCGATACGGCGCGGGAAACCGGCTGGCTGCGTCCTGCGATCCCCACCAGACGCAAATCGAGCATCGCCATTGTGGAGATGACGATTGAGACGCACAGAATGTGGATCGTCTGAACCGCCGGAATGATCCACAAAACGGTCTGAATTTTCAGGCTGAGCGGTGTGTTCGAGAGCCAATCACAAAAATGTTGCAGCATCGGGCCCACCCCCGAGATCGCGGGCGAAATAGTACTCCGTCTGTATCGTGCTGTCGACCACATTGATGCCATACCGCCGAGAACCGAACTGCGGCGCGACATTTAACCTTCCGCCTCTTTCCATTGACCTTCGCGTGAAACGCTCGTAAAGTGGCACGCAATTGGGGGATCTCGGAAGTCGCCTACTTCATCGGGAGGGCATATGTGCCGCATCAAGACGCTGTTGGTCGCCAGTCTGGCGTTGTCATTCGGATTTGCCACCGCCGTTTCCGGCGCGCGGGCACAGAATCAGGAAAGTCAGATGCCGCAAAAGCAATCTGCACCCGAGTTTCCCGAAGGTGCTTTGGCGCCGGATAATCTCGCGAAACCCCGCCCGAAGCCGCCGTTCAATCTCACTGGCGTCTGGATGGTGGACCTGAGCGCTGGATTCAGCTCGTTTATGTTTGGTCCGCCGTACCCGAAGTTCAAACCCGGGGCGCAAGCGGCTTACGAAGAGGCGCAAGAAGCCACGACAGAACACAAGTCGTTTCGAGACGATATCGGTCAGTGCTATCCCGCCGGGATGCCCATGATCATGACGCGCGTCTGGCCCATCGCCATGATTCAGCTGCCCACCGCCATCTACATGGTCAGCGGATTCGAGAATGCCCTACGGATCATTTACATCGATGGTCGGCCGCACACCGATCCCGATATTGTGGTGCGCTCCTTCAATGGCGATTCCGTTGGACACTGGGAGGGCGATACTCTCGTGGTGGACACCACCAGCATGATCACTGCACACCACTGGATCGATTCAGGTTTGCCGCTCAGCGATGAGTTTCACATCATCGAGCGCATGCAGTTGGTCAACGATGGAAAAACTCTCGAGATCAAGTACATCATGACCGACCCGAAGAATTGGGACGGTGAATGGACCAGCACCAAAAAGTGGCAGCGACAAGACGACACGGACATCACCGAAGTGGAATGCACTCCTGACCTGAACAAACACCTACTGAGCACGCAGGACGAACTACACTAAGCCGCTGGCGAGCGAAGGCCGCAATGCTGACTAATATTTCGGCCCGGCCTTATACGTCGGATCGTTAAGAACGGCTCCGTCCGCGAGAGTCGCGGACATAAAGCTGCCGCCTTTATCGCCATTGCGCAACGGATGAATCAGGATCGTAACTTTGTCACCCGGTTTTAGGCTGGTGGATTTCCAGCCCATGCGCGCCAGATTATTCGGGCTGTTGCATTCCACGCTCCACCGTTCCGTTTTTCCGCTCGCATTAGGAACGTCGACGGAAATCCAGCTATGCGGATTTGTCCACCCAAACTGCACCACGGTTCCGACCAGCTTGACCGTCTTCGTATGGTCGAACATCGCCGCGGAGTGATGCGCCTCCGCAGGCACGACGGTCAAAACCATAGCTGCCAGAAGCAACCCACCAGCGCACCAGCTTGAACGAGAGATCTTCATGATTGCCTCCACCCCTGCAATTCGTATCCTTACTGCTGGGTCCGTTCCATGAATTGCGCGAATTCCAAAACTCGCGGCGTCACTTCCCGCCAGGAGGTAACTTTGTCAGATGGCGGAAAGCTGCCTCGTCCAACGTGCGTCCATCCGGGAATTTTAGGGATATGAATAGGCCGCCTTTTTCCCCATTCCGCAGCGGCCAAATCACCACCGAAATTTTATCTCCCGCCTTCAGGCTGTTTGAATGCCAACCCTGCCTCGTCAGATTATTTGGACTGTTGCACTCCAGGCCCCACTTGTCGATCCCGCCGCTGGCATTCGGCACGTCCAGTTCGATCCAGCTGTGAGGATTGGTCCACTGAAAATCGTGCACGGTTCCCACCAGCACCATTTCTTTATTGCGATCGAACATCGCAAACGAGTGATGTGCCAGCACGGGCGTGGCCACCGTGACCAGCAGCAACGCAAGAATCGCCAGCATCGGAAACTTCTTTGGAATTAATCCGTGACTATTGCTATCAGACGTAGTGAGTCCACCCCCTTCCGTCTTTCTGGTTGTTCGTCTAATACCACAATTTAGCGCTGTACGGCCAGCGTTGTTTGGTGTTTATTGAGCGATACCCGTGGGGTCGATCTTTGGTATGCTCTGCGCACTAGTGCGTTGGAAACGCATTCGGGGGGTGACTCTGATGAAGAAAATCTTGGCAGCATCCTCAATTCCAGGAATTTTCCTGCTCGCTGCAGTGTTCTACTCACCCGTCTGCCGGGCGCAAACTCCACCGCCCACGGACAACGTTGCGCCCTCTCCCGCTCAACGCGCGGCCCAGTATGGAACGATCGCAAAGCTGCCGGATTGGGCCGGCATCTGGGTGCTCGATTTTGGACCGGTTCCAGGTGCGCCGGAAGAAGCTCCGATGCTGACACCAACTGCTGAGGCGCAGCTAAAAATAAATCTTGCGGACGAAGCGAAGGATGCGCCGCCGCCGTCGGAAAGCGCGAATTGCCTTCCGCCGGGTATGCCAACCATTATGTTCCAGCCATACGACGTGGAATTTTTGTTCACTCCCGGCCGGGTCACCATAATTCAAGAAGCCTACATGCAGGTTCGGCGCGTGTTCACAGACGGGCGTGGCCATCCGGCGAATCTCGATCCCACTTTTAATGGCAATTCGATCGGCCATTGGGAAGGCGATACGCTTGTGATTGACACCGTCGGCCTTGGCCACCGTACTCCGCTCGGCTATCACGAACTGATGCACGGCCCGCGTCTGCACTTGGTCGAGCGCATCCACCTCACCAGTCCGGACAAAATGGAAGACGACATGACGCTCATCGATCCAGATGTGCTCGCCAAGCCTTGGCACGAAGCCCACACGTTTACTCGCCATCGCGATTGGGACCAAATCGAGTATATCTGCGAGGAAAACAACCGCAATCCGATCGAAAACGGCCAAATCTCCACCGAGCTTCGCAAATAGTCGCGTTTGAGGTTCGGTCGAAATCGCTTCCTGCGCTTGGCGTGCTATCGGATGGATCTGGACGCCAGCTCTCTTTTTGATATTGGGCAGGTGTGCGGCGGCTATTGAAGGTTGCAGCCCAGCCTCTGAAACGATCTGTAGATGCTCCGAAGCGGATGCTCCGGAGATCCTCACTTGAGTCCTATCCGGCTCCCATGTCGTCTAATTCAAGGGGGTTTGTTTAGGTGCGCATGCGCATCCTTAAATTCGCCGCGATAGTTCAGGTGCTGCTTTTCGCCACTCATTGGTTTGTTTATGAAACTTGGGCAGTGTTACGTCGGGCGCCCGATCCTCCCGGTATTTCCTGGCTGGCGATCATCATCGGCGTACTCTCGATAACATTCCTCACCGCTTCGGTGCTCGCCTGGCGATATTCCAATGTTGTCGTGCGCGTTTACTACACCGTAGCGTCGGTCTGGCTTGGCTTTTTCAGCTTCTTCTTCTTCGCGTCGTGCCTTGCATGGATTGTTTTTGGGATCACGCGTTTGTTAGCTCCCGGTTGGCCTTCGGATCTAATCCTCTACGCTACTTTTGGTCTAGGTTTTGTCGCCGGCCTTTATGGCATCATCAACTCCGCCTTCGTGCGCGTCCGTCGCGTCTCCGTGAAGCTTCCGAATCTGCCGGACTCCTGGCGCGGCCGGGTTGCGGCGCTAGTCACCGACGCTCATCTCGGCCACATCCGCGGTGTTGGTTTCGCCAAGCGCCTCGTTTCGAAGCTCTCGCTCCTACAGCCCGACCTCGTGTTGATCGGCGGCGATTTGTATGACGGAACCGCCGCCGATACGCGTCGCCTAGCCGAACCACTGAGCAAACTGTCTGCGCCGTTTGGAGCGTATTTCATCACCGGGAACCACGAGGAATTTCACCACCGCGCCGAATACATCGACGCGGTGCAACACGCCGGTGTGCGCGTGCTGAACAACGAGAAAGTCGTGCTCGACGGACTGCAGCTCGTCGGCGTCCACGATCGCGAATCGGGTCATCCGGAACGGTTCCGCGCCATTTTGAAAAACGCAGATCTCGATCCCGAAGCTCCCAGCATCCTTCTAACTCACGAGCCCAACCTTCTGGGCATCGCCGCGGATGAAAAGATCGACCTCCAGCTTTCCGGTCACACGCATGGTGGGCAGTTTTTTCCTTTCACGTGGTTCACTTCGCGGATTTACGGTCCCTTCGTGTACGGACTCAACCGGCTGGGAAATCTGCTCGTTTACACGTCTTATGGAGCGGGCACCTGGGGACCGCCATTCCGTGTCGGCACCAGCCCTGAAATCGTTCTTCTCCGCTTTGAATAGTTCTTTCGCCAAATCCACGCTGGTAATTCGAAGCAACTCTGGCAAAATATCCGCCGTGACCAATAATCCAACGAACCCTATTTTCAACGCCAATAAACTGAAGCTTGGCACATTTTGTACCAACACCGCGCCTTACATGACCTATCTGCCCGAGCGCCGCGATCCCACATGGGAAAGCTGCGTAGCCGGCGCGCGTATTGCTGACGAGGCCGGCCTCGAAGCCATCGTCCCCATCGCCCGCTGGAAGGGCTATCTGGACGAGAAGCCCGACCACTACTCCAACGTCGTCTTCGACGTCTTCACCTGGGCTGCCGGCATCGCACAGGCAACGAAGTACTCGTCCGTTTTCGCCACATCCCACGCGCCGAATATGCATCCGGTGCTCGTGGCCAAGCAGTGCGCCACGATTGACGCGATATCCGGCGGTCGCTGCGCACTCAATGTCGTAGGCGGCTGGAATCGCCGCGAGTTCGACATGTTCGGCATCGATCTGGTGGAGCACGACCAGCGCTACGCCTATCTCGACGAATGGCTGCAGCTGCTGCGTCGCCTCTGGACTGATCCCGGCGAGTTCGACTACCAATCGAAATATTTCCGAATGAAGAAGGCCATCTCGCGCCCCCATCCGCTGCAGCAGGGCGGCATTCCGATCATGAACGCAGCGCAGTCGCCAGCCGGCATTCGCTTTTCGGCGAAAAATTCGCAGATCGGGCTGATCAGTCTGCAGGGCGACAGTCCCAAAGACTGGAAGCCACAGGTTGAAAAGTACAAGCGCATGGCGCGCGAGGAGTTCGGCCGCGAAATTCAGCTCTGGACCAACGGCTCCGTCGTGCAGCGCGAAACGCAAAAGGAAGCTGACGAGTACGTCCGGCGCTATACCGAGGAATATCTCGACAACGAGTGCATGGACAGCATCATGTCCACAATCAGCAAGGAAAATAACGTTCCGCCCGGCTCGCCCCAGCTCGCTTTCATGCGCAAGCGCATGTCCATGGGCGCTGGGCATCCGCTAGTCGGCACTCCACAATCGATCGCCGAAGAGCTGGTTCGCGTTTCCGAGGCGGGCATCGACGGGATTATCGTCACCTGGGTCGATCACGTCGATGGCGTCGAACGGTTTGTTCGACGCGTGGTGCCATTGCTCGAACAAGCCGACCTGCGTAGACCTCATACGAAACCAAGCTAAAGGACTTGCGGAATACAGGAGCTTGCAGCCCAAATCATGCGATTCGTAGACGATTACCAGCCTCGTAAAGTGGCCTTTTCCGTTCTTCTGACCTTCTGGCTACAGTGAAAATGGATGGGACGCCCCGGCGTGCTGAAGGCGTCTTCGAGCTAACCGAGTGGTTACAAACCGCATCTATTCCGCTGCGGCTCAAAATGCCTTAACCAGCTGCGCACAATAAAAAGCCCCGCATTAAAACTGGAACGACACTCGGGCGAAAATGG
>JBAWEZ010000038.1:0-50347 GCA_049591475.1 Candidatus Acidiferrales bacterium
ACTGACGACTGTAGTGAGCCTCGTGACCAGCGACTGCGAACCGTAATGCGCATCCTCGGGCGCTCCGGGATAGCAGCCGGTAACGATGCAGCTGAAGCTTTGGGTCTGCGGATCCTTGGAAAAGAAATACTTTTGCGTCAGACTATTTTTGGGAGTGAGCACGTAATCGGTGTTGATCATGAACTGATCTTCACTGGCGATGGTGGGTTGTGAGATCGTCGTGGGAGTAGCGCAAGCTCCCGTGGCGACATTGCAGAAGGGCATGCCCGACGAGTTGTACAGCAAGCTGGGAATGTAATAGCCGTTGTTATAGCCGCCCTGAGCCTGCGGGATTTTCTCCGTCTGGCGCAAAAGATTGATGGCTGTGTTGCTAATGTTGGAACCGTTCGCGGCGACTGGGATACCGGTGCCGAGAGCAGGACCGGCCGGGTCCCATGTGTCAGCAAAGGCGCAACCAAGGTATTGCCGATACGTGGTGTAGCTGCAGGCCGGGTTGCCAGAGATAAAGTCCTGGGGAATGGTGCCCGCATTTCCATCAGACCGCGCCTTGGCGAACGGGACGCCAGGCTCGTTGAACGGCAACAGGCTCACCTGTGTGATGGCCGTGGCGAATCCGTTGCTGCCGAGGCCATTGAGCTGGCGCGTGCCTTGATAAGAACCGAAGAAAAAGATTTTGTCTTTCTTGATGGGCCCGCCAATCGTGCCGCCGTACTGATTTTGCTTCACCGTTGGCGGCTTATTCGGCAGATCTGATTGCAGCTCCGAGTTCTTGTAGAAAAAATCATTGGCGTTGAAGAAATTGTTGCGGTTGAACTCCCAGACGGAGCCGTGCAGCGTGTTGGTGCCGCTCTTGGTGACGACGTTGACGTTGGCGCCGGGATTTTGGCCGTAAGCGGCGTCGTACTGCGACGTCTGGACTTTGAATTCCTGAATCGAGTCAGGATTTGGGATCGAGATACCGGCATAGCTGCCAGATTGAGCGGCGCCGCCGCTGCCGTAGTTGGTGACAACGACGCCATCCATCATGTAGGTGTTCTGGTCTGAGCCGGAGCCGTTGACGTTGATGTCTTGCGTGCCATTGCCGACGGCGGCGGCGGTGGAGACATTGGCGACCACGCCGGGCGAGAGGTCAATCACCTGGGTGAAATTGCGCGTGCTGAGGGGCAAGCTGGTGACGGTATTGCCGGAAACGAGGCTGCCGACGGTCGCGTTTTGCGTCTGGATGGTTTCTGTGTTCGCCTCGACGGTGACTTGCTGCGCTTGCGAGCCGAGAACAAGACGGCGGTTCAGCACGGACGTGGCGGTCACGTCGATGGTGATCGATGGCACTTCGGCCGTGGTGAAGCCTGATGCTGAGAAACTGACGCCATAGTTGCCGGGGGGCAGGAGAGAAAGCATGTAGGAACCGTTGGTGTCCGTAACGGCGGTCCGCGGCTGGCCGGTGCCGAGGTTCGTGGCCGTGACGGTAGCGTTGGTGATGACGCCGCCTGAAGGGTCGGTGACGGTGCCCGTAAGAGCGCCGGTGGTCGCACTTTGTGCCAGTGCAGAAGAAGCAGCGAAAATCAACGAAAGAAAGCACAACAACACCACACACGCAGTGATCAAATTAGCAAAACGTGAACGCATCACCCACCCCCAGAGTCGTTTTTGGCGATCAGTGTCGAGCCGCGAGCCCGGCGGGCTCTTGGCGTTGTTCAGGGTAAGTGCGCAAGCGCGCTTACACCTGAGTGATTTTCAAGGTTCGACCGTTGATTGGAGCTTCGCCTATCCTGCACGCAAGATCGACGCTGACTGGTTGCTCGCCGTTCACACTCAGCGAGCTGAACTTCCACCCACCAAATCCGCGCTAATTCGCAGGATCGATGCGCAGGTGAATAACACGGAGGCGAAAGAAGTGTCAAGAAAATACAGTCTAAACGATTGAGCAGTAGAGTGTTACGGGCCCAGACTAAGAGGATTCGAACCGGCTGCGGGGCTTGCGAGGGAAGCGGGCGAGGACCTGCCGGCACAAAGGGTGAGGGGCGATGAGCTGTTTTCGGAACTTTTCGCGCGCATCGAGGAAATGAACGTTGCGGAGGGCCGGGAATTTGGCGCGAAAAGTGGGCGTACTTATCGGGTTCGTGTGCTTGTTTTTGATGTGCGGAGGCATTGCAGGGGCGCAGAGCGTGAGTGGGTACATAGCGGGAGGAACTGCCATCGATTCGTCCGCTGGCCCGCTGAATACCTTTGGCGCTGGGACGATCTATCAGACGCCCAGCATGGGCGGCACTTTTGAGACGATTGGCGGGGATTTTGTTTTCTTCCACGGATTGGGGATCGGAGCGGAGAAATCTGACAGGAGGGGCAAAGGCGCGTATGCCGGTCTGGAATACGCCCCATCGTTTTTCGATGTGAATGCTGTTTACAGGCCGTGGATTTTCACACGGCGCATCAGACCTGATTTCCAGGCAGGTTACGGGCGAGCCGATCTAAATCTGTACTTGACTCCTCAGATTTGCATCACGCTGCCGCAGGGATGCGGCGCTTCGAACGCCGTGACTACCTCCGTAAGCGATTCGCAGATTCACTTGGCGTGGGGCGTGCGAGTGTACCCATATCGGGGATTGTTCGTGAAGCCGCAGATGGACTTGCGCCACGTTCCGAACAATTTCTCCTCGTATTTCGGCAGCTCATGGATTACACAGTATTCGGTGGCGATTGGATATACGTTTGATTTGAGCAAGTGGCTTGGTTGGGGGAAGTGATGGATGCTGTCTCTGCCGCTTTTGACATGACCTTGAGGATGCGGAAGCGGAGCTAAGCGATGTGCCGTCCAAGTCAGGTCTGGTGGCCAGCAGTGTTGCTCTTGGCGATCGGGGGGCTCTCCGGCATTGCACGCGCCCAAAGCGCCGGTTCGCAACCGGACTACCGTCTTTTTCCACAGGTCGGTCCGGATCTGAAGGCGATTAAGCGGGATTCCGCGGGACGCTACTACATTCTGGCCAAGCCTGCGAGCGTGGTATGGGTGTACGGGCCGGATGGAAAACTGACAGGCACGATTCCCAACGTTCGTTCGGCGGGCGCGGTGATCCGCTATGCGGTTGATATCGACGTAGACTCGGCTGGGGACCTTTTCGTCGCCGATCGCGGAGCGAATGCGATTGAAATTTTCCGGCCGGACGGATCCTTCGTGAAAAAAGTTCCGGTATTCGCGCCGGTATCGGTGGTCGCTCTCCCTGGCGCGCAATTCGCGGTGGTCAGTTTGCGTTCAAAATACCTGGTCAGCATCTACGATCATTCTGGCAACGTTTACGATCAGTTCGGGGATCGTTCAGAATTAAATCCGGGCGCCTCGCCGGATACTCTGCTGGATCCAGGGAAAATTTACGGCGATGGCGCAGGACATATTTATTTTGCTTTTACGTCCATGCCTGATCCCATGGTCCGTAAATACGATCGCGTGGGATACATGGACTTTGCCGCCCAGCTACCCGTATCACAAACTGGGCAGACCTCATCGAAACCAGAAGACCGCGTGGAGTTTGGATTGAACGTCGGGCAGATGAACTTTTCGGACCAAGTGGGCGCGTGGGCAACGCTCGGCACGTCTGGCACTCTACGGTTTGGAAGCAGCATGGGCACGGGATTCGGTGAGCGCATGCGTGGAGGGTTTGCACGCGGGGCGCAAAACTTCTCGGCGGGCGGCTTTGGTAATCCGATGGCGCTCGGGACAGCCAACGCCTTGGGAACACCGGGCACGCAGGGACTGAATGGAGCGACGTTCTTTGGCCAGGGAATGCTGCAGCATGGGCACTTTCACTTTGATTTGGGAGCGGGACTTGGCCGGGGACGGTTCGGCCGGAACTCCGGAGCGGACTCAGACGACGCGACCGACGTCGGACAAGCTTCGCTATTGCAATTTGATTCGGGAGAACTTTCGGATAATTCTGGAATCAGCGGCGGAGGGGATTCAAACGACAATACCGACACAGAGATCCTCGATTCCGACACGACCAGCGATTTGACCTCGCCTGACGCTGCCTTAGGCGATGAACAGGCTGACTCGGCGTTCGAAACGCCGTTTGCCAACACGGGACTTCAGCCAGGAATGTTCGCGGGAGGGATGCTGTTTCGTCCACATGGCGGTGGATTTGGCGGGCATGGCGGCGGAGGCGGGTTCGCGGGACGGGGTTTGGGGGGTGTGGGTTTTGGAGGTGCGAGCCGTCCGCCAGGAGGGGAAGCGGCGGGCGGCGTTGCGCCGAACGGCGGCAGGCCGCCGTTTGGTCCTGGGGGTCATTTCGTGTTCAACACATTGAATGTGGCTGCCACGGTACGCGTGAACCTAGACCGTCCAACGCAAAGGCGCGAGGAAAAGCCGACGTTGACGGCCGTGGGAATCGATCCGGCCACCGGAGAGAGTTGGGCGGCGGTCGGGAGCCAGTTGATTCACCTCGGCAAAGATGGTTCGCTGCTTGGAACGTATTACATATCCACTCCCGACGGAACACCGTTATATCCGGACGCGATCCTTGTGGAACCCGACCGACTACTTCTCGCCGACGATCCTCTTGGAATTTTTTCCTTTGCCCGCCCGGATCGTAATCCAGCTTCGCCGGAAATGAACGTGGCCGCCCAGGCAACTCGTCCCAGCGGCGCTCGGTAGACGTAATCGGCGCAACCCCGAGTCCTCAGCAATGTGGCTGGACGGCGACGCATCTTCACCTCGATAATAAGTGACCGTTGCACGACCCGGTTTGCGGCCGATCATCGCGGTAAAAAAGGGAAGAACCGAAATTATGGCGGACATGAAGCTCCCGACTCGGAGCGAGGATTTTTCGGAGTGGTACAACCAACTGGTGCTGCGAGCGGAACTGGCGGATTACGCGCCGGTGCGCGGATGCATGATCGTGCGGCCGTACGGCTGGGCGCTGTGGGAGAACATCACGGCGGCGCTCGATCAGAGGTTCAAGGCCACTGGGCACGTGAATGCGGCGTTTCCGCTGCTGATCCCACGGAGCTTCATCGACAAGGAAAAATCGCACGTGGCGGGATTCTCTCCGGAGCTGGCGGTGGTGACGCACGGCGGCGGCGAAAAGCTGGAAGAGCCGCTGGTGATCCGTCCCACGTCCGAGACGATTATCGGGCACGCGTACGCGAAATGGATTCAGTCTTACCGCGATTTGCCGGTGCTGATCAACCAGTGGAACAGCGTGGTGCGCTGGGAATTGCGGACGAAATTGTTTTTGCGTACGCTGGAATTTTTCTGGCAGGAAGGCCACACCGCGCATGCGACGGCGGAAGAGGCGGACGCCGAGACCCGGCAGATGCTCGACGTGTACACGGACTTCGCGCGGAACGAAGCGGCAGTTCCGGTGATTCCCGGCAAAAAATCGGCGGCGGAGCGGTTCGCGGGCGCGAACGAAACGTATTCGATCGAAGCGATGATGGGCGACGGGAAGGCGCTGCAAGCGGGAACGTCGCACAATTTGGGGCAGAATTTCGCCAAGGCTTTCGAGATTCGGTACTTGGATAAAAACGGCGTTCTGCAATTCTGCTGGACCACTTCGTGGGGGCTTTCGACGAGATTTGTGGGCGCGATCATCATGGTGCACGGCGACGACCAGGGATTGATCCTGCCGCCACGCCTCGCTCCCCATCAACTGGTGATCGTGCCGATTTTTAAAACGGACGAGGAAAAATCCGCAGTAATGGAAAACGCGCGCAAGTTGCAGCGCGAGCTGATTGATGCGGGCGTGCGGGTGAAAATGGACGAGCGTGAAGGGACCAGCCCCGGATTCAAGTTCAACGATTGGGAGATGCGTGGCGTGCCGCTGCGGCTGGAGTTGGGACCAAAGGATGTGGCCAAAGGCTCGGTGGTGCTGGCGCGGCGGGACCGACCGGGCAAGGAAGGGAAGTCGTTCGTATCGCAGCAGGGAATCGGCGCGGCGGTCACACAGCAGCTGGAGGAAATCCAGCAGGCGCTTTTCGAGCGCGCGTTGGGGTTTCGCAAATCGAAAACCGTGGATGCGGCGGATTACGGCGAACTGAAGAAGGCTGTGGAGACGGGCTTCGCGTTTTCGTGGTGGTGCGGCGGCGGAGAGTGCGAGGGGAAAATCAAGGAAGAGACCAAAGCCACCATGCGCTGCATCCCCATCGAGCAGCCGGGCGGAGCAGGGAAGTGCGTCTATTGCGGGACCGAGGCGACTGAAAAGGCCATTTTTGCCAAGGCGTATTAGGCCGGGCATTCGGGAAGATGACGAGTTCTAAAGCGAATCGAAGGCCGGTCCGAGCTGCGTCGCGAAGCGCACGAAACGAGCTGATAAACCGGAACGATTTGGAGCACGAGCTTCGAGTGGCGGCTGATCCGCGGCGCGCCGTTTCCGTTGCCAAATTCTTCAAAACCGGCAAAGGAGAATACGGCGAGGGTGACCGGTTCATCGGCATCACCGTGCCGGCGCTGCGAAAGATTGCGCGCCAGCACGCTGCGCTGGGCTTCGGCGATCTAGCGCGGCTGCTTGCTTCACCGATTCATGAATACCGCCTGGCGGCCCTTGAAATTCTGAGGGCGCAGTATGAGCGAGCGGATGAACCGCAGCGCGAGCGCGTGGTTGCGTTTTATCTGCGGCAAACCCCGCGCATGAACAATTGGGATTTGGTGGATGCGGCCGCGCCGTACATCCTTGGTCGGCATTTAAAGGCGCGTTCGCGCGACGTGCTGCACCGGCTGGCACGTTCGGCAAACATTTGGGAGCGCAGGATCGCGATTGTCTCTACGCTGGCGCTGATCCGCGGCGGTGAAGTGGAGGAGACGTACCGGATCGCGCGCAAGCTGCTCGCCGACGAACACGATCTGATTCACAAGGCAGTTGGCTGGGCATTGCGCGAGAGCGGTAAAGTTTCGAGCGTGGCGCTGCTGGATTTTCTGCGTATGCACTACGAACACATTCCTCGGACCACCTTGCGGTATGCCATCGAGCGGTTTCCGATCAAGAAGCGAAAGAAATTGCTTGCTGGCGATTTTAGTTAGGTGAATGCGACCAGGAAGTCCTCTCCGCTAGTCCGAAGGCCGTCGGCTCGGCCTGAGAAGTAACGCTGGTTGAGATCGGCCGCGGAAACGTGCTCGACGTGCTTAAAGCCAGCATCGTGGGCCAGCGACAGCATCTCGGCCGGGGTATAGAAGCTGAGAAAAGGGCTCCCGGACTCTCGCGCGGATTTTTGGACAGCCTGATGTTTGGGACGAACTTCAGCCTCGGCGAGATCGGCCGGCAGGATGAATGTCATGGCCAGCGTGGAACCCGGGGCGAGGGTCGCCACTTGGCGCAAGGTATCCGCCACCGCGTCCTTGGTGAGGTACATAGTGACGCCGGTGGATGCTACCACCGCAGACCGGCGCGGGTCGAAACCAGCGACCGTCAACTGTTCCAACCAGGAGCCGCCCTCCTCAAAATTAATGGCAACCAGCCGCAGCCACTCCGGGACGCCAAAGCCAAGCTCGATCAGGCGCTCGCGCTTCCAGGCCTGGGGACCGGGACGATCGACCTCATAAACCCTTAGCGTCGAAGCGATCTCCGGCCTGCGCTGGACGAACGTGTCGAGTCCGGCGCCGAGGATGACGTACTGGCTGACGCCCTGGCCAGCCTCTTTCACCACGAGATCCTCGATGAAGCGAGCGCGGGCCACGATCGAGGCGCGGAAGAGGCTTGTGCCTTGTGGGTCCATGTCCGGGCGGCGACGCCAGCCATTGTCCGGAGCAACGAGCTTCAGACCAATTTCATCCTCTATCACGTGCGGCAGCGGATCGGCCTGGACGTGCAAAGCCCGCCACAACGCGACTCGCACGGCTGTGCTGTCTGGCTCTCCGGTTTGCTGTTTGCCCATGACCTCTGCTCTCCTATGTTTATAAATTGTATTGGCGGTTACGAGTGGATTCGGATGCAAGAAGGCCATCATACGGCGACGCCAGAGTTAAACCGGATATCTGGGCCCAATCGCCATTTTTAGCCGTTTACTGATCGCAAACAAGGTGCGGACGGTTCTATTCACGCCAACCCGGCGCGGTGCTAGCGTAAGGGACGTGCCTGAGCCACTGATCCAATCCGATGGAAGCCGTACTTGCGAGCCGCGCGGAGCGCGGCATCTCGGCCGACGAGCGGGCGAGCGCGGCGGGTCGAAGCTCAATCTGTTTTTCACTCTGCTGATTTTGGTGTCCATGGCGATCGGAGCCGTCAAAATCGCACCGCCCTACGTGGATAACTACCAGTTTCAGGACGACATCAACACGGAAGCGATGTATGGGCTAACCACTTACCCCAAAAAGACACCGGACGACATTCGCCGGGAAGTATGGCAAGACGCACAGGGACTGGGCATCCCGGCCAATCCGCAGGATATTCAGTTGGACGATTCCAACGGCGCCTTGAGCATCGGGCTGGACTACTCGGTTCCGATTGACTTGTACGTTTACCAATTCACCTTGCAATTTCATCCCCACGCGGACAACCATACGATCTAGAATGGCATTCCCATAAGGTAGGCCACTCGGAATGAGTTATTTGTCAGGTCTGCCTAGCTGGATGCCCAGGATGGCATTCTTTGACGACGCGCCCGCCCAGCTGCGTCCCAAGCAGGTTTCCGTGAGGTTCGTGAAGTAAACGGAGAGACGGATTGCGCGTTCGCATAGCACGAGGATTTTGGTCGTCCCGGTTCGGCATGGGGCTCCTGGTAATAGCTCTGGCATGTTTGCTTGCAGGCGCCGGAGTGGTCGGGTATTACTACATTTCGTTTGGGCGCCTGATCCAGGAGAGGCTAACCGGTCAGATTTTCCATAACACTTCCAGCGTCTTCTCCGCTCCCGGGCACATCTACGTAGGTGAGCCCCTTCGCGAGAATGAACTAACCACCTACCTTTTGAATGATGGGTATCAGGAAGGCCAGACGAGCGCCGCGCCCGGCGAAGTGCTGGTGCACGACGCAACCATCGAGATTCGCCCTTCCGCGAATTCCTATTTCCAGGGTCGCAATGCGCTGCGAGTGGAGTTCAGCGGCGCGGAAGTAGCCAGCATCTCGCAACTGCCGAATGGCGCACACGTGCAATCAGCCGAAATCGAACCAGAGCTGATTACGAATCTTTTCGACAGCTCGCGCGAGAAGCGGCGGGTGGTTCAGTACAGCGATTTGCCGCCATTGCTGGTGCACGCTGTGATGGCCGCGGAGGATAAGCGATTTTTCGAGCACGGGCCGTTCGACATCGTGCGCGTAGTCGGGGCAGCCTTTTACGACTTGGGCCGAGGGTACCGGGCGCAGGGCGCCAGCACCATCGACATGCAGGTGGCGAGAACGTTCTTTTTCACCACTAAGCGCGAATGGCGCCGCAAGCTGAAGGAAACGTTGATGGCCTTTGAAATCGATCAGCGTTTCTCGAAGCAGCAGATTTTTCAGTTGTACGCCAACGATATTTATCTGGGTAATCGGGGCAGTTTCTCGATTCGCGGATTCGGGGAAGGGGCGCAGGCGTATTTTGGCAAGGATGTTCGGCAACTCGATGCAGGAGAGGATGCGTTCCTGGCAGGAATCATTCGCGCTCCGAATCACTATTCGGAGGCGGAGCGGCACATGGACCGCGCGTATGAAGCGCGCAATCGCGTCCTGACGCAGATGAGAGAGGACGGATACCTCAACGTAGCCGAGGAAAAGGCAGCGAAAGAGGAGAAGCTAATATTCCTGAATGCGGGCACCTCCAGCAGCACGGCTCCCTATTTCGTGGACATGGTGAAGGACCACCTACTGGGAAAAATTTCGGCCACCGATTTGGAGGACCAGAGCTACCGGATTTACACCACCCTCGATCCGGACTTGCAGCGCGATGCAACCGAAGCGGTGCAGATCGGCATGGAAAGCGTCGACAAGCTCTTGGCTCGGCGATACGCGATCTGGAAGAGACGCGGTCAGCCGGTGCCCCACCCACAAGTGGCGCTGGTAGCGCTCGATCCGCAGACGGGTGCGATTCGCGCGCTGGTGGGCGGGCGCGATTACGGCGAGAGCCAGTTTAACCACGCGCTGGCCAGCCGGCAGCCGGGTTCGGTGTTCAAGCCGATCGTGTACGCGGCGGCATTCGACAACGCAGTGCAAGGGCTACAACCAGTCGTTACTCCGACCACCACGGTACAGGACGAGCCGACCACGTTTGAATTCGACGGCAAGGAATACACGCCGAATAATTACGGCGAAGAATTCTTCGGAACGGTGACGGCCCGTCAGGCGCTCATGCATTCGCTGAATGTGGCGACGATCAAGATCGCGGAGATGATCGGCTACCAGCGCGTGGTGGATATGGCACGACAGCTGGGGATCAAAACTCCGATTCTGGCGACGCCAGCCATGGCGCTGGGCACGTACGACATGACGCCGATCGACGTGGCGGCTGCTTACACGGCATTCGCTGACGGCGGCGTGCGGGCCGAGCCGCTCTTTATCCGCAGCGTGGTTTCGTCCGATGGCAGCGTAGTGGAATCGAACTCGCCGCAAACGCGCGCTGTGTTGGATCCGCGAGTCGCTTATTTGGTGACCAGCCTGATGGAGGGCGTGATTAACCAGGGTACCGGAGCCGTGGTTCGCGACATGGGCTTCACCGCTCCCGCGGCGGGGAAAACCGGCACTTCGCACGATGGATGGTTTGCGGGCTACACTTCGAATTTGGAATGCGTCGTCTGGGTGGGCTTTGACGATGACCGCGACATCGACCTGACGGGTGCTCAGACCAGCGCGCCGATCTGGGCGGAGTTCATGAAGCGCGCTGTGCAACTGCCGCAATATCGGAATACGCAGCAGTTCATGCCGCCCGCGGGGATCGCGGAGGCGATGATCGATCCGCAGAGCGGACAATTAGCCACGCCGTCGTGCCCGCAGACGCAGGAGGAATTCTTCATCGCCGGGACCGAGCCGACGCAGTACTGCCAGCTGCACGGTGGTGGAGTATCACAGTCGGCGCCGGTGTCCTGGCTCGCGCACCTGTTTGGGGGCAAGGGGTCCAATCCGCCACCTCCCTCGACGCAACCGGCGCAATCCAGCCCGGTGAATGCCGCGAATGCCGCAATCCCGCCACAGGCGGGTTCGCAATCCGAGCAAAACCCCCAATCTCAGCCCAGCGCGCAGCCGGAAAAGAAAAAGAGCATCTTCGGCAAGATTTTTGGTATCTTCGGCGGAGACAACAAGCAGCCGCCGGACAAGTCAAAATAGCGGATCAAACCGGCGGTACTGCCAAGCAGGTGACGGGCTATGAGGCGCTCGGCCCTTCTCGCCGTTTCGTTCTTCTTTTTTACTGTGGGCACGAGCCGCGCCCAGCGGGTTCCGCAGAGCCCTGAAGTGCCCCAGCAGCAATCCGCCATAGCCGGATCGGAACATGCGCCAGCGATGACGCCGCGGCAAGTGGCCGAAATGCGAGCGGATATCCTGGTGGCCCGCAAGGAATTCGCAATGGCCGTCGGCGCCTACGAGCGCATTCTTGCCACCGATCGCAGGAACGCCGCACTACTGAACAAAATCGGCATGGCTTACCAACAGCTCGGAGATAACGGCAAAGCGGAGAGATATTACAAGCGAGTGTGGAAGTTCGATAAACATTTCTCCGGCGCCATGAACAACCTGGGCACAGTTGAATACGGCGACGGGCGCTATAAAAGCGCGATTAAGGATTACAAACGCGCGCTGAGCGTGGGAGCGGACCAGGCAACCATCTACAGCAACCTTGGATATGCCTACTGCGGAAGGAAAGACTACTACCGTGCAACTGTTTCATTTGAAAAGGCCCTGGCGATTGATCCCAATATTTTCAAGCTGCCGGGCGATTTCGGCTCGCTATTCCTGCAACGCTCGGCGCCCGATCCGGCCACCGTCTATTTCCTGATGGCGAAGTCTTTCGCGAAATTAGGCAACGCGCAGGAGACCGCGCATTACCTGAAGCTCGCTCGCGACAGCGGGTACAAGAACCTGCACGAGGCAGAAACAGATGCCTCGTTCAAGCGAGTGATCCGCAACCCGCTGGTGCAGGAAGTACTCCGCACGCCCGCGCCGTTTGGCATCGGCAAGCAGACGGCGCGGGAGTGACGCCGGATTGGGCCTACGCCAGCAGCAGGTGTAAACAATTGATCTCTACAATGAGCTATAATATTCGCTCGTGAAGACATCCCAGGCTCGGCGATTCTCCTGGCGTCGTGTATTCCTTTTGGCGCTGGCGATTGCGGGGCTGTCGGCAGTTTATATTGCGAACCCCATTGCGCGAGCTGCCGCACCGAGCGCAGCGGACTCCTCATCATCTTCCAAAGTTGTCGAACTTAAAATTTTTGGCGAAATCGAGCCGGTCCTCGCTGAGTACATAACCAACGGCATCGCGCAGGCAAACAGCGAACACGCCAACTTGATCCTGATCACCATGGACACGCCGGGCGGCTTGGACGAGTCCATGCGCCAGATCATCCAGTCGATTTTGCGCTCGCAGGTGCCGGTGGTGACTTACGTCTATCCGTCGGGCTCGCGGGGGGCGTCGGCTGGATTTTTCATTTTGCTTTCGGCGGACGTGGACGCGATGTCGCCCGGAACGGAAACCGGCGCGGCGTCGCCAATCATGGAACTCGGCGGGCAGACGGTGCAGATCGATCCGACGCTGCGGAAAAAGATCGTCAATGACGCCGAGGCGTTTCTGCGCAGCTACGTCAGCAAGCGAGGGCGCAACGTCGAACTCGCCATGACCGCGGTGAGCGACGCGAAGGCATTCAGCGATACGGAAGCGCTAAAGGGCAATCTGATCGATTTGATCGCAACTTCGCCGGAAAATCTGCTGGCGCAACTGAATGGGCGCACCATCACGCGGCTTGACGGGTCGAAGGAGACGCTATCGCTGCCGAATCCGGTGCTCGCGCCCATTGGCATGACCGGCCGCGAACAATTTCTGTCGCGCATTGTGCAACCGGACGTTTTCTTCGTGCTGCTGATTATCGGGGTGCTTGGGCTGTACGCGGAGTTCACGCATCCGGGAATGTTCGCGCCAGGCGTGATAGGAGCGATCGCGCTGGTGTTGGCGCTCTTCGCCATGCACCTGCTGCCCATTAATTTCACGGGATTGCTGCTAATTGTCGCCGCGTTTGTGCTATTTATTCTGGAAGCTAAATTTCCCACGCACGGCATATTGGGCGTCGGAGGTGTGATCGCCATGGTGCTGGGTGCGCTGGTGCTGATTCGCACGCCACTGACGGGCATGGGCGTGAGTGCCGGAGTCGCGTTTGGAGTGGCGATTCCATTCGGGGTGCTCATCATCGTCCTGATGCGGCTGGTGCTTCGATCGTATCGTTGGAAACCGGCCACGGGAAAAGAGGAGTTGGTGGGAACGGAAGCGGAAGTGGTTCAGCCGATCGGAACGGCCGCGGCGGGGTTGGTTCGCGTCCACGGCGAATTGTGGCGCGCGGTGGTATCCGACGGACCGGTGCCGCAGGGCGCGCGCGTGCGCGTGAAGAAAATCAGCGGCCTGACGCTGGAAGTGGAATCGCTCGAGCCATCGCAGGCGAAGTAGCTTAGGGGTAGGGGAGGGGAAGATGGATGCCGGCGCGATTGTAGTGGGATTTTGCGTAATCGTTTTTCTGATTTGGTTTTTCAATTCCGTGTATGTGATTAAGGAATGGGAACGCGGCGTGGTGCTGCGCCTCGGCCGCATGGCTCCGGAACCGAAGGGCGCCGGGTTGCGCATCGTGGTTTGGCCGATCGATAAGCTGATTCGCATTTCCATGCGCGTGGATACGGTGGAAATTCCGGCACAGGACGTGATCACGCGCGACAACGTGTCGGTGAAGGTGAACGCAGTCTGCTATTTTCGCGTGGTTGACGCCAACCGCGCCATTTCGCAGGTGCAGAACTATCTCTATGCCACTTCTCAACTGGCGCAGACCAACCTGCGCAGCGTGGTCGGCCAATTCGAGCTCGATGAAATCCTCTCCGAGCGCGAAAAGGTTAACGCCAAGCTGCAAACAATCCTTGACCAGGATACCGACCCCTGGGGTATCAAGGTAACGAAGGTTGAAGTCAAGCAAGTCGACATTCCGGACAATATGCAGCGGGCCATTGCCCGGCAAGCAGAAGCCGAACGCGAGCGCCGCGCCAAAGTTATCGCTGCTGACGGGGAATTCCAGGCTTCGGCTAAACTTTCCGAAGCGGCCGAAGTGCTGGAAAAGCAGCCGGTTTCGGTGCAATTGCGATATTTGCAGACGCTGGCGCAGATCGGGACGGAGAAAAACACCACCGTTGTCTTCCCTGTGCCCATGGATCTGGTGACGTACTGGATGGAGAGAGCGGAGCAAAAAAAGTAAATCAACATGGCTGGAAGCGGAAAACGCGGCGGCGGCGACCGGGTGCTCGAAAGCAGGCACCTGGTGGGACTTTTCCTTGGCGTAGTGTTGCTTTGCGGAGTGTTCTTCTCGCTGGGCTACGTGATGGGCAAGACGCAATATGGCGGCGCGGTGCATGCGTCGTCAGCAGACATGAACGCACCGGTGCGCGGCGCGCGCACGCGACCAACCCCGGCGGACTCGCCGGCTGCCGCGGCTTCGGCGCCCAATGCGGGCGAGTGGGATTTCTACGGCAAAAAGCAGGATGATGACGATCACCTGCAATCGCCGGCGAAGAAGTCTTCGCCATGGGCCTCGTCGTCGCCCGCGACGCCGGCCCCCATGGCCAAGGCTGCGCCAGCGCGCAGTTTCCGGGAAGTTCCCGCTACGGCGCGATTTCGCGCTCCGCGTATCACCAGAGGCGCGATCGTGCTGCAAGTCGCGGCGCTTCGGCACCAGGGTGACGCGCTGGCCATGGCCGAGATGCTGCAGCAAAAAAGGTTTCCGTCGTTTGTGGTGACTCCCGCCTCAGACAGCTTCTATCGCGTGCAGGTCGGTCCGTACCGCAACGAACGTGCCGCCGAATCCGCCAGACGCGCCCTTGAACGAGCCGGATTTAAAGCTATCATTAAGCGTTGAATGAATTTCAATTGGTACACGCGTGTGCTGCTCGCTGTGGCGAGCGGCGCCATCCTGGCGCTTTCATTTCCTAACTACAATTTCTCGCTGCTGGCGTGGGTTGCGGTAGGCTTGCTGACGCTTGCGTCTTGTGGCGCCAAGCTTTCGGTGGCGCCTCTCTATGGCGTACTGAACGGGCTGGCCTTTTATCCGCTCAGCGTGCCGTGGATGGACTCGGTGGTCCGTCAATATGGCGGCGCGAGCGCATGGGCGTCAGCCGGAATTCTCGCCCTGATTGCGCTGACGGGCGGTTTGATCGCTGCGGTTTTCTCCACCGGTGTGGCGTTGGCATCGCGCAAGAGCCGGCTGCTGGCGTGTCTTTTGGCGCCGTTCCTGTGGGTGGCGCTGGAATTTGCCCGCGCTCATCTGCCCATCATCGCGTTCCCGTGGAACCTGATCGGTTACGCGGCGAGCGGCAATCTGGCGCTGGTGCAGCTCACCACAGTCACTGGGATCTACGGGCTCAGCTTCGTGGTGGCCGGATTCGGCGCATTTCTGGCTTACGCGATTTTGGCGGGGACGCAGCGCGCGTGGAAAGCGCTGCTGATCACCACCGCCGCTCTGGTCCTGCTGGTTTTTGGCGGAGAACATTTCGTCCCGCGCGCCACGTCGCACTATGTGGCGCATCTCGTCCAGACCAATTTTGAGGAGTATTACAGCTATCCGCCGGATTGGATGCAGCTTCACGTGCAGGACATGAATCAGCTGCACGACATCAGTGTGGGCGCGGCGCGGCGCAAGCCGGGCTTGATCGTCTGGCCCGAAGTCCCTGCGCCATTCACCTTTCAGAATCCCGATTTTGCGGCTCGGGCCGAACAAATCGCGCGTGACTCGGGAAGCGATTTTCTGGTCGGCATCGTCGATTGGCGCAGAAACGCCGACCATCAATGGAAGGCCACCAACACGGCAACTCTGATCGACCCCTCCGGTCGTCGCGTGTTCACCTATGATAAAATCCATTTAGTGCCGTTTGGTGAATATGTCCCGTTTCGCCGATGGCTTGGTTTCGCGGGGAGTTTGGTTGCCGATATCGGCGACTTCACGCCTGGGCACGAATATTCCGTTGGACAACTTTCGGGCGGCAAATTCGGCGTTTACATCTGCTACGAAGGCGTGTTCCCCGGTTTGGTGCGGCGCTTCACCGTCAACGGCGCGCAACTTTTGATCAATATATCCGATGACGGATGGTTTGGGCGCTCCTCCGCGTCAGCCCAGCACGCCATGATGGAGCGGGTGCGCGCAGTTGAAAATCGCCGCTGGCTGCTTCGCGACACCAACAATGGCTACACGATGGACGTCGATCCCTACGGCCGCATAGTTACCGAGTTGCCGCCGAACATCCGCGGACAGCTCGACGCGCCGTACGGATTTGAATCGGAGATCACGCCGTACGCTCGCTTCGGCAATTGGTTCGCATGGCTGTGCGTGTTGGCATCTGTCGGACTGCTTGGCGCATCGATACTCAGTGGCCGCAACCGGCAAACCGGGGCGCAAACCGATCGCCCGCGAATCAAAATACACGCGTAAAACGCGAAACTTGGATGGCTTACTAGCACATGCCTGAACATATAGAAGACCTGCAGCAGCGCTACGCGGAGCTCGCCAAGCGCGTCGAACTCGTGCGGAGTTATCTTTGACGTTCCCACCGCGCAGAACAAGCTAATCGAAATCGAAAAAAAATCCTCGGCGCCCGATTTTTGGCAGGACCAGGAAAAGGCCCAGGCGGTCCTGCAGGAGCGCAAGCAGTTGGAAGACCGCGTGAACGCGGGAAAATCGCTGGCCACCAAGCTCAGCGACCTCGACACGTATTTTCATTTAGCGCGCGAGGAGGCCACCAGCGAGCAGCGCGAATCACTCCTCGGCGATATTTCCAAGGAAGTGGCCGACCTGGATGCCTACGTTTCCGCGCTGGAGACCAAGACGCTGCTATCCGGTGAGAGCGATCCGCTCAACGCCATCCTCACCGTGAATTCCGGCGCGGGTGGAATCGATTCGCAGGACTGGGCGGAAATGCTTCTGCGCATGTACCTGCGCTGGGCGGAGGGCAAAGGCTTCGGCGCCACGGTGCTGGATAACTCGCCGGGTGAGGAAGCGGGCATCAAGTCCGCCACCGCGCGGATCGAAGGAGAGAACGCCTACGGCATGTTGGCGGGCGAAAGCGGCGTGCACCGTCTGGTCCGCATCTCGCCGTTCGACCAGCAGGCGCGGCGCCACACCTCTTTCGCATCGGTCTTCGTGATTCCGGAAATTGACGACCGCATCGAGATCATCGTGCGCCCGGAAGACCTGCGCATCGACACGTTTCGCGCGGGCGGCCACGGCGGCCAGAACGTCAACAAGGTGGAATCCGCGGTCCGCTTCACTCACCTGCCCACCGGAATCGTTGTTCAGTGCCAGAACGAGCGCAGCCAGCACAAAAACCGCGAGTCTGCCATGAAAGTTCTAAAATCGCAGCTCTACGAGCTGGAGCTTGATAAGCGGCGTGCCGAGGCCCGCAAGCTGGACGCCTCAAAACCGGAGATCAGCTTCGGCAGCCAGATTCGCTCCTACGTTATGCAGCCCTACCAGATGATCAAAGACCACCGCACCAAATTCGAGCGCGGCGACGTGCAGAAAGTCTTCGACGGCGACCTCGACCCAGTCATCCACGCCTACCTGCTGTATCGCAGGGAGTCGGACGGGAAATAGTCGAGAACCGGGGTCCCCGGTCCGGTGTGAGGACTCCGGTGGAGTCCACCGGAGTCCCGAAACCGCGCGCAGAGCATCCGCGAGAGATGTCGCTAATTACCAGAGTACTATGATAATTCGATGGGCCCGCGTCCCGCCATGAGAGCGGGCCAGCCAGAATCGCACGGAGCGTGAAGTTACTTTTTCTGAGTCCTACCTGTGGTGTTGGCGGCACGAGGCCCGTATTCCATCCTCCAAATTCGCAGCAGTTGACGGCAACCCATATCAAAGCTCTCACTAAAATCTATGAATTGGAATTCTGGAAGTGTCCACGAAAGACGCGAGTGTTTACACGGTTTGCGGAGCACAGGAATAATTCTCTCGTTGTAGCGAGCGTGGTTCAGAGCAAACAGCAGCTCGCGCTTCACCCACTGCGACCGCACTGCGTTCGGCGTCAATACAACGAGGAACCAGTCACATCGATTCAAAGCGCGGCCAATTTCATCGTGCCACTGCTTTGCACCTGAGATGTGCGCGGCGCTGTACCAATACCGGATCCCGTGTTCTTTGAACACGCGCACGAGGCGACGCACAAAATCGCGATCTTTAGCCGAATGAGACACGAATACTTCTTTTTGGGATGTCTTCGCGCGGGCCATTATACGGCGCTTACGCAACTTGTTTGAGGGCGTCCGCGATGGAGTTGCTGACTCGGGCTGCACTCCGGCCAAAATCGAACGTCTTGAATCTGCGCAGTATCCAGGGGACATCGGGAGTCTCGCGAATGCGAACGGGAAACAATCGGCCCTCGTAATTTGGATCGCCAAGCGCGTATTCGATTTCACGCCGCACATGTTCGGATCGCATGGAATCCGGCGAAAGAAGGACAACCATTGCCTTCGATCTCTTAAGCGCCTCTCCAGTTCGGAGCCACACGTTGTCGCCGGGGAGCATCTCCTCCGCCGGACTCCAGACAGAGAATCCTCGCCTTTCCAGTTGTGACGAGAGTGCCTTTGCAAATGCCTCGTCGGCTTGTGCGTAGCTCAAAAAGATCTGCATAACGATTCTCATGCGCATTTTAACATCCCACGCCGTGCCACTCTACAGAAATTGCTCTTGCATGCATGGTGCTCTGGCTGGACTGAATTTCGGCAGCAGCAGTCGGGCGCACCCCCGCGCCCATGAGCCGCTCCGCCAAGATTACGATCCTGCCCGGCGCTACTCAAGGTCACAATGGTTGCGACGTTCATTGACGAGTACTCCGGCAACTCCATTACATTCCGCGGCAATCGCTACACGCTGAAGGTTAGGAAAATACTCGCGGCTAGCGAGCTTGACACTGCCCCCGGGACGAACGCGAAGAACTAAATGTGAACCGTTCCACGCTAGCAAACAGGGCATCGGGCACCCGCAAAATGTCCTCTATCGTTCATTACCGGGATGGTATCATGCGCCGATGCAGCCCATGCTCGAGACAAGACTAGCCCGATCGCAGTGGCACGCTTCTCCTCTCGGCCAAAAATTGCGGGGTGCACGCCAGTGACCATCCCTGCCGATGTGCGCGGAAAATTCTACGCGTTGAGGGGTCTGGCCGTGGTTCTGGGCGTGTTTGCCGTAGCAGTCTTCCTCATGCGGCCGAACTCGTTCGCAATCGATTCGCTGGGCCTGTTGGGGATTGCTGTCGGTCTCTGGCTGGTCCGGCGTTCCAACGCCTATGCCTGGCGGGCGCGGGGCCAAGCTGTGCCAGAGTGGTCGCCCGCCAAGTCGGTCAGGCGAGTAGGACCTCTTGCGTGGACACTCACAGGGGCGTCTCTGGTGGCGTGCGGAGTCGCTTACTACCTCATGCACCTGGACGCGCTCCAAGGGTATAAGGAGGTGTGGCCCCTGAATGTATTTCTCGGCGCCGTCTTGGCGCTGGTCGTAACCTCCGGATATGTCGCCATGAAGGTATTTCGATGACTGGCGCCGACCGCAAAGCGACGAGGCTGAAAACGCCGGGCGCCAATAAATGTCGCCTGGATTTCTCGGCGAGCGAGCCGTTCCCTGCGCGAATTTACCATTTTGCGCGGCGATTTCGCCGTACCCCCCCAAAAGCCTCTGTTTATCGTCTTGACAACAGGTTAATTCCATGCTAACGTCAGTTGTTTTTCTTGGCCGCTCAAGAGCCGCTGAGGGGCGGCCAAGGCCATTTTGGGAACGGCCAGCGGAAGTAAACGCGGCCCGTGTGTCTTTTCAGGGCTCGCGAAGGAGGCGACGGCGGTGCAAACGGGACCAAAAGCTCACGGCGAAATCGGCGGCACACCGGCGTGCCCGTCTCGTCGTATGGTCCCTGCCTTCGTTTTTCGCTGCTTCCTCGATTTAGCGTTCTCGTCTTTGCTCGGTATCCAACGCGCGCGCAAGGGCGGAACAGTCAATCGGCCTTCAACGCGCGCAAGTGATACAAAACAAACGGTCGAGTGGATGCAACGGCGGAACGTCGCGGTGCAAGCAAAAAATCGCATTTTCTGCCCAAGGCACCGGAAAACGACGGCCTCTGCTTCGTGTCCTAAGCAAAGCCGAACTCCGGTCGGCGAAGGCGAGAGGCGCGGTTGCATGCAGACCGGCGCCCCTTCGCCCCTTCAATTTTCCCGTTCAGGCTGCGATTTATGCGCTTCCCTGCATCCGATTGACACTCTTTTAGGCTGCGTGCTAGCCTCTCTGATTTGGTTGCATCGGCGCAGTCGCAGTTGTGACCCGCGAATCGCCTTTCACAGCCTTGGAGGGCACTGCTTTGGCACATGATGAGAAGTTCTTGTTCACGTCTGAATCCGTGACCGAAGGTCACCCCGATAAGATGGCCGACCAGATCTCGGACGCCGTGCTGGATACCGTTATGCAGCACGATCCGATGGGCCGCGTGGGTTGCGAGACGTTGGTAACCACCGGGCTCGTGGTCGTTGCCGGTGAAATCACCATCAAGAAGGAAGCGCGCGGCGCTCTTGAATACGAACGTATCGCCCGCGACGTGATCAACGACATTGGTTATAACCGCGCGAAGTATGGCTTTGACAGCGAAACGTGCGGCATTCTTTCCGCGGTGAAGCCGCAGTCTCCCGATATCGCAATGGGCGTTGATACCGGCGGCGCTGGCGATCAGGGAATGATGTTCGGCTACGCATGCGACGAGACTCCCGAGCTAATGCCCATGCCGATCCAATTGGCCCACCAGCTTTGCCTCAAGCTTTCCGAAGTGCGCAAGAAGAACGTGGTTGATTTCCTCCGGCCTGATGGCAAATCGCAAGTTTCCGTCGAATACTCCAATGGCCGCCCGGTGCGCGTCGATACCGTGGTCATCTCCACGCAGCACGGCGACAAAGCCACCCAGTCGGAAATCCGCGAAGCGATCATCGAAAAGGTGATCAAGCCGGTGATCCCCCGCGAGATGTTCGATAAGACCAGCATCCACGTAAATCCCACAGGACGGTTCGTCACCGGCGGCCCGATGGGCGACGCCGGCTTGACTGGGCGCAAAATCATCGTGGATACGTATGGCGGTTACGGCCGCCACGGCGGCGGCGCGTTTTCTGGCAAAGATCCTTCGAAGGTGGATCGTTCCGCATGCTACATGGCCCGCTACATCGCGAAGAATATCGTCGCGGCGGGGCTGGCGCACAAAGTGGAAGTCCAGCTCGCGTACGCCATTGGCGTTGCCGAGCCAGTCTCCGTGATGGTGGATACGTTCGGCACTGGAACTCTGCCCAACTCGCAAATCACCGAGCTGATCCGCGGGTTTTTCAAGTTGACGCCTAAGGACATCATCGCAACGCTCGATCTGCGGCGTCCCATCTACCGCGCCACTGCGGCCTACGGACATTTCGGCCGCTCCGGCCCAGGCTTCACGTGGGAACGCACCGACAAAGCAGATGCCATCCGCAAGGAAGCCGCTTCGCGCGGCGCCGTGATGGCGGCTCGCTAGCCGAGCCACGACAAAGAATTGAACGCAGCGCAGCGGTCTTCAGCGCGGCAGTCATTGAGGAGAGTCGACGCAGTAGCAGACTCAGGATGGTTCTCAGGGGTCGGAGCTTTAGCTCCGACATTGAAACTCACTTTTTCAGGGGCTTCAGCCCCTGAGGGTCTTCACAAATCGCTTTCATCGAAAGGGAACACCTCGTGGAAACAGCAGCCAAAGTAAAGGGCGATGTGAAAGATCTCGCCCTCGCGGAGCAGGGCAAGCGTCGAATCGAGTGGGCTAACCAGCACATGCCCGTGTTGCAGTTAATTCGCAAGCGCTTCATCAAAGAGCAACCTCTCAAGGGCGTTCGCCTGTCGGCATGCCTGCACGTCACCAGCGAAACCGCCAATCTGGCCATCGCGCTTCGCGATGGCGGCGCCGACGTGGTACTGTGCGGCTCGAATCCGCTTTCGACGCAAGATGATGTGGCCGCGTCGCTGATCCGCGACTACGGAATTCCCACCTACGCGATCAAAGGCGAAGACAATGCCACGTATTACTCTCACATCGCCGCAGCGATCGATCATAAGCCGCAAATTACGATGGACGACGGCGCGGACCTGGTGACCACGCTGGTCACCAAGCATCCGGAGCTTGTCGGCAACGTGATCGGCGGCACGGAAGAGACCACCACTGGCGTGATTCGCCTTCGCGCCATGGCCAAGGACGGCACACTGAAATATCCGGTGGTCGCCGTGAACGACGCGATGACGAAACACTTCTTCGACAATCGTTACGGCACCGGACAGTCGACGCTCGATGGCGTGATCCGCGCCACGAATCTTTTGCTCGCCGGACTGAGGCTGGTTGTCGCGGGTTACGGATGGTGCGGACGAGGCGTCGCCATGCGCGCCAAGGGCCTCGGCGCGGACGTAATCGTCACAGAGATTAATCCGACCAAGGCGATTGAGGCGGTGATGGACGGCTTCCGCGTGATGCCTATGAACGAAGCCGCCAAGATTGGCGACGTGTTCGTCACCGTGACCGGAAATAAGTCGGTGATCGCGCACGAGCACTTCGAAAAAATGAAGGATGGCGCAGTGGTCAGCAATTCCGGCCACTTCAACGTCGAAATCGACATCCCCGCGCTGGAACGCCTTTCCAGCGGCAAGAAAATCGCGCGTCCTTTCGTTGACGAATACACGATGAAAGATGGTCGCCGCATCTACTTGCTTGGCGATGGCCGCCTCATCAATCTGGCTGCGGCCGAAGGGCATCCCGCCTCGGTGATGGACATGAGCTTCGCCAATCAGGCGCTTGCGGCGGAATACATGACTAAGCATTCCAAGGAACTGAAAAATCAGGTTTACGCGGTTCCGGAGCATCTCGATCAACAGATCGCCAAGCTAAAACTCGAATCGATGAATGTGTCGATCGATAAGCTCACTCCCGAGCAAGAGCACTACTTGGCCTCGTGGAACGAGGGCACGTAAATCGCCTGCGTGTAGCACCATCATTTTCTCAAACCCCCAGGACCAAAATCCTGGGGGTTTTTGTTTTCGGTGCGCTGAGTTAACTTCCGCCGAAATTTTCAGATTTAGCAGCGCCGGAGCGTCTACTCCGAGCATCAAAAACCTTAGGCCCAATCAAGGAGGAGGCACTCGATATGAAACCGGCGATTTTGGATAAGACATCGGATGTGCTGGAAGGTTCGGCTGACGTTGCCAAGAAGGCCGCGTTGGTAGTGGTAGACGGAGCGAAGGTGGTTAAAGGCGCAGCGGTTCGCAGCTACGAAGCTGCTGGGACTGCTGTGCAATTCACCGGTCGGCAAATTCGGCGAAAGCCGCTGGTTGCCACGCTCAGCGCGATCGGCGCCGGTTTCCTGATCGGCTTTTTGATCGGAAGAAAAACGAAGGGCTAGTCGCGTGGGCAGCCGAACGTCGCCCGGCCACGGTTCCGCACGCGCAACGTTCTTGGTGTACGCGCCGTCTATTTGTGGATCACGTCTACCTCGCGTAGGCTCGGTGGATCGCGAAGCCAAAGGCGGCCCTGCGATCTGCTAACTGGAAATTCGGTCTGGCGCCGGACCTGTCAACATCCGCATGCGGAGTTTGTATAGCTTGACGCGAAACCGGTCGGGATCCATTCCAGCGGACTTGCACACGGTGTCAAAGTCTTTATGGTCTTGGAAGAGGAATTCTTCAGCTTGCCGTTTGCGTCGTAGCGGTCCCCACATCCACTCCTGAATCGTCGTCAGCAGCACTGTCTGCCACAAGCGTTTTTCCGAAATTGCATCTAGCTGCGTAATAGTCATCGCCGTTTCTGACATGGTCCCCCTCTAATTTCCGGCGGCTGGATTCCGTTAACTTCGCGTTGGCCAGTGCAACGGAGTGGCCGAAATTGGGCGCGATTGCGAGTTCGTCAGACATTTGTGCTCATTTGGTGAAGGCTCAAGATATTGCAAAAGCGAACTTTATCGCAGGCGCTTGACGCGCCGTGCGGAGTACCTTTTTCCACAGCCTTCAGGCAGTACTCTCGTAGGTCATTTTTTCAGGGGGCTGGATAACTTTTCTCGGTGGGTTGCCACTACGAGGGATCGGCTTCGGCGGCAATGTTGGTTGTCACCAGCGCGGGCGCCTCGCCGACCCATTCGCCCATCGGCCGCAGTTCACCGCAGTCCAAGCAGCGCGTAGTGGAAAAATGCGCGGAGCAATTTGGACACACGGCGCGGGTTGCAAACATATCGAACGGCTGCTTGCAAAGGCCGCAAATCCAGAATTGACCCACGGGAGGAGCCGTGTGGCACGATGGGCACGCGTAGCCTTGATGTCGAGGAAGCTTCGCGATGCGCGCCAGCGCCTGCGCGTGCCGCAAGCCGGTCCAGCAATTCATCAGAATGAACGCGGAGATCAGGCCGATCCAGATGTATTCCCCCAAAATGGCTACCGCTATCAAACCAGCCGCGCCGACGAATCCGATCCATACCGCCCATTGGAGGCTCCGAGCACGGCCTACGCCGTACCACAACAGCGAACGCAGAATTTGCCCTCCATCCAGCGGATAGATCGGCAGCAAGTTGAAGCCGAGCAGCACCAGATTGATATAGTTGACGGTCTGAATGAACGAAAAGACGTGCGGCATTGAGGCGGCCCATCCTAGCAAGGCTCCTGTGTACGCCAGTCCTAGCAGCACAGGCATCAGCGCCACGTTCACCAGCGGCCCAGCCGCGATGCTCCAGAGCGTTGCGCCCGGCCGCTGAGGCGGATTTACGTACGCCACGCCGCCAAGCGGCCACAGCACGATTTGGTCCGGCGTCCCGCCGACCTGCCGGCACGCGAGCGCGTGTCCGTACTCGTGCATCGTGACGATCGCAAACAGAGCCAGGTAGTCCAGGATATTCCAACCGATCGACGAGAAGCTGCCTTCACGGTAGCTGACGGCAATCACCGCGAGCACGAACCACGACCAATGCAGGTACAGATCGATGCCTGCAAACCGGAAAAGGTGGATGGAGCCACGCCGCAAAAATGTCATATCTTTCCATTATACGGCAGCGGCAGCCGCTGGAATTGCCGGGCGGCGATTTGGGTCACAATCGGCCAACCGTTCTTATCATTTCGTCCTAAGTTCGGCGCGCTCCCGGTGCACGATGCTGCTACAATCCCGCAGCCTTGATTAGAGGATGCGGCGTGAAACGTCCTTCCCTGCGATCTATTCTGCTCGGCGCGATTCCGTTTGTCGCTACCTGCTTCTCCGTTTCCCTGTGGGACCGGATTTATCCGATGGTCTTTGGAATTCCGTTTAACTTTTTCTGGGTCATTTCCTGGATGGTACTAACACCTGTGTGCCTTTGGGGCGCATATCGAATTGAAACTCGGCGAGAGGGTGGTTCAGGCGTCGAAGCGGGCGGTGCCGATTGAGCCCGGGTATCGTCGCGCTGACGATCATCTCGATCATCGTCGTGGTTGGTTCCCTGGTCGGCTTTTCCGCCCGATTTCGCCGCCAGATGGACCTCGAACAATGGGCGTGCGCGGGCCGGGGATTCGGCCTGGTGTTTGTATGGCTGCTGATGGCTGGGGAGATGTTTACCGCGTACACGTTCCTCGGCGCCAGCGGCTGGGCGTATTCGCGCGGGGCGCCCGTGCTGTACGTGATTGGGTATTGGCCCCTAGGGTGCGTTGTTGGATTTTTCATCACACCGCTCATTTGGGACGCGGGGCGCAAGCACCGGCTTCAGACGCAAGCTGATTTTTTTCAGGTGCGCTACGGCAGCAAGTTTCTAGCCGCCTTCGTGGCTTTGGTGGGAGCTAGCAGCCTGATACCGTATTTGCAATTGCAGCTCACCGGTCTTGGGCTGATCGTCGAGGAAGCGAGCTATGGAGCGATCCATCGCACCCCGGCGATGATCATCGGCTTTGCGCTGGTCGCCGCGTTTGTGTTTGTAAGCGGCATTCGAGGAGTCGCTTGGGTCAGTATCGTCAAGGATCTTTTGCTGATATGCACCGCCGTCTTCATCGGCTTTGCCGTTCCGCATATCTACTTCGGCGGCATCGGCGGATTGTTCAAGGCTCTTGCCAAGGCAAAACCGGGTCACCTGGTGATGCCCGGAAACACTCCAAACCTGGGACACGCGTGGTACATTTCGACGGTTTTCGTCACCGCCCTTGCGTTCTACATGTGGCCGCATTTTTTTGCTGCCACGTTCACCGCGCGCGATGCAAAGATTTTGCGCCGCAACTTCGTGCTGATGCCGATTTACGCGATGGCCTTGCCGCTTATGCTGTTTGTAGGTTTAACGGCAGTGCTGGTATTGCCCGGCTTGCGTGATGGCGATCTTTCGGTCCTGTTGATGGTGCGCAGAACGTTTCCCTCCTGGTTTCTCGGAATCATCGGCGGAGCCGGCGCACTGACTGCCATGGTCGCCGCAGCCATTCAATTGCTCTGCGGAGCGGCGCTTTACGCGAAAAACCTGATTCGACCGCTGCTCGCGCCAGACATGACCGAACAGCAGGTGGCTACGCTGGCCAAATTCATCGTGCTCGCGCTGACGGCTGGCGCCGTGTTGCTTGCCATTTATAGCAACGTGAGCCTGGTTTCTCTGTTCATTTTGGGCACCAACGGAGTGGCGCAACTTTTTCCGGGTGTATTCCTCGGAATCTTTTCCCGGCGTCCGTCGACCGTCGGCGTGTTCACCGGACTGGTCATCGGCATCGCGATAATGGCGGCACTGACGGTGACGAACCACGACCCGTTCCACGGATTGAACGCTGGATTCCTGGCGCTATGCGTGAACTTTGCTGCCACGCTCGCGGTTAGTTCGCTCACTCGCGTGCACATAGCGGGTTTCGACGAAATACCTGCTACGCTGGCGGCTCCGACTTCTGCCTCCGAAGGCAGTCTCACCTCGAGCACGTACTGAATAACCGCGCCTCTCCCGCATGCGGCGCATTCCTTGCTTTTCTACGTGCGCGGTGCTCCAATACCTCTACTAATTGGTTATACTTAGGCTGCGGCTGGATCGAACGCTCGGTTGTAGGAGTTGATTCGGTCGATGCGAAACAAGCCGAAACGGTCGATTCCACGGCGCGGAACCGCACGATTAGCACCCTCGCGTAGCGCGCTTTCCAAATCCATTGCAAGTCAAAAAAGGCAGTACCTCGACGAGATCTCCCGCGGCCTGATCGACGATGTCCATATCGGTGTCGTCGCCCTGGATGCCTCCTCCAGAATCGAATTTGCAAACAGGGCTGCGCTCAAGATGTTCGGATTTACCAAGGCGCAAGTAATCGGTAAGACTCGCGAGGAACTCGGAATCGCCTCGTATCGAGAGGATGGCACCAGAATTCCGCCGTCCCTCCGGGCGCAAGAACGGGCGCTGGAATCTGGGATGCCGGTCCGCGACGAAGTTGTCGGCATACGCCGGCCCGGTGTCGATGAGATGTTGTGGGTTTACGGAAACGTAGTGCCGGTACACACAAATGAAGGCACCCTCCGGCGAGTGATTATCACTTTGAGCGATGTTACCGAACGGATGAATACGCGGCAAGCGCTCGAGCGGTCGAACGAATTTAACCGTCAAATTTTGATGAGCGCGCAAGAAGGCATCATCGTTCACGGCCGTGACCTTCGTTACCAGCTCTGGAATCCGTATATGGAGCGCATGAGCGGCATGAAAGCCGAGAACGTCATCGGCAAGCATCCGCGAGGGCTCTTCCCGTTTCTTGAGGAGCATGGTGGGCTGGTGGCAATGGAAAAGGCCCTTGCCGGACAGGTTACTACGGAGATCGACATGCCCTACGAGGTCGCGCAAACCGGCGAACGCGGCTGGTGCGACAACCAATACGGTCCCTTGCGTAATGAAGGCGGCGAAATCGTCGGCGTAATTGCCACCGTGCGCGACGTCACCGGTCGCAAGCAGCACGAAGACGAACTGCACGATCTCTCTTCGCGACTTTTGCAGCTTCAGGATGAAGAGCGGCGCCGCATTGCGCGCGATCTTCATGACGGGCTTGCCCAGCATCTGTTGGCCGCCAATCTAAATCTCGCCCAGTTGAGCAGGACGCCAGCGTCGACTGCTGCAAAGCGTTCTAGATTGCTCGCGGACACGAAGGAGATCGTTGCCGATTGCGCGCGGCAAATCCGTTCGCTTTCCTATCTGCTGCACCCGCCGGTCCTCGATGAACTGGGTCTGGCGTCCGCGATCGAGGAATACGCCGAAGGTTTTGGACGGCGCACCGGCATCCGCCTGGAAATCGATCTGCAATTTTGCAACGGGCGCTTGCCGCAGGAGGTCGAAACCGCACTGTTCCGCATCGTTCAAGAAAGCTTGGGGAATATTCAGAAGCACTCCGGCAGTGAAACCGCAACGATCCGGCTGGCAAGCGGCCACGATAGCGTCACGCTGGAAGTATCCGATTTTGGGAAGGGAATTCCGGACGAAAACCTGCGTACCTATGCAGCCGGGCTGCACAAACTTGGCGTTGGAATTCTGGGCATGCGCGAACGCATGCGCCAGTTGGGCGGCCGTTTGGAAATTACTTCGAATAGCCAGGGAACCACGGTTCGCGCCATCCTACCTTTGGCAGGCGAGGGTCCGCATGTCGGTTCGCATTCTGATCGCTGACGATCACGGGATCGTAAGGAAAGGGTTGCGCGCTCTGCTGCAATCCAAGCGAGGATGGAAAATCTGCGCCGAAGTATCCAACGGCCGCCAAGCGGTCGAGAAGGCGCAAGCTCTAAAACCCGATGTAGCGATCTTGGATATCAGTATGCCGCAGCTAAACGGCATCGAGGCCCTGCGCCAAATTCGCAAACGATCCCCGGGCACGGAATCCCTGATTCTCAGCGCGCACCGCTCCGAAAAATTGGTGCGCGAAGCCATCGAAGCCGGCGCTCGTGGATACCTGGCGAAGGATGACGCGGACAACCATCTGCTGGCGGCCGTGGAAGCGCTTCGCCATCATCAATCCTATTTCACCTCAAAGGTTGCCATGGACGCCGCCCGGGTCAACGCGGTTCACGACGGCAAATCCCGCCGCGGCAGATTGACGCCTCGCCAGCGCGAAATTATTCAGTTGCTTGCCGAAGGAAAGAGCAACAAGGAAGTGGCTTCCATTCTCAATATCAGCGTAAAGACGGCGGAAACACATCGCTCCAACATCATGATGCGCCTCGATCTGCATTCTTTCGCTGATCTCATGCATTACGCCATCCGCAACGACATCATCCACCGCTAGCCGCAAAAACTCTCGTCCGCCGGCGTACAGTGAATTCTGTAGGCAACCTGCCGAATTTTTATCCGCTCGGCTTTCCCGTAGCCTTTCTCAATCATGTTCTATCTAGCACAGCCTTACCGTGAACGAAGAGAAAGTAGTAAGAAAAACATCCGCGTTGTCGCGGCGGATGATTCACCAGTGGCCTTGGCAGCCATCTGCTCTTTTTTGGAGACGCTAAGCGCCATTACCGTAGTCGGCACGGCCCTGAGCGGCTATGAGTTGCTGCAGAAAGCCGAAGAACTCGAGCCGGACCTGGTGGTCACCGATCTGCGCATGCCGCGCATGAGTGGACTGGAATGCACGCTGCATCTTCGGATCATTTTGCCCGCCATCAAAGTGATTGTCGTGACGGAAATGGATGGGTCGCTCGCGCGCCACGCGTGCCTGGAAGCAGGTGCGGACGTTTGCCTTCATAAAAGCGAACTGCCGGAGGAACTCGCACTTGCAATCCGTCGCCTCTTTCCAAGAGTCTTCGGGCGGGAGTAGTTTCGGCCGCGTCGGCTCGGCTTTGGTCCATAGGGTTGGCAGTTTTAGAGGTAGGGAAAGCTATATCCCGCTTCGTGACTTGGAAATAAAAATCGACGCTTCCTAGCTATTCCAAAGAGCCTCGCCTCCCAGCCCGGTCCTTCCCATAAAAGCGGTGCGCTGTAACTTGCAGAAAACAAACGACCGGCATTGCTTCAGATCGACACGATTCTGCACGTTTTTCCGCGCGCACTTACCTCACCCGAAGTCCCAAATAGGCTTTGCTTTTTCTTCGCCTTGTGCTAATATCCGCATCCGAAATCACCGGAACGGGGTGCGGCGCTCTCTGTTATCATCTGGCCGCCTGTGTCCCATCCCCGGGCGCGGGACTAAAAACGAAAGCCCTTCGAGGTGCCAGTATGAACGACGAAAAAACTAAAAATCTGGATCTAGCGATTTCGCAGATCGAAAAGCAGTACGGCAAGGGCTCCATCATGCGCTTGGGGAATCGCGACATTCTGGTGCCTGTCAGCGTGATTCCCACCGGCTCGATTTCGCTGGACGCCGCGCTGGGCGTGGGCGGATTTCCGCGCGGCCGCGTGATCGAAGTGTACGGCCCGGAATCCGGCGGCAAGACCACGCTTACGTTGCACGTGATCGCCGAGGCGCAGAAGCTCGGCGGGCAGGCCGCGTTCATCGACGCGGAGCACGCGCTCGATCCCGTGTACGCGCGCAAACTGGGCGTGGATGTGGATAACTTGCTGGTTTCGCAGCCGGACAATGGCGAACAGGCTCTCGAGATCGCCGAAGCGCTGATTCGCTCGAATGCCGTCGATGTGATCGTCGTGGACTCCGTTGCCGCGCTGGTTCCCAAAGCCGAACTCGAAGGCGATATGGGCGATCCGCAAATGGGTCTGCAGGCGCGACTGATGTCGCAGGCGCTGCGCAAGCTGACCGCCATCGTTTCGAAATCGAAGACCTGCCTGATTTTCATCAACCAGATTCGAGAAAAAATCGGCGTAATGTTCGGCAATCCGGAGACGACTACCGGCGGCCGCGCCCTCAAGTTTTACTCGTCCATTCGCGTGGATATTCGGCGTATTCAGTCGATCAAGGAAGGCGACCGCGTGGTCGGCTCGCGCACGCGCGGCAAAGTGGTGAAGAACAAAGTGGCCGCGCCCTTCCGCGAGGCTGAATTCGACATCATTTACGGCGAAGGCGTTTCCAAGGAAGGCGACCTGCTCGATTTGGGCGTGATGAAGAATGTGCTCGAAAAATCCGGCACATGGATTTCCTACAAGGGCGAGCGGCTGGGACAGGGCCGTGACAACGCGCGCGTATTCCTGAAGGAACACACCGACATTCGCGACAAAATCGAGCACGATCTGCGCAAGATTCTGGGCCTTGCTGGGCCTGTTTCGGACAACGGGAAAAAGCCCGCTATCGATGACGAAAAGCCCGCGGCAAAAGCGGCCTCCGCGGGGCAAGCACGCTCCGCTCGTTAAGCTTTTCCCCGGCGATCTAGATTAACGCGCCGGGGGCCCCCGGCCGATGGCGCGAGAATGCGAGGGATCCGATGACTTCAGCCGACCGTGAACGCGCCGTAAGCTATCTTTCGCAAACTCGCGATAATATTCTGCGCGCCGCGAGTGGCCTTTCGCCCGCGCAGCTTCAATTCAAGCCTGCGCCGGGCCGTTGGTCCGTCGCGGAATGCCTGGAGCACATCGTCACGGTGGAGCATCGCGTCCTAGACGGCATGACGAGCGCGCTGCAGCAGCCCGTCGAATCGGCAAAGCGCAGCGCGTTCGACGGTCGCGACGACGAACTTCTGCAGATCGTCACCGACCGCTCCAATCCTCGCCAGGCGCCGGAAGCGATTCATCCCTCCAACCGCTGGCCCCACGATCAGCTCATCCCAGAGTTCCAGGCGGCCCGAAAGCGGAGCATCGATCTCGCTGCAAACTCGGAGTGCGATCCCCGGCAGCACTTTTTCGCTCACCGTGCCTTCGGCGAACTCGATTGCTATCAATGGCTGCTGCTGGTAGCAGCGCATGGGGACCGCCATCGCGCGCAAATCGACGAAGTTCTCGGCTCACCGAATTTCCCTCGGGCTGCCGCCGCTGTCTAGCAGCTATTCAAAAGACAGGCAAAACACCAAGTTCCGTTGCGGCAGCTGCGCCGGCCATTGATTCCCAACCTGTTCCTTCGGCCAGTAGACCTAAATATTCGCCAACCTGGAAAATGTCTCTGGGTTTTAGATTGCGTACACATTCGCGCTTCCTTAGAATGTGTTCGGGTCTTTACCGCAGTTGCGTGATTGGGGTCCTTTTTATATGCAGAATCGCCCGGGCTTTCAGCAGTCCTTCTCGGTGTTGTGTCTGGTTCTCGTCGGTGCCCTTGGAGTCGCCTTTGGAGCTCCTGCGCGTCGCGCCGCCTATCATCGAATCCACCACCATCGGTACCGCCATTACCGCGTCGCCATGGTCGATCCTGGCAAGAATGACGTCACCACTTACGATGATCCCGTCGTTCGGCAGATCGCCGTTGAAGCTCTCGGACACCAAAGCGGCTCCGTGCTCGCCGTGAACCCTGAAAACGGCCGCATCTTGGCGATCGTCAATCAGAAGATGGCATTCTCTTCGGCGCTTGAGCCGTGCTCCACGATCAAGCCATTTGTCACCATCGCCGCGCTTGAAGAAAACGTGATTAGCGGCGACACCATGCTGCGCGTTGCCCCGCACCGCTACATGAATCTCACTGAAGCTTTGGCCCATTCCAACAACGAGTTTTTTCAACAGGTCGGAAGCCAGTTGGGCTTCGACCGCGTGGTGAAATACGAAAGAATGCTGGGATTGGGGCAGAAGGTGGGCTACGACATCCCCGAAGAGCAGCCGGGCTTCTTGCCGGATGCACCGCCGGCATTTGGAGGCGTGGCGCGCATGTCCAGTTTCGGAGAAGGAATCCGCATCACGCCGTTTCAACTGGCGTCACTCGTGACCATGGTCGCCAACGGCGGCACGCAATATTACCTGCAGTATCCGCGCAGCGCCGCAGCGGAGCAGGATTTCCGTCCGCGCATTCGCGAGCAGCTGGATATTCAAGCGCTTCTTCCCGATTTGCGCGAGGGCATGCTTGGCGCGGTTCTCTACGGCACGGCGCGGCGCAGCTACGATCCTGACGGCGAGCAAGATCTGGGGAAGACCGGCACGTGTACCGACGATCACGTCGGCGGGCATCTTGGATGGTTCGTATCCTACGCTGACCAGCAGCATCCGAAACTGGTGCTGGTAGTGTTGCTGCACGGCCCGAGCCCGTACATCAGCGGACCGCGCGCTTCTGGAATTGCGGGGCAAATCTATCGCGGACTGTACGCGCATAATTTCTTCGCCACTGATGCGAACACGAATGAAGGCGAATACGCCGGCTCGCGCCAATCGCCGTAGCTCCGCGACCCCGCTTTCTAAATTATTTCGTCCCGCGGGGATCATATCCGCGGCGGCTTTCGCACTAACGTCCAAAGCAGAAGTGAATCGACCTTGCGAGCAATCGCAAGCCGGTGTATACCTCGCAGACGGAAACTTTCGAGCTGATCCGCGTCAACGCATGAAACGGGGGGAAATGCGAATGAAGGGATCTAAGTTTGTACTCGGACTGTCGGTTTTGCTGGCGCTGTTTGCCTTTGGTTCGTTGCCGGCATCTGCACGGCCGTCTTGCGAAAATCTAAAGTCGCTTAAGATCTCGAACGTCACGATCACCGAGGCGAAAACTTACAGCTCTCCGAACATTTTGGTGATTCCCATTTCCGGATCGCCGTTTGCTAAGCCGCACAATCTGAACATTTCCACGCCCATGTGCCGCGTAGTTGCCTACGCCACGCCTACATCGGATTCGCACATCGACTTCGAAGTGTGGCTCCCGCCGACTTCTGAGTGGAACAAGAACTTCGAGGCGATTGGAAATGGCGGCTTTATCGGCGCAATCAGCTACGACGCGATGGACACCGGCCTCAAGCTGGGCTTCGCGATTGCCGGCACTGACACCGGCCACACAGGAGCGGACGAAAGCTGGGCGCTTGGCCACCCGGAAAAGCTCGTGGATTGGTCCTATCGTGCCGTGCATGTGATGACGGTCGCGTCCAAGCAGATCGTGAAGGCGTATTACGGCACACCAGCGAAACTCGCGTACTGGGATGGCTGCTCGACTGGCGGCAAGCAGGGCCTGACGGAAGCGCAGAAATATCCCGATGACTTCGACGGCATTGTGGCCGGCGCGCCCGCCAACTACATCACCCGTTTGCAAGCGGGCTCCGAATACATGAGTTGGGTATCCCTGAAGGATGGGATAACCGGGCCGGAATACATTCCGCCCGCGAAATATCCTGCGCTTCATAAAGCGGCGCTGGATGCGTGCGACGCAAAAGATGGAGTGAAGGACGGCGTGATCGAAGATCCTCTGCTCTGCCACTTCAATCCAAAGTCAATCGAATGCCAGGGCGAGGGCGGCAACGACTGCTTGACGGCGCCGCAGGTAAAGACGGCACAGGAAATATACGCCGGCGCGAAATTCGCGAACGGCAAACAGATCTATCCGGGTCTCGAACCGGGTAGCGAACTGGCGTGGAATTATATGGCGGGCGGACCGGAGCCGACTTCGATCGGCACTGGATTTTTCAAGTACATGGTGTTCGACAATCCGAATTGGGACTTTCGCACTTTCGACGTAGACCGCGACACGCGTTACGCCGATAAAAAGCTTGGCTCGATCGTTAACGCCATCGATCCTGATTTGGCGGCGTTTGACGCACACGGCGGAAAGCTGGTGATGTATCACGGCTGGGCCGATCAGCTGATCGCGCCGGAAAATAGCGTCAATTATTATAAGAGCGTGGTGGCGAAAATGGGCGGACTCAAGAAGACGCAGCAATTCGCGCGGCTCTTCATGGTGCCGGGCATGATGCACTGCCAAGGTGGCGCCGGACCGAGCAAGTTTGACGCGCTCACTGCCGTCGAAAAATGGCGCGGGCAGGGAACTGCGCCCATGAAAATCATCGCGTCGAAATCCGAGCACGGGAAAGTGACGGAGACTCGGCCGCTGTGCCCCTATCCGCAAGCGGCGATTTACAAGGGCAGCGGGGATACCAACAACGCCGCGAATTTCGTCTGCGGAAATCCAAAATGGTGAGACAAGAAACCCGTTAGCGCGAGAACCAGCTCCATGGAAAAAGAAAAAGCGAGCGGCTTCACCCGCTCGCTTTTTTTCGCAACTTGTCCTGTTTTTCAGTCCCAGTTAGCTCGTGGCCGCCTGCTTGGAGGTGAAGCCGAAGAGCTTCATCGCGTTGTTTTTCAAAATCAGCGGGCGAACTTCATCTTTGATAGCGATTTTAGCGAAGTCGGCCATCCAGCGGTCCGGCGTGATCAGCGGATAATCGGAGCCGAAGAGCATCTTGTTCTTCAGGAGAGTATTCGCGTACTGGATCAGGCTGGGCGGGAAATACTTCGGCGACCATCCGGAAAGGTCGATGTACACCTGGCGCTTGTGGAGGCAGATGGAAAGCGCTTCGTCCTGCCAGGGGAACGATGGATGCGCCATGATGATCGGCATATCCGGAAAATCGACGGCCACGTCGTCGATGTACATCGGGTTGCCGTACTTCAGCCGGATACCGCCGCCGCCCGGCATCCCTGTGCCGATGCCGCTATGCCCGGTGTGAAATAGCACCGGGAGTTGCGCCTCCTCGATCACTTTGTAGAGGGGATAGGCGATGCGATCGTTGGGGAAAAATTGCTGGATCGGAGGATGCAGCTTGAATCCGCGAATCATACCGGACTTGATCAGGCGCTTGGCTTCTTCAATGGCGGCGGGGCCCAGCGTAGGATCGACGCTCGCGAAAGCCATCATGATGTCCGAATTTTGCGCCGCAAATTCGATCACCGTGTCGTTGGAAACTTGCGGGCGTCCCGAAAGCCGTTCCGCGACGGTAAAAACTACGCAGCCGATATTGCGCGAACGGTAGTAATCCGCCATTCCCTGGCGGCCACGCGGCGCGCCTTCGCCAAAATATTTTCGAGCGGCTTCGTCGGTTTCCGTTCCTTCGCCTTCGTGCTCGATGTGCACGTGCACGTCGATCGCGGTCAGGCGGTCTACGTCGAACTTCCTGTCATTGGCCATTCCAATCGCTCCATGGTGAGTCTGAGTAAATCCAAGCGCGTAACTGAGTTAATGATTATCGGCTGTTTCGCTGGATTACTCAACAGGTCAAGCGCTTGCCTCGAACGAAATGCGGAGCCAACAAAGGCGTTGAGCGCGGCCGCTAGCGCCATTTCTTGAGCGACGGCCAGAGTTGCGCGAGAGTGCCGAATTTGGCGCCGCGGCAAATGTAAACGGCGATGCCTGTTTCGAGCGCATAAGGATTGTCCGGCGAAGTGCCAACATATTCGACACTATTAAACAGTCTTTTGAGTGTCGCCGCGTTGCCCCCGAGGACGATCATGCAGTTTCCGGAGTAACCGCGCGGTCCCCATAAAAAGTAGGTTTGGTGGCCGCTCAGCGCCGGCGGTAGTCCGTAGCGTGGGCCGAAAAAGTCGATGGCGCCCGCCTGGCCGTAGTCTTGCGCGAAAATGCCGCAGTCGGAGCGTTCTTGCAGAGGGGTGTGGTTCCATGCCACGACCGTTTCCTGGACAATCTCCCTCCAGCCGAACTGATCGGCGTACCACTGCGGCAAGGCTGCCCTTTCATGCGCGTATTCCATTACTGGAAGCTTGAAAGGCAGGCGCTTCGCGTACGCGATGAAATGATCGGGCGAGAGAATCGGAACCACAATGGGAGCGAGATACAGGCCGTTCGCGGCCACGAGAATCAGAGTCGCGGGTTTGAGCCACGCTCGCGAGGAGACTTCAAGAATCCATCCGAAAGCGACTGCACCAGCCGCCAGCAGCATGGGGTAGATCGGGGCCAGATAATAATTCTTTCCGTGAATAGCGAACAAAACCGTGTAGCAAACAAGGTAACTCCACCCGAAAAACCGAAACTGCTTTAGCCGGAAAGAAACGAGAAGCACCGCGAGCCCCGCGAGCCAGATTGGCGCCGCCAGCGGGCCGATCAGGAAAACTTGCTGCAGGAAGTATTGACCGGCTGGAAGAACTACATCGCGATGTTCCGCTCGAATGTTGTGCATCAACTGCAAAAAGGGCCAGTGATAGCGGACATTCCAGAGCAAGTTCGGCAAAAAAATCAGGAACGCCGCCAACCCGCCCAGCCAAATCCATTTATTTAAAAAGGCCCGCCGCTCCTTCGTCAGCAGAAGGCCGATGACGATCGCGAAGCCGAAAAGCGCGATGGTGTACTTTTCCTCCATGCCGATGCCCGCGATCACGCCATACCACAGCCAGTAATGCAGATCGGCGCGTTTTACGGCCAAAACCGCGCAGCAGGCGCATCCCATCCAGAGATTTGGTTCAAGACAATTGGTGGTGAGGAGGCTGCCGTTGGAAAGGTACTGCGGCGCAAGCGCAACAGCGACCGCCGTCAACACAAGGGCAAATCGCCGGCCGCCGAACTCGCGAGCGATCCACGAGGTTTGCACCACCAGAAAAGAGGAAGCGAGCGCGGGAATTAGACGAATGCTGCGGAGAGAGTCGCCGAAAATCGCCCGGCAGAAATGAATGAGAAACGGGATCAGCGGCGGCTGATCGACGAAGCCCCACGCCAGGTGATTGCCACAGGCCATATAGTCGAACTCGTCGCGGAAATATCCGTAGCGGTTGTTGAAATAAATGTGCAGCAGCAATGTGGCCAGGGCAATCGCCCAAACTACTGCCATGCCAGACGAGATCGATGGCGCTGTGGAGCGGTTTTGAATTGCGGAAGCGTGTGCCGAGGAAGTGGACATTGAGCTTTAGAGATTCGTCGTACTTGATGTACTACGCATCCGCGGCAGAATAAGTTCACTGATACAAAAAGGAAATAGTAATGGACGCTGGAGTGCTCTGCAACTGGAAGCAAACGGCAGAGGAAAACTACCGCATATTGTTAGCGGTCTCGGTGAATTCCAGGCGATTTCCCCACGGATCGGTGGCGTAGAAGCGGCGGGTGTTGCCGAGCGGATCGTCCCACTCGCATCGAGCGCTGGCTTTTTGCAGCGTGGCGAATACGGCGTCGATATCCGCGACGGCGAACGCAGCGTGCGCTTTTGTCGCCGGCCGGAAATCATCGTCGACACCGATATGCAGTTGGCGCGCTCCGGCCTGGAACCAGCATCCGCCGCGCGATTTAAGGCGCTCCGGCTTTTCGATTTCTTGCATGCCCAGCAGGCGACCGAAAAACTCGCGGGCTTGTTCTTCGCAGCCGCGAGGCGCGGCGATTTGCACGTGGTCGATGTCGGCAATCAGCATGGTGAATTCGGCGAGCGCAAGTTAATCGCTTCGAGTAGCACGATCGCGGATTGCCCGCCAAGGCCGCGAGCCGCGTCACGCCTTCGGCAAATCTTCGCCGGGAACCCACCAGCCGTGGACCTGGCTATAGCTGCGATAGGGCAGATGCACGGTGGCTACAGGGCCGGCATCCATGTGCTGCGTGTCGACGATCACTAAATCGGAGCGGCCGCCTTCGAGTAGGCGACTGGCGATGCCGACGAGATAGCCATCGCCTTCGGCAGCGTCGCGATTGCGCGGCACGAAGCAGCACTCCTGCAAACTCGAATCATCGCCGATCCAGAATTCAGAAGTGGTGCGCGTGGCATGATCGAATTTAGTGTAGGAGTTCGTCGGACGGAAGGGAAGATGGCCAAGCTTGGCGTTGAGCGGCTTGGTGGGATCGGAGGTGGGCATGAATCCGATGCGGTACGGATGGGTCACGTAGCGATCGTCTTGCCGCGGGAGCGCGCCGGTTTGCGGATAGAGCTGCTCCATGCTGTAGTCAGAGATATTTTTCTTCGAAAGATCGACGGAAAGGCGCGTCAGATATCCCGACGCGGTTTTCGGATCGAAGGGTTCTCCGTGCAGGTTGGGGAAAAATGGAAACTGGTTCCCGATCGCCATGTCCATATCGACGTACAGCGTGTTGCCTTCGGAGAATGTGCCCATCACGTGCGTGGCGCATCTCCCCGGGCCTTTGAACCAGCGCAAATCTTTGCCGTCGCCGCCGCGTTCGAGCACGCCGAACCATGTGGGCAGGGTGTTATCCCAGGCGAAGTGCACCCAGCCTTCTTTCATCTTGTCGACTCTGGTTGCAAATGGGATGCAGAGAAACGCGATGTATTTTTCCGAAACGGCGAAATCGTGGAGCATTCCGACGTAGGGAACCTTGATCCATGTGGACCACGTAATGTTGCCTTTGGCATCGCCGGAAAAGACGTACACATCGTCGGTATCGAGGCCTTTGCCTTCGTAGCCGAACGAAATAATTTCGCCGGTGTTGTGATCGAATTTCGGATGCGCCGTGTGGGTCAGGCTTTGCAGTTCGCCGCCCCATGTGTAGTAGTTGTTGACGGTTTCGAGAGTCAGGGGATCCATCAGCACCGGGGGGCTGTCCTCTTTCATGGCCATCATCTTGCCGTTGTAATAAACGATGTGCGTATTAGCGGTGCCGCGACTGATGCCTTTGGCTTTTACGATGGGATCGTCGAAAAACGGATTGCGGTAAATGTTGAAAAGTCGCCGTCGCGCTTCGGCCTGGGCGTCGTAGCGCTGCGTGCGCGCGTAGCGGGATTTGAAATCGACGTGGCCGTCTTTGATGCGGAACATGCTGATGTGGCCTTCGCCATCGAAGGGAATGCCTTTTGGCGCGGGATATTGAAAGTCGGGGCCGACGCGATAAAACGCGCCATCAATATTATTGGGGATTTCGCCTTCGATGTCGCAGTCACGCAGGTCCGCTTCGATGCGGAAAGGTCCGTTGCCCCCGAGGTATGATGATGCCGGGAAATGTACCGCCGCGGCACCGGCCGCTGGTGCGAACGAAATTCCTCCGGCCACCGCGCCGGCGCCTGCAGCCGCCACCGCGCCCATAAATTTTCGGCGATTCATTGATTTATCGGTCGAAAGAGCCGGGTTCTTCGCCGCTTTCTTTTTCATGAAGGCCTCCGGAATTGTGGGTTGTGGAAAATCGCGGAAAGCTACTCGCGTCTGCGCGCAACTGCGCCGCCGGTCAAGCAGCCTCGACGTCCACCCCCATTTCAGCGGCTAGCATAGTCCCGCGCGGCTCGACAATCAACAGGACAGCAAAGGTTGTCGGCCGAGTGTGAACTGAACTAGTTTTCCTTGGGCGTCAGGCGCAAGAGCTGGCCGTCGTCGTCCAGAATGTAAATCGCGCCGTCCGGGCCTTGCACCACGTCGCGAATGCGCTCTTTGAGGTTCGTAAGCAGCCGTTCCTCGGCGACCACGCGATCACCATTGAGCACCAGGCGAATCAGGCTGCGCGCGGCCAATCCGCCGACGAACAGATTGCCTTTCCACTCGGGAAACAGATTACCCGTGTAGAACATCGCGCAGCCGGGCGCGACGTCCGGATACCAGAAATAGATTGGCTGGATGGTGCCGGACATTTGTGTGGCGCCCGTGCCGGCAATGGGCTTTCCGTTGTAGCGGCGCCCGTAGCTGACGTTCGGCCAGCCGTAATTCCCGCCGGGCTGAATGATGTTAACTTCGTCGCCGCCCATCGGTCCGTGCTCGACCACCCACAGTTTGCCGGTGGCTGGGTTAATCGCCGCGCCCTCCGGATCGCGATGGCCGTAGGAGTACGTTTCGGGCAGAACCGTTGGATCGGCGAGAAACGGATTGTCCTTGGGGATCGATCCGTCGGTGTTGATGCGCACCACGCGGCCAGTGAAGTTGCGCAGGATATCGGGATCGGTGACTTCGTGATCCTCGCCGTCGTAGTTGGCGTCGTAGAAGCGGAAGCGGTCGGCGCCGGTGACGAACATGGCGCCATCAGGCGCAAACACGATGCGACGATTTACGCCGTCGAGCAGCACCTGCACGTCTTCCAAACTTTTTTCATCATCGCTCAGGCGCGCGCGAGCCAGGCGCTCTTCTCCGATTCGCATGGTCCGGCGCTGGGCTACGGTGGCATTAAAGACGTTGTCATAGAAATACTTGACGGGCCAAACGGCCGGATCCTCGCCGGGCGGCGGCGCGAAATAGGTGAAATATATCAGCCGGTTGTGTACGAAATCGGGGTCGATAGCGATATCGTGCAGCGATTCCGCCGCCACGACCTTCGTGCCCGGCACGCCTGTGATGGGCGCGGAATAGACGCCATCGAGTGATGCGACGCGGATGAATCCGTAGCGCTCGGTCACCAGCAGCTTGCCATCCGGCAGGAATGCCATCGCCCACGGCGCCATGAAGCGTGTGATCACTACGTCCACCTTGAACGGCGGAGATTTCTTTGCGGGCGGCGGGGCGTTAGTCTGGCCGGCGAAGGCAGGCTTGGGTAGAGGGTAATCCAGCGGATTCACGGTCTGCGCTCGAAGCAGTGGGGCAACTAACACAGCCAGAGCTATCAGCCCGGCGACATTCACCGCCGCGAGCGCGAATCTTTTCGTGTACATGCGACCTCGTCTCTGGTCCTGGGTGAGCTTGAAAATCGTGGGCGCGATGGTACCCGTAGTTGCGACGGGAGGCAATTGTTTGCGGGGACTGACGCGAGGTTGAAAGGGAAGGGCTGGCTGCGCCCGAGAGCGCGCCCGAATGCGGCAGGAGTCTTCAACCAGGCAAGGAATTGAACTACGCGCGTACTTCCCAGGTGTCTCCGGTGCGCAGCAGCTTTTCCAGGTCACCGGCGCCGCGCTTGGCCTGCACGTCGCGAATCTGCGAATTCACCAGATCCTCGTAACGCGGAGCCTCGACCGAGCGGAAAACGCCGATGGGAGTGGGGAAGCCTTCGGTCTTCTCCATATGCGCGAGCAGGAAAGAGTAGACCGGATCAGCGTTGTGTTCGTCGTGAACGAGCAAATCTTTTTCACTGATTCCGTTGCCGAGCTGGACCACTTCGAGTTTCAGGCCGTTGAGCCAGATGCCCTTGTCCCGATTTTTTCCAAAGATTAGCGGCTTGCCGTGTTCGAGCTGGACGATATGCGCGCTGCGCGCATCGCGCTCGGTGAGCGAGTCCCACGCGCCGTCGTTGAAGATGTTGCAGTTCTGCAAAATCTCGATGTACGCCGAGCCCCGGTGTGCAGCCGCGGTTTTCAGCGTGGCCTTCAGGTGCGGCTGAAACACGTCGATGGAGCGCGCCACGAAAGTTGCCTCCGCGCCGATCGCCAGTGCAATGGGATTAAACGGACGATCCGACGCGCCAAACGGGGTCGATTTCGTTTTCTTTCCAATTTCCGACGTGGGCGAATACTGGCCCTTAGTCAGGCCGTAGATGCGATTGTTGAACATCAACACCTTCAGGCCGACGTTGCGTCGCAGCATGTGAATCGTGTGGTTGCCGCCGATCGAAAGAGAGTCTCCGTCGCCGGTCACCACCCAAACTTCCAAATCGGGCCGCGACACTTTCAGTCCCGTCGCGACGGCCGGCGCGCGACCGTGAATGGTGTGAAATCCGAACGTGTTCATGTAATACGGAAAGCGGCTCGAGCAGCCGATTCCCGAAATCACCACGAACTTTTCGCGCGGGATGCCCAGCTCCGGAAACACGGCCTGCACAGCGGACAAAATCGCGTAGTCGCCGCATCCGGGACACCAGCGAATCTCCTGGTCGGTCTGAAAGTCTTTTTTCGTCAACGGCGGCAATGTGGCAGTGGCCATTTCCTAGCTCCTAGCGGTCTGCAAGAATCTGCTCGATCTTGCGTTCGATTTCCGATTGCTTGAAGGGCTTGCCCTGAATTTTGTTCAGCCCCTGCGCGTCGACCAGATATTTCGCGCGGAGAAGCATCAGCAGTTGGCCCATGTTCATTTCCGGGACGAGCACGCGGTCGTAGCGTCCAATTACTTCACCCAGATTCTTCGGCAACGGATTCAGGTGCCGCAGGTGGACGTGCCCGATTTTGCTGCCCTGGTCGCGCTGCGCTTTCAGCGCCGCGGTGACCGGGCCGTACGTCGAGCCCCACGCCACGATCAACAAATCGCCATCGGGATCGCCGGCAGGAACCACATCTGGCACATCCTGCACGATCGCTTCAACCTTCGCAGCGCGCAGGCGCACCATTTTCTCGTGATTCAGCGGTTCGTAATTTACGTTGCCGGTCACATCCTGCTTTTCGAGGCCGCCGATGCGATGCTCCAGCCCCGGCGTTCCGGGCACGGCCCATGGGCGCGCCAGCGTTTTCGGATCGCGCCGGTACGGACGAAAATCCGTCGGATTGGTTTCAAAGCGTACCGGAAAGTCAGGCAGATCGCTTAGCGATGGAATGTGCCACGGCTCCGCGCCGTTCGCCAGATAGCCATCCGAAAGGATGATCACCGGCACCATATATTTCGTGGCGATGCGGCTCGCTTCCATCGCTATCCAGAAGCAATCGCCGGGCGTCGCGGGCGCAAGCACCGGAATGGGCGCCTCGGAGTTGCGTCCAAATAGGGCCTGCAGGAGATCGGCCTGCTCTGTTTTGGTCGGCAATCCCGTGGAAGGGCCGCCGCGCTGAATATCGCAAATCACGAGTGGCAGTTCGACGGCCACGGCCAAACCGATCGCTTCCGTCTTCAGCGCCATACCCGGACCGGAAGTCGTGGTCAGCGCCAGTGAACCGCCGTACGCCGCACCGATTGCCGCCGTTACCGCCGCAATCTCGTCTTCCGCTTGAAACGTGACCACGCCGAAATTTTTGTAGGCTGAAAGCTCGTGCAGGATGTCCGAGGCTGGCGTAATCGGATAGGAGCCCAGGAACAGCGGAAGCCCCGACTTTTGCGACGCAGCGACGAATCCCATCGCCAGAGCCGTATTGCCGCTGATGTTGCGGTAAATTCCAGGAGCGAGCTTCGCTGGCGGAATCTCGTACGTGATCTGAAACGCTTCCGTCGCTTCGCAATAGCTGTAGCCGGCCTGCATAGCCAGCTTGTTAGCCTGCACGAGCATCGGCTTGCTTTTGAATTTATCGTCGATCCAGCGCAGCGTGGTATCCATCGACCGGTTGTAAAGCCAGTAGCACATCCCCAGCGCGAAGAAGTTCTTGGAGCGGTCCACACTCTTGCTATCGAGCCCCAAATCGCGCAGCGCCGCGCGAGTCAATTTTGTCAATTCCACGGCAAAAAGCCGGTAGCCATCGAGGGAGTGATCTTCCAGCGGATTCGAGGTCAACTGCGCCTTGCGCAGATCGGTCTCGCCGAAATCATCCAGATTGGCGATCAAGATGCCGTTGGGCTTCAGGTCCGCCAGATTCATCTTCAGAGCCGCTGGATTCATGGCGATCAGCGCGTCAACGCTATCACCCGGCGTGTACACGTCGCTCGACGAAAAATGCACCTGGAATCCGCTGACGCCCGGTAATGTGCCGGCAGGGGCTCGGATTTCCGCGGGGAAGTCGGGCAAGGTCGCCAGATCGTTGCCGTAGATGGCCACCGTATTGGTGAACTGGCTTCCGGTGATCTGCATTCCGTCGCCGGAGTCGCCGCAGAATCGGATGACCGCCTGATCAACTACTTCACGCCTGCGTTCTTTGGGGGGGGTGACCGTTGTAGCCATGTCTTATGAGGGCTTCCTGCCTCGCATGTAGTTACAAATTCTTAGATGTGCGCGGAGGGGTGGGCGCTGCCAGGAATTCGAGGCGTATCTGGCCTGCCGCAACTTCCCCCCAACCCGCTAAATCTAAGGTTAGCATACCACTCCGCCGGTGAATAAAATTTTCAAACCCCGCATTTACTTGTCCGCGCGTAAAGTTCTGCTCTCGGTGTACGAAGTGTTCGTGCTCGATCGAGTAGAGTTTGAATATTCGAGCCAAAGAGGCCCACAAACCACGAGCCGCCGATCACAGGTCAGCGCTTCGCCGCACGTGTGCCGAATAGACACAGCTCACCAACCTTGCCGATTCCGATGTGTGAATGCGGTTGTAATGTGAGCTTCATGTGGGCGGACGGATAGGCTCAGGTTCAGGTTCGAGCGATGAAAAAACTCAACTTCCTGGTTTCGCTGACTACCAACGACAACGATTACCAGGTCGAACAGGCGAAAGCGGCGGAAGAGGCGGCTCAACGGGCCGGTGCCGCAGTGCAGATCATCTACGCGGGGAACGATGCGATCAACCAGAGCCAGCAGTTGCTCTCGGTGATTCAATCCTCAGCTCATCATCCCGACGGGATTGTGGTGGAGCCGGCCGGCGGAACCGCTTTTCCGCACGTGGCGCGCGCGGCTGTTGCGGCGGGAATCGGATGGGGAATCCTGAACCGCGAAGCCGATTACGTCACCGATTTGCGCCGCACCTCCACGGTGCCGGTTTTTGGAGTCACGTCGAATCACCTGGAGGTGGGCCGTATCCAGGGGCGCCAGGTTGGCGCGCTGGTGCCGAAGGGTGGCACGGCGATTTACATTCAGGGCCCGACGACCGTCGCGGCGGCTAAATATCGAGCGCTGGGAATCGAGCAAACGAAGCCAGCGAACGTGAAGTTAATCCAGTTCAAGGGAAATTGGACGAGCGAGAGTGCGTACAAAACCATCGCGTCGTGGATGCAGCTTTCAACTTCGAAGAAGGCCCTGATCGACATGGTATGTGCGCAGAACGACGACATGGCCATGGGTGCGCGCAAGGCCATCCAAGAACATGCCGACCCGGAGGTGCGAGATAAATGGCTGCACGTACCGTTCACTGGATGCGACGGCTTGCCAACCACGGGCCAGGCATACGTGCAGAGCGGATTGCTGGCGGCGACAGTGGTGATTCCTCCGAATACCACAACGGCGATCGAGGTTATGGTCGAAGCGTTGCGCACCGGAAAGCAGCCGAGTGAATCGACGGCGACGCGCCCAGCGTCCCTGCCCGCGATTGAGGAACTCGCAGCAGCCGCATCGAAAGGTCGCTGACCGGCAGGATCGCTCGGTAGAGTCGCGGCATTTTCATCGCCAGTATTGCCCAGCACAAAGTTGGGTGACTACACCACGCCATCTTACTGTCAGCGATGGATTTCGCCGCTGGAAACTTCGCCTCTCCGCCAATCCAAAACCTGTACAAAAGTACCATTGACTTCGCTTTTATTTCGCCATACACTCCCCACGCTCGGCCTAGGGCTGAGCCCGGGGGCACCATGGCACTCACGAAGCGGCAAAAAGAGGTCCTCAATTATCTGGTTGGCTTCCTCAACAAGAACGGCTACTCGCCGAGCTTCGAGGAAATCGCGCGCGCGCTGAAGCTTACCTCGCTGGCCACTGTGCATAAGCATCTCTCTACCCTGGAAAAGAAAGGCTTTATTCGCCGCGGCTACAATCAAAGCCGCTCGATTGAGGTCACGCAGCTTCCGAAGCCAGTACGCGAGGAAATTCTTGAGCGCCACGTGGTCGAGTTGCCGCTCTCCGGACGCATCGCCGCCGGGCGACCGCTGGAAGCCGTCGAAGATCGCGAGACCATTTCGCTTTCCGATTTCGCGCGCGGGCAAAACACGTTCGTCCTGCAGGTGAAGGGCGAATCGATGCGCGAGGATCACATTCTGGATGGAGACTTCATCGTTGTGGAGCAGACGCAAGTCGCCAATCCCGGCGAAATCGTGGTGGCGCTGGTGCGCGAGGATGAAGCCACGCTAAAGCGCTTCTACCGCGAGCCGGGAGGCAAAATCCGCCTGCAGCCCGCGAATTCAACCATGGCGCCGATCATCCTCGCTGCGAACGAGGTGAAGATTCAGGGGCGCGTCGTTGGCGTTCTCCGAAAATACTAACCTAGCGAGTTTGCGCGTCAGCGAACGTCCGTTAAGTGATCGTGTGAAGCTTCACAATCGCGGCAGCGGGGCTTTTGCCCCCGTGCACGAGCAACGCGCCACACGCGCAGATTCGCCCTCCTAGAAAGCTCCGCTTTGCGGGGCGAACGTCCGCCGAAAAGCGCCAACAATCCAAAAGTTGCTTCCCCGGACACATCTGTGCCATTTTGAATTTGGCACACGCTTCGCGCGGGACTACATTGTTCTTCCCCGGTCCTATTTTTTCATCAGCCAGTTCCGGCGCGTTTGGGCCAAGGAGGTTTGATTAATGTGGGGAGAGAAGAAGCAGGAGACTCCCACTAGGACGCCGCTACCGCAGCAACCTAGAGAGAATTTGACGCCTGCAACACCAACTATTTCCAGGGCAACTATTTCTGGGGAGGCTAAGACCATGGCACCTTTGGATTCGACGTATCCACCGAGCGCGTCCAGCACCAGCGGCGGGACGGCTCGCTTGGGAGCAAGTCTGCACGTGAAGGGCGAGATCACCGGCAACGAAGATCTGGCCATCGACGGTAGTGTGGAAGGACTCGTTCACCTCGAAGATCGCAAACTCACAGTCGGCGCCAGCGCTCGCGTTACCGCCGACGTGATCGCGCGCGAAGTAGTGGTCTACGGCAACGTGAAGGGCAATCTTCGCGCCCGCGACCGCATCGAGATTAAAAAGGACGGCTCCGTGGTGGGCGATCTTACCACCGCCCGCATCATGATCGAGGATGGCGCGTACTTTAAGGGTTCGATCGAAATCGATAAGGCTGGCGATTCGTCCAGCGATAGCGGCGATTTCGACAAGTCCTATACTTCGCGCAGCACTTCCAAGACGACCACATCCGCCGTTTAACCGCGGTGTCTTGCGGATGCGGGCCGCTTTCGTTCGCGCAGCGCACCAGTTGCACCGGGAGCCGCAGCGAAGCGGCTCGCCCCCGCGCGTCAGCACCACGCGCTCACGCCTTCGCGATAGTCCGGTCCAGTTTTATCTTTACTATGGGCCTAACGGGCTAAGTCCGCGTCATCGTGGGTCGCTCCGCCGCTCTCTGTGCTAGACTCCCGCCCGGGAGGAACCATCATCATGGCCTCATGCGTTCGCCGAATCTCGACGTTTGTGGTGGCATTTGCGTTGCTTTTGCTCGTTTCCGCACGACCCGCCCCAGCCCAAAACTGCAATCGCAAATGCCTAGCCGGTTTAGTCACCGACTACATCCAGGCCATGACAACTCACAATCCCGGCAGTCTGCCGGTCACCGCGAACGTCCGGTTCACCGAGAACGGCAAAGTGCTGAAAATCGGCGAGGGCTTCTGGCGGACGGCCTCCGGAGTAGGGGCCTACCGCCGCGACATTTTGGATGTCCCCGGACACACGGCCGCAACTCAGGCGATATTGCTCGGGGCACAAAAGCAGCCTGTGCTCTTTGCGCTCCGGCTAAAAGAGAGCGGCGGAAAAATCAGCCAGATCGAAACCATGGTCGTCCCGCATGATAAGGACGCTTTGATTTTCAATCCCGCCGGATATCTCGAAGGCAACGCGCAAATGGCTCTCGAGCCGCCGAGGTCGCAGATCGATTCGCGAGCTGCGGCGATCAAGGTCGCCATGAAATACCCGGAGGGCCTCAAGATCGGCAGCTTCGTTCAGGCCAACACGCCTTTCGCCTCGGACGCCTACCGCATCGAGAACGGAATCCACACGGCGGGGCCCGGCTGCAAGATGAAGGGTTGCGAAAACATCAAGGCTCAGGACATCATCAAACATCCCGAAGTACGCGCTCGCTTCGCAGCCTATGACCGCCGCCTCGGCATCGTTCTGCTGTATCTTGATTTCGGGCAAACCTCTCGCTACGGCCAAGGCCGCAAACTCGTCACGTTCGAGGCGTTCAAGGTCTACGGAGGCCAAATTCACGCCGTAAACGCTGTCCTGCGAATCACGTCGGTGGGAGATGCTTCGGGCTGGGGCGCGTTTTAGGCGAAACGGCCGGCGCGGCGCTGGCAGCACATCCCCACGTCGACAAGATTGCGTTCACGGGCTCGACGGAAGTGGGAAAGTTGCCGCGACCCGTCTTGGTTTTCCAGCGGCGGTATTGCATCTTGCGAGACCGAACAATGATCTGTCCCTCTAAGATGTCAGCCTTCTCCAAATGCGCGACTTCGTTCTTGCGCAGGCCCGACTCGGAAGGAAGGAGGACGACAAGTTTGTCCCGCTCGGTCTCGGCCGCTGCAACCAGATTCGCAACCCCGCCGGCCTCGTAACTCGCCAGATCGGTGTCGTCTTCGTCCACCGGGCGCTTTTTCGGGCGTTCTGATTTCGGAAGCAAATTGTTCTTGCCGTGCTTCCCGAGGAAGAACTCCACGTAGTGGTATCGGTGGTATATCGTGTCTTGGTCGAACTCGCCACGCAGCCGCGTTACGGACAACCGCACGCAGTCCGCCGTGATTTGATCAACGTACTCGCAGGTGCAGGCTTCCCGGAAGATATCCAAGGCGCGCCGGTAAGCGAGGAAAGTCGTCCGCTGATCTGCGCTGGCGAAGTTGCACAGGTACTTGCCGATGGCGTTGTCCACCTTGATCCGCGAGACTACTGTTTGCCGCGCATCTGGTTTACCGCCTTCCGAGTTCCGCAACGCCGCGAATAATTCGATCTCTTTCCGATTGGCCGCGGCCAGCGCTTCTATGCTCTATTCGCCCTCGACGGCGGGCTGCGAGCGCGCGTTCGTTTCATCGCCCAACGCAAAAGCCCATCTCAGTTTCAGTCGCGGCACATCAGCAACTCTCATTCCCGCGGCAGCCGCATTTTGAAAACGAGCATTACTGGCGTCTGTGCTCCAACCAGTCCAGTTAGCGTCCGATGCCGAGAAACGGAAAGACGGCGCACCCGCATTGCAAAAGGCCGAGGCTGGCATAGGCTTCGCTTTGGGAGTCGTAGCGCTGAGGTACAGAGCCACAGCGTACCGTTCTTGAGGCGTCAGCGTATCGCCAACGGTTTTCATGACACCGTTTTGAAGCACGGCGAGAATGCGGCTCAAGCTCATAGTCCGCAAGGCGCTCTTAGGAGGGACGTGCACCGCCGCCGAGCTGTGGCACGTGGCGCAGTGCGCCCTGTAAGCCGCCGCTCCGTCCTGAGCGCGGGCCGTAGCTGCCGCAAACAGCACCGCCACTAGCCACACGTATCGCATAGGGCTCCTCTTGCCGCCGAGCCCTTCGATCGCGCGATAAAAAAAGACTACCTGACCGATCACCGCTGCGATTGCCTCTTATTCTTCCGCTCCCTGAACTCTTCCCCTTGCCACGACACAAGTCGGGTGACAGGTTGCGCCGGATCAGCGGAGCTTGGCGTATTCTGCCTTGGCTTGTTTGAGGATCGGGACGTCCGGGTCGGCATGCTCCCAAAGCGCGAGAAAATCCAGATATGCGCCTTTCGCTTTGGCCGTGTCGCCCCGCATGGCGTAGGCGCGGGCGAGGCCGAGACGCGCCAGCGCGCCGATTGATTCATTGCCTATAATGTATGAACGGTCCAAAATCCTCTGAAACTGGGCAACGGCCTGGGCTGGCTGCTTTGCTGCCAACTCCGCTTCGCCACGAATGTAGACGGGATAGCCTGCGAACGTGAACTCCTGCGTGGTCTCTCCGAATTCGTAAGCGCGGCTCGCTTCCAGGTCC
>JBAWEZ010000039.1:0-56338 GCA_049591475.1 Candidatus Acidiferrales bacterium
GGCGCGGGAGTCTTCGCACGTCGAGGCGTGGGGGTCTTCGCACGTCGTGGCGCGGGAGTCTTCGCACGTCGAGGCGCGGGAGTCTTCGCACGTCGAGGCGTGGGGGTCTTCGCACGTCGTGGCAACAAAATATGTTAGCTGTGTGATTGGCTATGACCATCGTGGAAAGGTGACGGGCGGCGTCCAGATTCGGCCTGACTACTCGACCGTCGAAAAATGGCTCGAATATCATGGCGTCAAGGTCAAGCGCGGCCAGTGTGTTCTCTACAAAGCCGTCCGTAACGATTTCACGTCTTCGCGTGGTTTTCTCTATAAGCCGGGCACGGAAGTAGCCGCGCTGGATTGGGATGGCGACGCGCGTGAATGCGGCGGCGGCCTACATCTCTCCGCGTGTTTCGAGATGGCAAAGAGTTTCGACAGTGAGGCGACGAAATCGCTGGCGTGTACCGTCGCGGTCAAGGACTTGGCGATAGGACCGACGCCGCTTCAACACCCGCAGAAAATCAAAGCACGCCGGATTCTTAAAATTGAAGAGGTAAAGGCATAAAATGCCAACGCCGAAAAGTGGCTACCATCTCGCGGACGGTACTCTAATTCCGGGAACAACTACGGTAATCGGGCGCTTCAAAGATTCCGGCGCGTTGCTGTTCTGGGCGTTCAAGCGCGGCAAGGAAGGCGCGAATCGCCTCTATGACAACATCGCTACCGACATAGGTTCTCATGTCCACGCGATGGTCGAAGCGGACCTCCACGGAAGCGCGTCGCCGCCGTGGCCTGACAATTTCGACGACGCAATGAAGCAATCCGCGACCAACGCTTTCGAGAACTACAAACGCGAACTCGCGCGCACCAAGGCTTTCGTGATGCCGCTGGAGGTGCAGTTGGTAAGTGAGAAATACCGTTACGGCGGAACGCCCGACGCGATCGTCGAGTTCGACGGCGAGATCGATATCGGCGACTGGAAGTCATCGAACGGGGTGTACCTCGATCACGTGATACAACTTGCGGCGTATCGGAATCTGTGGAATGAGGCGCATGCGGATCAGCCCGCGAAGGGCGCGCGGCTATACCGATTCGCGAAGGAAAGTGGAGCGTTCGCGGAGCATTACTATGGCCCGGATACGCTGGACCTCGCGTTCGCGCAATTCCTGCTGTTCCGCGATGCGTATGAAAACGACAAGCTATTAAAAAAACGAGTCTAAACAGGAGAAAAGAGAATGATAAAAGTTACAGGAAACTATCATCGCAAAATGCCGAGCGGGGCCGAACTGAATATCACGATCGAGGCGGAGAGCTATTACGAGATCAGTTCTACGCTGACGTTCCTGCTGGACGACCCAAAGTTTAGAGAAGGGGTACTTGAGAAACCCACAGTCCTCGCGTCAGAAGTTCCGCTGCCAAAGGCCAAACCGTTGGAAGAACCTTTCTAGCGCTTGATGATGGACCTCGCGACCGTACCAGGGTTCGGGCCGATGCTCACACGCCGCGCGCGTGCGCATTTCGGCGGCAACCTCAATATGATGCTTGAGACCAATCCTTACGCGCTCACAGAAGTCGCGGGTATCGGATTCCGGCACGCTGACTACGCCGCGCTGTACTTCGGGATTCGCCGCGCGGACCCACGACGACAGGCCGCCGCCGCCCTTTACGTACTCTCTGAAGCGGAGAACGACGGGCACACGGCGCTGCCGCTCGCGATGTTCGGGCAGCGGATGGTCGAGGCGCTAGGCGAGTCCGTTGGCGGCTGCGATTTCGACGATCCGCGTGTGGTCGAGCGCGACGGGCTAATCAGTCGCCGCGTGACGCTGGAAGCAGAGGAGCGCGCGGCGGCGCTCGCGAGGGCGATGATCGCGCGCCCATGCCCTGAAGGATTACCGACGCTGGTAGATGGCCTTGCGGACGATCAGGCGGCGGCGCTAGCGGTAATTCAGCGCGCGAACATCTTTTGCCTCATGGGATCGCCGGGCACCGGCAAAACAACGCTCATAAAATCGATCATCAGGAGTAACCCCGATGTCAGAATTGCGCTCTGTGCCCCAACTGGAAAAGCGGCGAAGCGAATGGAAGAAGCGACAGGAACCCCATCTCGAACGGTCCATCGACTACTTGAAGCAGGATTTGACGAAAAAACTCGAAAGTTTCTATTCCGACGCAATAATGCGAATCGAATCGACAGCAAACTCGTTGTGTGCGACGAAAGCTCAATGCTCGACATCCGGTTGTTCGCGAGCCTGCTGGAGGCACTTGCGGAGGATTGCCGACTTATACTCGTAGGGGATATTTACCAGTTGCCAAGTGTCGGGCCGGGGCGCGTGCTCGCGGACCTGACCAGGCGCGGCGCGATCCCGAACGTCGAGTTGACCGAACTCAAGCGACACGACCCGAACTTGATGATCGCACGGAACTGCGCGGCGATTAAGGCCGGGCGCGCGCCGACCATCGCGAACAAAGAGGCTAAGGACTTTTTCTTCATCGACAAGGGCAGCGAGGCCGCGATCGCCGATGAGGTAGTGGACATCATCGCGAATCGGCTGCCCGCGAAGTACGGGATTGACCCGAACCGCGACGCGATAGTGCTGACGGCGCTGCGCGAGCGCGGGGCGCTGTCCGCGAAGGAATTAAACGTAAGGCTGCGCGCGGTGCTGAACGAAGGTGCTGAGGGCGATTTCGCGCCGGGCGACCGCGTTATCCAACTCTCGAATGACTACGGGCTTGACGTTATGAATGGTGACCTCGGGACGGTCATCCGGCGTGACGGGCGCAATTTGATGGTGAGATTCGACACGCCGGAGCGGATCGTCACTGAGGAGCGGCCGGACAGCGCGCTGCATCTCGGACATGCTTACGCACTCACGGTGCATAGATTCCAAGGCTCAGAAATTCCTTGGGTAGTTATACCTATTCACGAAAGTCAGGGCGCGATGGTCCCGGATCGTTGCTGGGCATACACTGCCGTGTCGCGCGCGAAGGCGGGATGCGTGCTGGTCGGGAATCGAAACGTGATGCAAGCGATGATTAACCGCGTGCGACCGCAGGAGCGGACGACGCGGCTCGCGGGGTTGCTCGCGTGAAAGTCGAAGACTTGATCATCCTGGTCGATTCGCGAGAGCAGCGTGCGCTCAAGTTCCGCACGATGCGCAGCGAAAAAGCCACGTTGCCGACTGCGGACTACAGCGTGCGCGGCCCCGGCTTCGACCTTCGCGATACGGTGCTCATCGAGCGCAAGAGCGTAGCGGATTTGGTCGGGTCGCTCGGGACGGGGCGCGAGAGGTTCGAGCGGGAGCTTGAGCGGCTCGCGAAAGTGCGTTGGAAGGCGCTGGTGATCGAGGGCGATATGCGCGAGATTGCGGCGGGGACGCGGTTTGCGCCGAAGATGACGCCGAAAATGATTATGTCGCCGCTTCATGCGTGGTGCTGGAAACACGGTATCGCGGTGTGGCCGTGTCCCGACAGGGCGTGGGCGGCGCGAACGGTGGAGTTGTTGCTCTGGCACGCGGCGCGGTATGCGGTCGAAGAGACTACCAAGGCAGGTACGAAGTGAGTCAGTTGACGATGGTGGACTTGTTCTGCGGGCTTGGCGGCGCGTCGGAGCCGTTTCGCGATGCGGGATGGCGCGTGATCGGCGTCGATATTGAGTCGCGCTTCAAGCCTGACATCGTGGCTGACTTGCGCGATCCGCTGCCGCTCAAGCGAATTCGAGATGTTCTTTTGTGGGCTTCGGTTCCCTGCGACGGCTATGCGCGTTGCGTGCTGCCATGGAAGAACGCGCGCCCAGGCGACGAGAGTACCGAACTCGCTGAAGCAACTGCGCGAACCATCGCTGAATGGGAGCCCACGATTTGGATCGTCGAGTGTTCAAGCCTATCGCGAAAATGGTTGACGCCGGTCTTCGGTCCAGTGCGGGCGACGATCGGAACCTCACATGCATTCTGGTCTAACCGCGCGCTTTTGATCCCCGATTGCCCTGCCCGAAAAGAAAAGATGGGGCCGCGTCCTGACCGTCCTGCTCAGCGGGCGAAGATTCCCTACGAGATCGGCGACGCGATCCGGCGACAGATCGAGGCACTACAATGACCAGTACATGTGTCTGCGGGCACGCGCGCTCGCGTCACGGGTACTCCGGCATCTGTCTCGTTGACGGTTGCCACTGCCAGCATCACCACGGGCATGACCTCGAACGCCACGCCGGGGTCCGCGTGGATAGCCACGCAATCAGTCAGCGCGCATGGGTCGATACGCAAGCGGAAACCAACCTGGCGCACACGCTTATCGCGTCAACGGAGCGGGTTTTCGGGATTGCGGCGAAGCGGCTCTATGGACGCCAGCGCAGCCATCGCGTCGCGGACGCGCGATTCGCGGCGATGTATCTGTGCCGGACGCTTACGAAATTGACGTGGGAAGAATTGGGCGAGGTGTTTCGCCGCGACCATACCAGCGTGATTCACGGCGCGCGGTGCGCGAAGGTGCGGATGAGTAGGGACTTGGCGTATCGGGCGAAGGTGGACGAGGCGGCGGCGTTGGGGAATGCGGAGGTGCGGGATGACACTCGACGAGATTCTATCGCGACTCACTAACGTCAAGCGCAGCGGCGCGGGGCACACGGCGCGGTGTCCGGCGCACGCGGACGCGCAAAACTCACTTTCCATCGCGGAAGGTGCTGACGGCAGAATTTTGCTCAAGTGCTTTGCTGGTTGCACCGTTGAAAGCGTGTGTGCGGCGCTGAATCTCGACGTGAAGGATTTGTTCCCGCCGACGGCGCCGAAGCTCGCGAAGCGCACGCGCGCCGCCGCGCCGCTGAAGCCGGTCACGCTCGCGGAACTCGCGGAAGCGAAGCGGTTGCCGATTGAGTTTTTGCGTGAATGCGGCGTCGAGGATTGGCCTGACGGGTCCGGCGTCGCGATTGGGTACTTCGACGAAAGGGGTGACCAGTACACGCAGATGCGGAAGCGGACGGCGTTGCGCGCGAAGGACGGGAGTTTTTGGGTCGGCGAGGGACCGTTAATACCTTATGGAATTTGGCAACTCAAGGAATGGCGAGGTAAATGAGAAATGAGCACGCCCGACAAGCTGACTATTCTCGAAACCAAAACCTATCGCGTGGTGGAGTATCGGTTTGCGGCGGGCGCGTTCTACCGGCTGGAACGGCGCGACGATAAAATGCCGGAGCATCTCGACTACGTAGCGTTCGTCCACCAACTAGGGACCGCGATTAACGGGGTCGAGCGCAACAAATAGATTCTGCGGGAGCGGGGTGGTGGATGGCTGCGTACCTACTAATCGTGGAAGGAGAGACCGACGCTCTTTGCCTGTGGAACGCGGGATACCCGGCGCTCGGACTGCCCGGCGCGTCGAATGTCAAATGCTTGCAGCTTGCGCACGTTGCGGGGTTCGAGCGGCTGATTATCGTTAGCGAGCCGGACGCGGCGGGCGCGAAATTTCCTGCCGTTATCGCGGACCATCTGCGCGACCTCGGCCACGTCGGGCGCGTGGACGTGCTGTTCATGGGTACGTCGGGCTTTAAAGACCCGGCGGCGCTGTGGGTTGACGATCCCGCGTCGTTTCGCGAGCGATTCGATGCGTTACTCGCGGCGACGGAGCACGCGCAGGAATCGCCGTTGACGGTCGCGGGGCCTTACTGCATCAAGCACGGCGGCACTCACTTTTTCAAAGAGAATAAAGGCGGTCATACCGATGTTGCCGTCACCACGGAACTCGCGAATTTTCACGCGCGGATTATCGAGGACACGATGCGTGATGACGGTGTGAGTCAGGACCGGATGCTCACGATCAAGGCTACGGTTGATTCAAAACCGCCGCAGACCTTCGAGATACCAGCGGCGCAATTCGCGAAATTGGAATGGGTCGCGAAGTTGCGCGGCGGCGCGGTGATCTGCGCAGGTTCGGGTGTCAGGGACCGGCTGCGCGAGGCTATCGAGCGGCTCTCTGGCCGCGCAAACGAGCGGTTGCTGTACACCCATACCGGATGGCGCGAAATCGCGGGAGAATGGGTCTATATGCACGGCGGCGGCGCGATCGGAGAGGATGGCGTCAAGAAGGATATCAAAGCGGAACTGCCGCCGAGTCTCGTGGACTTTCGGCTGCCGGACCCGCCAGAGGGCGCGGAGCTGCGCGAGACGTTGCGGGCGTCCGCTTCGATGCTCGACGTTGGCGACCATGCGATCACGCTGCCGCTGTTTGCGGCGATCTGGCGCGCGGCGGTCGGCGAGATCGATTTCGCGATGTTCCTGGTGGGCGAAACAGGCTCGAAAAAATCGTCTCTCGCGGCGGTTGTTCAGCGGCATTTCGGATCCAATTTTGACCGCGAGCGTCTGCCCGCGAGTTGGGCGAGCACGGAGAATTTCCTCGAGAATCTGGCCTTTCGCGCAAAAGACACGATCATGGTGATCGACGATTTCCGGCCGGCCACGCATAATTTCGACAAGGACATGCAAAAAAAGGCGGAGCGGATTTTCCGCGCGGTGGGGAATCGGAGTGGCCGCGGCCGCATGAACGCGGACGGATCGGAGCAGGCAACCAAGGCTCCGCGCGGGATGATTCTGACCACGGCGGAAGAATTTGTGTGGGGATCGTCGCTAGAGGCGCGAATGGTGGTGCTTGAGGTCACGCGCGACGCCTTGTCGCTGGAAAAGCTCAAGGCGATGCATGAACTCGGCGCAGCGGGCGTTTTGAGCGCCGCGATGGCCGGATGGGTGCGGTGGCTCGCGCCGAGGCTTCCAGAGGTCCGCAGGCGTATCGCGCGCCGCGCCGCTGACATCGCGGGTGAGATGACGGAGACGCACGCGAGGGTCGCGCTGGCGCTCGGCGAGCTGCGCGCGACGCTCGAAATCTGGGAGGAGTTTTCAGAAATTAAATTGCAGTCGCTCGAAGGGACATTCGCGGGCAAGGCGGCGGCGCAGGGTGTGGATCGCGAAGAGCAAAGCTCAACCGCAAAATTCGTTGACCTGCTGATGTCGGCGCTGTCGAATGGGCGCGCGCACGTCCGCACGGTTAATCGGGTGAAACCGACGGGCGAAGCTGCGCTAGGCTGGACGCTAAACGCAGCAGGTCAATTCGTGGCTCAGGGGATTACCGTTCTTTACGTCGATGAAGCCATCGGGGAATGGTATCTCGATCTGAATAGCGCGTACTTGGTTGTTTCAGGGATGAGCAACGACGGAAACCGTCCTAATATCAGTGTACGGATGCTGAAACGGTTGCTAAACGAGCATGGATATTTGTCGCGTACAGAGCTTTCGCTTCCGCGCGGCACGTACGAAATACGGAAGATGATAGATGGAGTTACTTTCCGGTGGCTCGTGATTCGACCGATTAAATTCAATTTGCCGACAACCCCGAACTGACAAAATAACCCCGTATTCGACAAAAAAAACAAGCTCAACAGGCGGTCCCAACGGAAAAGCCCTTGTAACTCAAGGGCTTTTCGCGTTTTGTCAAGTTGTCAGGTGTTTTTTTCAGAATATAGGGGGGAGGTGAGAGGTGGTACACAGTTGGCAGTTTGAGGCCACAGGGACGCAATATAGGGATCACACAATGGCCATTTACTTATTCTCGTTAGTTTTTATACGACAAACTTGACAAACAAGACAAACTACCCTCTTCTTCTTTTATTCTCTTAGGGTATTACCCTCTTCTGGTTTTGGCGGGTTCTGAAAATTTTGTAAGGTTTGGCCGAAAAACGCTAAACAACACCTTCACCGCGAAAAGAGGCGATTTGCGGCGTCGGGGGGCGCGGAGTCAGGGTAGCTTACGGAAAATGCGGGAACGTGGCGTGGTGGGCGGCAGGGCGCGGGCGGCGGCTATACCTGCGTCGGTACGCCGCCGCTGTGGGACTATCGCGGAATCCCGTAGAACAGGCTGGCGGCGAACAGAGCGAGGATGATGATGAAGGAATAGAAGCTGTCGCGCCAGGTGCGCGGAGGCTCGCGGTTATCGTTGGCGTAGGTCATCGGATGCCCCTGTCGGCAATGTACGCGAGCAGCGCCAGCCCGAGGCCGAGCGCGGCGCAGTTGTCAAGCTGGCAGTCCCTAGCGGGCGGACGGACCAGCATCGAAAGCGTCTTCGCCCACCTGGTGGTCATTTGCCGGCTCCGCGTTCGATCTTGAGCGCCGCGTCGCGCAGCATCTTCGCGATCTCGCGGCGGAAGTCGTCTATAATTCGGCGCACGACGCGCTCGCTCTGCAACGCGCGAATCATCAGCACGGCGTCTCCCGCCAGCAGCACGATCACGATGAACTCCAGCCGGGTCATCAACCTTCCTCGTGCTTTGCGCGGAGCTCGTCATCGACGAAATCAAGGCAGTCGTCGCAATAGCAACTGTCGCTGTCGAACTGCGTGGCCGGAACGCCGCATCCATCGCAGTGGCCGATGAGCCCGGTGAGCGAGTCGCGGATTATCACGCCGTCAGTGCGCAGCAGCTTTTGCGGCATTCCGGGAAGCGGCGGCTGCTTTTCCGGCAGAGCAGGCGCGCGCGTGCTCCAGTCAATAACGCGGATAAGTGCCATACTCAGTCCTCCCCGGCGCCCCACCAGCTCGTGGTCACGAACATAAAAGGCGGTGATTCCATGTGGAAAAACTCGCTGTCCCCGCGCCTGATCTGCTCGCCCGTAGTTTCCGCATGCTTGAGATGTATCCGCTCGATCGTTTTTGCGTCGACGGCTTCTGCTGGAGGTGCGTCGGTGTACTTCAGGTAAACCTCGGTTTTCTTGAAGCCCTTCGCTACCAGTTGCCTCTCGCACTCGGCATTCCAAGCGAACGCAATTTGGTAGCTCATCGCGCGACCTCCTTTGCGAGCTTGGCGTGAGCGGGACAATAGTCGCGCTCGCATCCGATGGACCGTAGGTAGCTGGTTGTCGTGTTTTTCATCGTCATTCTCCCGTGGTGTTTCGTTCGATGCTCTAATAGCCGAGTGCAGTGCCCACTAAGTCTCGTTGTGAATCATTTTGCGATGTACGAAAAGCAGGTATTCGCGCATCGCGTTTTCTTCCTCGTCGGTCCAAGGTTCGCTGAGCAGGAAATCGTCAGAGGTGAGAATCCCACAGTCGGAGCAGAAGATTATGACGAAATCTATTAACATGATCGCGCGTGCGGCCCGTGCATTCTTACTCTTTGGCCTTATTTGTTAACCAGCGGCGTTCTTCGGTACACAAACCGCAGGCGCAGTTGCCGCTGGTTCGCGCCGTCATTAGTCTTCTCGCCTGTTCGATTTCGATGACTAACTCAATAACTACTTCGCGGTAGCCTTCGGGCCACGTCGCGGGCATCTCATCAATAAAACGATCTCTAATTTCCTGTAAGCGCATAGAGTTCATTCTCGTCTCTCTCCTAACTGCGTTGGTTTTTACGCGGCCTTCAAGTCTTCTCGCAATTGAACCATCTTGTGACAGACTGCGCACATTACACGTCCGCTTGGGGTTGAGTGCCGCAACATGGTTCCACACGACGGGCACAGCGGGATTCGTTCCCAAAACGGTGCGCATGACCAGCATGAGTCGCGATAGGTATGGTTTTGGCGTCCTTCGTTTACGATGCCCGGACAGTCAACCCATTTAGCAATTTCCATCGTCATTCTCCCGTGGTGTTTCGTCTCTCGCTGACTATTCGGTCCGCCATGGAGGGCGAATAGTGAGCGGGCACCGATTGATTGCTTTCTGGTTAGTCGCACGTAGAGTCAAATTGCGAGTCAGCGCGGCCTCGGCGCCGCACGCGCATTGTGAGTAAGTCTTCTTGCCTGAGCGTGGCAGCTCGCGGAAATCGTGTGTGTTGTGGATAGCTTCCCGTTTTTGAATTGTGTTCATCGTCATCTCCTGTGGTGTTTCGTCCGATGATGTAAACTTAGTTTATCATGCGTGCTAAGTCAAGTGGTGCTGAAAATAAATATAGCCGAACGTCGCCAACCCCTTCTCTGCGTTGGGAAAATAATTCTCATGCGTGCACGCGCTTGCGTCTCTATCGCAATGCGTGCTATCTATCATGCATGCCTCTCACGCCAAAAGAACGCAGCGCCCGGGCCCGCCTAGCCGCCACTACGCGCTGGCGTCTCACCACACGCGCCGATCGCGCCGACGCTGCCTCTCATGCCGCCCGCGCCCGCTGGAAAGCTCTGAGCGCGCAGCAACGCCGCCAGGCAGCGTTGGCGGGATGGCAGACCAGACGCGCGAAGGGGTCTTCGCCATGTATCAAGCCAAGATCGAGGAGAAATTAGACCCGGCCAGCGCTTAGTCCAAAAGAACGGTAAGTATCCCCTTAACGGCAGTACAGGAAGGTGATCTAATGCTCGTATCTAACGAATGTCCGGCGCGCATTTACGCCCCGCGGCTTATGCGGTATGAGGGTGATGTGCGATTTCCAGACTCTGGCTTGAGGTGCATCGCCTATATTGGCGAAGTAGGGCCGAAAGGATTTCAACTCCGCGGGACTGGTTTCCTCTGTTCACTGATCAGAGACACGACCGAGGCGATGTACTATCTGATAACTGCCGATCATGTCATTCGACGCATGAGGCAGCCAAACAAGTTTGCGATACGCATCAATCACGCCGACGGAAATTCCCGTCAGCTTCAATCGAGCGGAGCTTTTGAATGGTGGCGACATCCAACTGATAAGTCCGTAGATGCCGCTGTTTATCCTTGGGGCTTAGGATCAGCAGATTATCCGTACACGTTGTTTTCCGCGAAGCGATTCGTTACCCCCGACGTGGCCAAAAAACAGATGATTGGTCCCGGCGACGAAACCTTCATGGTAGGACTCTTCAGGAAATGGGCTGGGCACAAGCGAATTACTCCTATGGTGCGCACTGGACATATCGCGATGATGGCTGACGAACGAATGCCAACAGCCAATTACGGCGATGCGTTTATGCATTTGATTGACAGTTTTTCGATGGCAGGATTTAGCGGTTCACCGGTGTTCGTCGATGAAACTGTGTCTCTTCCGCTCTCTAACTTGGAACAAGCGGGTGACGACGATGCGAGGTGGCTATGTGGTACAGGGAACACGTTTCTCTTAGGTCTGGTACATGGGATCATGCCAGTCCGCGTAATTGAAGAGCTTCACGATAAGAGTGATCCTAACCAAAGGTGGCATACGGGTATTACACAGGTTGTACCCGCAAATCAGATTCTTGAAATTTTAAATCAACCAGAGCTCCTAGACTACGAAAAGAGGATGAAAAAGAAACTTGATGAAGCTGAGGCAATAGAAACGGCAATCGAAGATGATGATGGCACGCAAATGACTCACGCGCCAAAGTCTAAAGCCCGAATCGAAATTCCGATTCCGACGCGTGAACAATTCGAGCGCGATCTTATTAAGGCCACGCGGAAGCGAGAAAAGAAATGAAAATTGCGGTCGAATCAAATGTAGCGAAGGTTGCGGATTTTATGCTCAACAACTTACGCGCGCACGAGCTTTACGACGTGGCGCAAGCGATTGCTAAGTTGGCCGACTTTCTTTGGAAACTAGAATATATCGACGATGCCAACAAGCCATTTCGTTTGGTCTGGGCAGAAGACATCAATGCCGCTGAAAAATCCCGCGCAAGCCCGGTCCGTTCAGGCCGAAAGTATTGACAGTCCGTATCGTTAACGTCACGATAACGTTGACGATGGAACAGGCGGAGCAAAAGCAACTGACTAGCGAGGCTGCGCGCGCGCTTAGAGCCATCGCGATTATGCGAGACAATGAGCGGCGCGATCGTGCGGCTGCGCTCGAAGTGGAAGTTGTCGAGCTGCGCGCGCGCCTGGACGAGCAGCGTAAGGTGTTCGAGCTGCTGGGGATGGCGCTACCAACGCAGGTAAAGCAAGCAGCCGCGGCAAAGGATTAACAATCCTGTGACGTGTTGTAAGCTAGCGATATCATTACGCTTCTAAACAGTGGGCGAGATTTGGGCGAGCGATTCACATTCAATCTTCATCGCGATAGCGGGTCCCTTTCGGGGATACCTTGGCCGGTGCTTCCTTTTAGGCATTCCCCGTTAGAAATGGCCCCAGCATTCTTCCCCACGGTGTATGCCGATGGGGCGGGAGGGAAATAGAATGAGGCTAGTATGGAGAGCGCACGAAGAAAGTTTACGGGAGCAATGGGGGGAGCTTTTCTGCGACCAACGGCAGGGACGGTTTGAATGTGAGCACGAGGGAGCGCACACGTACAATCTAGGTGGGGTGTTATTTACGTTTGTGATTTACGGGGTGGTTTTGGGGATATTTTTTTGGCCTGCGGTGCTGGGAGCTTGGCTCAGTCAGGTGCGGGTTGAGCGATGTTAATTGACTTTCGCGTGATAGCGCACAAGCGGCAGCGGTATGAGACGTGCGGGGACTATTTTACCGAGGGAGGTACGACACACTTCCGGGTGTCGCGGATGAAAGACCGCCGGTACTGCTTGTTGGTTTTCGCGCATGAGTTGATTGAGTATTTGTTGTGTCGGGCGGCGGGGGTGAGGACGCGGGAGATAGACCGGTTCGACATTGCGTACGAGAAGGCGCGGGAGAGCCACGGACTGGGTACCCCTTGTGGCTGCGACTTTCGCGAGGAGCCGGGCGACGACCCGCACGCGCCGTATCACAAGCAGCATCAAGTAGCGACGGCGTGCGAGGGATTGATTGCGGAGGCGCTCGGGGTGGATTGGGAAGCTTACGGGCGCGCGGTGGAGAAACTTTGATGGCGAATCGGAGTGCGGACCCTGAGCTTCGCGTGAAGCAGGCCCGGGCGGCGATAGAGAAGCGCAAGGCGGAGATGTTGCGGCCGAAAAATCCGGCGGCGATGATAATGAACCAGGCTGCGGTGGCGGCGCGGCGCGCGAAGCGGAAAGAGGCCTGATGTCCTACCGGTGCCCAATTTGCGCGAGTCCGGAACGCTACGCCATCGAGCAGCAGATGGAGGGGACCGCGCTGCGGATTCTCGCGGAACGCTTCGGGATAACCGATGACGCACTGGTCAAACATCGCGACCGGCACATGGAGTCGGCGACGCCGATGCATAGCCAGATGGATGTGGTCGCGGTTTTCGAGGAGCACGACCTGTGCGTACGCGAGGCTCAGGAGCTAATCGAGTATTGCAAGGGAACGAAGGAACGCGACCCGGATACTCGTGGGTGGGCGCTCGGGATTCGCGAGTGGCGCGGGTGCCTCGACCAGAAAGCGAAGATGCTCGGGGCGTATGACCAGATCGACCCGAGATTGCAGAATTCCTACATCACGAAAGTAGTTAAGGCGATTGCGATCGCGCTGGAGCCGATGCCGGAGGCGCGGGACAAGGTGTTGGAGGCGATCGAATTGATCGAGGGGCGTCCGGCGCCGGCGGTTGAATCGCGATGAGCAAGCGCCTCGATCCGCTCTCAGAACTCCGCACGGCGCTCAAGGGCGTGCAGTCCTGCGAGGCGCATCCGCCGATTGCCCGCTCGACCTCGCCGGAACAGGCCGCACTCTTTTACGGGGCATTCCAATTTTGCGCAGAGAGCCAGCGGATCGAGCATCTGCGCTGGCTCGCGCTGAACGATTTGTTTTTCCTTGGCGTATATCTGCTGCACCGGAGCCACTGGATCGGCGAGAATCCGAGGCAGAAAACCTTGACGCTGGAGCATCGCGGGAAAATTAGAGATTGGTATTTCGCACGGTGCGGCGAGGTTCAAGCGGAGCCGGACGGGTGCTGCGACATCTGGGCGCGTGAGCACGCAAAATCGGAAATCATCACCTTCGGGTTGACGATCCAAGATATTCTTCGCGACCCCAACGAGACTTTCGGCATTTTCTCCCACAATCGCCCGATGGCGAAACAGTTCTTGCGATTGATTAAAACCGAGTTCGAGGTTAACGAGGAGCTGAAGACGCTGTTTTCTGACGTGCTCTTTCGCGATCCGCAGCGCGAGAGTCCGAAGTGGTCGGTGGACGACGGAATCATCGTGCGGCGCAATTCCAACACCAAGGAATCGACGATCGAGGCGTGGGGCCTGGTTGATGGGCAGCCGACCTCGAAACGCTTCAGCAAACTAGTGTACGACGATATCGTTGCCCGCGACCAGATCAGCGAGCAGATGATCCGGCGCACAACTGAGGAATTACACAACTCGTATGCGCTGACCGCATCCGATCCGCCGATCCGCCGGATTATCGGAACCCCGCAGGAAATCGGCGATACCATCTGCGACCTCATGGAGAACGGCCCCTTCACCGTTCGCGTCCATCCCGCGATCGACGCCGCAGGCCAGCCAGTGTTTTTCTCCGAGGCCAAACTCGCCGACTTCAAGAACACCATGAGTCCCAAGGTGTTCGCTTTGCAGTTTCTACTCGACCCGAAGCAGGCTCGCGACAATCATCAAGTTGGGTTCGACGATGCCTGGTTCCAGACTTACCGGACGCCGCGAAACATTAAGTCGTTAAACCGTTACATCCTGATAGACCCGGCGGGCAAGTCCAAGGACAGCAACTCCTATTTCGCCGCGTGGGTTATTGGGCTGTGTTCGGACAAGCACTACTACATTCTCGATGGCGTGCTCGATCGCATCGGGTTGGTTCAGCGGTCGGACCTGTTGTTCCGTTTGGTGCGGCAATGGGAGCCGCTCAAAGTCGTGTACGAAAAATTCGCGTTTCAATCGGACATCGAGCATCTACACGACAAGATGGATCAGGACAACTACCGCTTTACGATCGTGCCGGTTGCTGGCGGGCAGTTGTCGAAGGACGAGCGCATCGAGCGTTTGATGCCCGACTTCCGTTCCGGCCTGATCGTGTTTCCCGAACGCTTGATGTATCTTACCAACGAAGGTAAAGAGATCGATCTGGTCAAGCGTTTCAAGGACATCGAGTATTCGCGCTTCCCGTTCAATCCGAAATTCCGCGATCAATTGGATGCGCTCTCGCGGCTGAAGGACGAAGCGGAAGTGAATTACGTCTGGCCCCGGAGTTACGGAGCTGGCGACAGCACGGAGGATCACTGGACCGGCGGCGCTTACGATGGCGGCGGCGGATGGATGAGCGGATGACGACGCCTACCGAAAACATTACGGACTCGACTGTGAGGTGAAGCATGAGCGACAAAGAACTGAGCGTGCGCGGTAAGAATGAAGTCTCGCAAGACGAAATCGAACGCATCTGGCGCGCGACGGAGTGGATGAGCGCGCAGACTCCGCTCGAAATCCGGCAGGCGATGCTGATCCTCAAGCAGAACAACATTCCGATCAGCGTAACCGAACAGATGCTACTGACCGTGATGACGGACATTCGCGCTGCTCTCACCAAGGACGAAAACAAGTTCGCGCATCTTGTCGCGGGGACCGAAACCATCGTCTCGACGCTTCAGGAAGTAAACCCGCTCAAGGTGAAGCTGGACAAGGTGTCGCGGGATAACGCGATGCTTCGCGACCAGGTGGATGGGCTTGAAGCCAAACTCGATCTGATACTGGAGAAGCTAGGCGGTCGCGCAGTGTTTCACGACAAATCAGGGGACGCCGAACTCGCCGAACCGGGCGCAAGTATTGAATTGTCCAATGAACAGTCCGCAGTGCCCGAAGAAAAGTGCGATGCGCGCATAGGCAGCGCGTGGGCCAAGCAGCCGGATCAAGGACCGCTTTACTATTTCGTCTGCGAGGCGAATGTCGAAAACGTTCCGTGCGAATATGTCTATCGGAGCGACAGGCTCAAGAACGATGACGGGCACGATTTCCGGTGCCCTACTCACAATATGGCTCTCAGTTTTGTGGGAGACGCACACGCGAACACTCCTCGCGAGTTCCGCAAGGAAATCCGCGAGAAGCTGTGATCCCGCCGCCGCCGCCGCTGCGCATCGAAGCGGTCGCCGCCGACCATCTTCACGACGTGTGGCTATTCGTCCGCCAGGGGCTAATCCGCATCATCGCGAAAGTGCGCCCCGGCTGGTGGACGGAAGACGTTTTCTCGGCAGTTCGCGGAGGCTACGCGGGCCTGTGGATGACCTATCGCGGGCAGCGCGCGCTGGGGTTCTTCATCGGCTATCCGCAAGTGCAACCTTTCACCGCAAAAAAGGAATGGCTTCTGTGGGCGGCGTACACCATTCCTTTTCGCGACCGCCTGCCCGACGACAACGTGGGCGAAGTAGTTACGCTCTCGATGGAGTTCATGAACGAAGAAGCGAAACGTCAGGGCTGCGAGAGCTTGGTGATGCTTTCGACGCGGCGAGGGTTCGAGCGTTACGGATTCAAACGCGGATTCACTACGTGGAGGAGAGGACTAACTTGATAGGCAAGACACTCGAAGACCAATGGGGCGATTTGATTAGGAAATGGAAGTCCTATCTAGATCGTCAGACTCGCCTGCTCATGCCAACACTGAGCAATCAAGTATTGTTGGAAGACCCTGAACTCGATTCCATCGTGCAGGACTATCTTCGTGGAAAGAAGTCACTCGACGAAGCTGTCGCGCAGGTCCCAAAGGCGAAGATGGGCGCGTTTGATTACGTCCTGAAAGTTCTTCTTCCCGAGGATCTATACAAGCGCCATAAGGCCAATACAGCCCGCTAAGTTTTCTGGACAAGCGCCGACCAGTCATGCTAGTGGTGGTTCAGCTTCGGAGAGCGATGGAATGCAGCTTGACCCACAGCGCGAACCGCCAAAACCACCGGCTACGCCAGCAAAAATGGGCACTGGCGAGCGCGAACTGACCATGGGCCTTCTGTCAAAATCCGCCAGTTTCCGCCTTATCGTCAGCGGCGACGTAGGCGTCAAGGAAATTGACCGCCTGATCGCAAAATTGCAATTGGACAAAGAAATTTTGGCCGATCCAGACAGCGACGGGGGCGACAATGAGTAACGAATCGTTATTGTCCACGCTAAATCGGGGACTGAACAATTACGCGTTAGAACGGGGCCGCATTTTTGGCAGGATAGAGGATCGCAAGGAAGCGCTGTTCGATGCCGAGGAAAACTTGAAGCGCGCCCAAGAAGCGGAACGTGGCACGGTATTCGCCGACGATGAATTGATCCGGAAAATGCGTGAACTAACCGCGTATTACAATTCGTTGCCGACCGATCCACCACGCCCGCAAGCTCTGTTAGAGCAACAGACCGAAATGGGCCGCGAGCAGGTCCAAACTCATCGCAAGCGTATGGAATCACACGAAGTAGCGCGTGGAGCGATGACCGCTCGTGACGAAGCAGCCCGCGATTTAGCTGTTGCCAAGGAAGAATTGAAGGCGATAGACGCCCGTATTCAGGAAACCAACCGGGAAATCGAACGGTTGCGCCAGTCGTGAAGCTCCGCCACATCGCCGCGCTCGCGCTTGTGGGCTGGTATCTGATGGTGCCGCCTATCGTACAGAAAAACGGGAAATATCAGTATGACTACGCCGCGCCACTATCAAAGTGGACCGAAGAGGACGCCTTCGACACCGCGAGTGACTGCAAAGAAGATCGAGAGACCCTTGTGAAGGCATCAAAGGGATGGGGCACATCCGCAACAGATACAGCGCAAGAACGCTGCATTGCGACCGACGATCCGCGCCTCAAGGAAAAGTAGGCCGTCTCGCTTCATCCCGCCAAATCCCGGATAGTCCCGCAAAATAAGCCACTCACGGTTTGAAATTCAGACACCCGCCCTCAAACTAAGCCAGTACCCGATGGCTCGCTTGACGTGATGCCGTTCAACATATAATTCTCACTCAGGATTCTCGGGGTTGCCGCCGCTCCCGGAGAACCTAAGGGATTCGTTTATGGGCGGTTCTGGCGGCGGCGGCACCAATACCACTACTACGAAAAGTAACCTGCCTGCGTACCTGAAGAAGTATTCCAAGGACATCACAGGCGAGGCGGAGCAGCTCTATTCCGGCGCGCTGCCGCAGCAGAACGTCGCGCCGCTGACGGCGGATCAGCAAGCCGCGATCAGCGCCACTCAAGCTGCGACCGCTCCCACGACCGCCGCTCTGACCGGGGCTCAAGACGCCAACAGCGCCATCGCGTCCGGGGCTAATCTTTCACCTTCGACGAACCAATATCTCCAGCAGTATTACGACGCCGCCGCAGCGCCGACGATTCAGAATTACGAAACCGCAGTCGCGCCGAACATTCTCTCGAATGCGGTCGCGTCTGGCGGTCTGGGATCGTCCGGCGAGGAACAGGCGTTCACGAACGCGCAGAATACGCTCGGCACGCAACTCGGAGACCTCGCGGCCAACATTTATGAGCCTGCCTACGAAACCGGACTGAACCAGCAAGCCACCGCGATCGGACAAGCCCCTGCACTCGCAACCGGCCAGTACATTCCTTCGACTCAGCTCAACACTGTCGGCACGCAGCAGCAGCAGCAGCAGCAGAATGTGCTCAACACGGCATACGCGAACGCGATGGCACCGTACAACGCACTTAATACCCAATCTGGATTGATCGGGCCGTTGGCAGGTGGTTCCGGAAGCCAAGTGACAGTCAGCCCGAATACGCAGCAGACGGGAAAATAATGGGCGGCACAAATTCAACGCTAAGTTCGCTTTTGGGTTCCGTGATGGGCGGCAGTTCGTCCAGCGGTTCAAGCGCGCCTTCGACTTCAACTGGATCAACTTCCGCCGCGCCGCCACCGCCTGCTCCCGCGCCAGTCACGACTCAAGCGGCAGCGCCGGGGATTGTTCTCGCGCCTGGCGGTCCGACTGGAACGTCAAGTCCAGCGTCGGCGAGCCAAGCCTCCGCACCTTCTCCAAGTTCGCAAGCGCCGCCGAGTACCGGACTCACGCCAGCGCAAATGGCTGCCGCGCAGAATCCATCCGTGATGAACAGCATCATCCCCGCGCTCAGCACTCTGGTTACAGCGGCATCCAACGGGGCTCCAGCAATGCAGACAGGGAAATAATTATGGGCGGATCATCTCCAAACGGAATCGGCGGAACAGCGGATAACATCGGCGGGTCCGCGCTCAGCGGTAAAAGCGCGCCGCTCGCGAACTATCCATTGACTCCGCAGATCAATGGTCCTGCGGGGCTCCCGCTCACCTTTGGGACATCGGGGAGTTCTCCATCGGGCGTAGCGCACTCAGGTGGTCCGGTTACTTCGCCGGGCGGATTGCAACCAGTCGCAGGTGGAACGGGGACTGCCGCGCCCGTACTCCAACTACAAACTCCGGGTTCTCTTGGCGGCTCGATTGGTCCTACAGGCACTCCGATTGATACGGCATCGACCGGGCCGGTTTACAATTCAAACACGGGGTTGCCGACACTTCCGCCGCCGCCGCAACCCGCTGGAACCCCTACTACCGCGTCGCCAGTCGCGTTACAGGGAATACAGACGGCACCTGCAACCCAAGCCGCGCCCACCCCTCCTGCTGACACAGGCGGCTACTCGGCGTTCGGCGGCTCCGTTCCCGCAGGTTATTCAGCATTCGGTGGGACTGGCGGTCCCGTGCCCGCGCCATCCACTACGGCAGCGAACACAGGTCCGGTGCCAGCGCCCGCGCAGACTGCGCAGACAGCACAGGCCAACGGGCTCGCGGGAACAGGCTCATCTTCCATTATGAACCGACAGAATCAGCAGACGGGAAAATAAATGGGCGGAAGCAGCAGCGGCGGAAGTAGCGTTATGCCTCGCGTCATAGGCGGTGCGCAACTTGTCGGCGGGGCGGTCGCAACTTATTTCGGGATGCCTGAGGTTGGAGTACCGCTGATGGCGAACGGTGCGCAAAGTCTCGCGTCGGGTAAGAGTACGGGCGGATCGGGGTTGACGAGTGCGCTCGGAGGTATCGGCGGTAGCGGTGCTTCGGGGGGCGCTTCGGGTGGGGCAAGTGGTGGAATGAGTTCGTTGGCGTCACCCCAAGCCGCATCAGCGTTACTTCAGGGTGGGTTGAAAGGTAGCCAGACTCCACAGCAACCGCCTGCGCCGCCCGCACCACCGATGCGTCCGATGGCGTCAGCTCCCGCGCCTGCACCCTCGCCACAAAAGCCGGTTGTACAATCGGTTCCGTCCGTTGGTGGCCAGAGTAATCCCGCGATCCAGCAATATCTCCAGATGCTCAAATCTCAAGGCGGAGTCGCCGCGTAATGGGTAGTTATCTCGCCACACTCGCCAACGCGATTGGCGGTCTTCTTAACAGCGGCGGTCAGACGGTCCAGCCGATTCCTCCGCTTTCGCCTTCGGGCGGCCCGGTTCCGGGTGCTCTGCCTCCTCAAACCCCACCTGCTGGCGCAGTCCCCTCTCCGCCAGCGGGTGGCTCGCCTTCGTCGGGCGGCGGCTTTATGCAAGGCGTCGGAAATTTCCTAGGTTCGCCGCTGACGCAAGCTGCCCTTTCTGGCTATTTTGGCGCGATTGGTTCGCCGCGAAAAGCGGGCCTCGGCGGAATGATTTCTCGAGGCGGACTCTCCGGTCTCTCCGCCTACGACGCTGCGCAGGAAGCCCAACAAAAAGCGGCGCTCCAGAGTGCGCAGATTCCTCAGGTGCAAGCCAGTACGGCACAAACTCAAGCCAACACGCAACTCACGCAAGCGCAGGCAGGGCAGATCGCGGGAATCAAACAGCATAATTCGCAGGTTGCGGCGGCGCTGATGTCGGCGTCGAGTACGATGCAGCCCGCGCAGAAACAGGCCGCGACCACCATCGCGAACATGATCGCGAATGACACCAGCAAGGCTTACGATCCGACGCAATTGCTGAACGCGATTTATACCGATCCGGTAAAAGCGCAGGAAGCGATCGCCAACACCAATCTCGCGACCGCGCGCGCTGGTGCGATTCCTTCGGAGATCGCGAAGAACACAGCGGCGGCGAACAAAGACGCGCGCGACGCGACGACGGGCGGGATCAAACCTAAACTGGTAACGATTTACGGTCCGGATGGTACAACGAAAGAAGTTGTAGCAGGGCCGGATTTTGCGCCGCCGAGCGGTTGGAGTTTGGAAAAGCCGACAAAGGAACCTGCGGCGAAAGACCCCCTCGGCAATATGACCAAACTCGCTGCGATTTGGAAAAGCGAGCATCCGCTGGAAGGTATGATCAAATCGCCGCCGCCTGAGTGGGTGATCGAAAAAGGATACGATCCGACAACCGGGGCCAAACTCGCACCACCATTTCTCGGTACTGACGGCAAAATGCACGTCAAATTGTCCGACGGCAGTACCGCGATGGTGGCTCCGGATTAGCGGCGGCTTGGGAGCACTAGCGTGTTTCTCTGGATGAGAGTATCGAGCGGCGGCACGGGAATCGGATCGATTTTGACTCGCGACGTTGCGATATCGCCGGTTGATTCCGAAAGAACAAAAATGCCAGTAGTTCCGACGCCAAGGGCAAAAACAAATAGCAGCAATAGTACGCGCTTCATGCGGATTCTCCCTTAATGCCTACCGTCACCATCGATCCTGAGCCTATCGCTCCGGCAACCGTAACGCCAACCGGAATCGGCGGTGGTGTGACGCGCGATCCGAAGCCCATTTCTCCGGTTCCCGGCTTCAAAGGCATTCCTGCGAGCGAGCAGCCCGAACTCCACAAAGGCGAAGGATGGCCGGAGTGGGCCGCTAAACGTGGGTTAGAACTCGGACTTGGCGGCGGCGGCGCTGCTCTCGGCGCTGCTGGCGGCGCGTTCGTGCCGGGCGCGGGCGAGACAGGCATTAGCGAATATGCCGGTGGGCGCGCGGGAGAGGCCGCAGGGTTTTCACTCGCGGACATTATCGAGGCGCTCGCCGATAAGTGGCGGCATGGTAGCCAGACTCAGATCACGCCGAAAAATCTCGCGGAAGATTACGCTGCGAACCTTGGCGGGACCATTGTGGGCGGCGCGGTGCCCGGCGCGGCGAAGGGTTTAGCGAGCGGACTGCTCGGCAAGGGCGCGGTTCGCGAAGTCGGCGAAGATGCCGCAAGCCAAGTTGCGAAAGAAGCTGGGGTCGAAACGCCCGAAGAACTCGGCGCGAAAACGGGGGCGGCTCAATCCACAGTGAACGATGCGCAGCAGCAGGGCGAGGCCAAGGCCAACCAGGCGATTGCCGATGCGCGCAGCAAGTTGCTTGCGCCCGAAAGCCCCGTCGTCGAAGGCGCGCGACAGGAAGCAACACAGTCCGCGATCGGTCGTGCTCCCGAGGCCACTCAACGCGCGGTGACGTTGCCGCCCGAAGTGGTCAGCACCGAAGGTGGCAATGCCGCCGTTCCAAGCGTCGGCACGACTGCGCGGCGCACCCAGTTCTACAACGCCATCTACGGGCCGAAAAATCGCGCCGCCGATGCGCTCGGCACTAAGTTCGATAAAGTCTTTGCGCCCCACATGGAGAAGCCGGTTGATGCATCCGGAATCGCGCAGACAGCGGCGGATGAAGCCAACTACGCACAGCAAAATGGCGTCACCTATTCGCGCCCAGTCCAGAAACTCCTCGATGAAGTAAAAAATGTCGGCAGCGGAATGCCGGTCAGCCTCAAGGAACTCGGTTACACGCCGAAAACGTGGGGACGGCTTGGGCCACGCGAGCAGGAACAAGTTATGTCGATGGCGCAGAAGTTACGTCCCGCAACCGATGAGGGCGTGACGGAAGCGGTTGCGGGGAACTCCGGCGCGACTGGCTCAAACGTCGCCAAATGGCTCGGCATCCGCTCGCAGGCTGGCGAGTTAATCAAATCCGCCGAAGGCCCCGACCGCGCCGCGCTCTACAATCTGCGCGAGTCGATCGATGACTCGCTCGCGGAAACCGGCGTTCCGGGCGCGAAGCAACTGCGCGCGCAATATCGCGGCTTCAAGACTGATTTCGGTCCCGATTTCTTTCGCGCGATCGGCAAGACCAGCGAACCATCCGATGCGATGGCGGCTCTGTTCAAGAATCCACAGCGCGCCATTCAGGTTGCCACCGGAGCTGACGCCGAGGAAAAGGCGACCTTGCGCGATCTCTACGGCGATGCGGTGAATCGTGGTGTGCTTACACCGGAGAAAGAGCAAGCGCCAGCACTCAAGGCGATGGGATTCTCCGGCCCGCTCGCGAAACCCGAGGCGTGGATTTACGAGCAGAAAGCCGTACCAAAGTTGACCGACTTGTTTGAGAATGCACCTGCCGCGCGGCAGAAATATATTGCTGCGGTTCAGAGCGCGGCGAGCACAGCTCGCGAGGCGTCGGCGAAAGAAGTTGCAAAGGAAGCACGTACCCAAGCAAAGGCCCTCGGCCCAGCGGGTCAGCGAATCATCGCTGCGATGGACGCCGCGAGGACTCCGCAGGATCAGGCTGATATTGCCACCAAGGCATTCATCGGGCTTTCACCCGATCAGGCCGTGGGCGCGCTGAAAGGCGCGCAGAAAGACGCCTTCATCAAGGCGGTCCAGAACGCGAAGCCCAATCAGAAGGGTTTCTACGGCTACATGATTCGCAGGGCGATGTACACTTCGCTCGCAGCGCCGCCGCTGCTGATGATGGGGCATCCCTACTATGCCGAACTCGCAGCGGTCACCGGTATTCCAGTCGGCATAAAAGAAATGATGTCCGCGGCGTATCGCTATTCGTTGCGCTCTCCGGAAGCGGCGACAGCGTTTTACAACGCGATAGCAAACCCGGGCGCGGCAACGTCGCTTCAGACTATCGCGAAAATGGGAGTAGACGCCTCAGTCGCTGATATGACTGCGCATCTCGGTAAGTCTGCGGCAGGAATAAGTTTGTCGAAACCGCCCGCGCCCGCGCCTCAGCGCAAGGGTCCGGGGCCGCTCGCGCGCGCGATCGAGGACAAACGCGCACAGACTATCGCGGGCGCTCGCGGCGCGAACTCACCATCGCGTATCGACCGGATCGCGGAACTCGACAAAGGCGTCGCGGGCGGCGACACGCCCAATGTCACAGACGACTTGAAAGCCGGACGGCTCTCGACCGGCGAGGTGCGCAAAATTGTGGAAGGCCATAAGCCATCGGTGATGGCTATGTTCGACGGATTGAGTATACCTGATTCGATTGAGGCGTTTGCGGGCGCGACGCGCGAAGAACAAGAAGCGGCGCTACCCGCGCTCGCGAATAAGATCAATCAGGAAGGCAAGGGGATGCAACCGGCGCAGCGGCAGGATATGCTTGCGCAATTGAAGAAAGCGATGCAGCCCGACCAGATGGCGGGATGAAGGAGAAAGAGGATGAAGCGGATAGCAGGAATTTTAATCGGGGTTCTGTTTCTGATGGTCACGGCTGCACAGGCGTTCGCTCAGGCCGTACCGGTCCAAAACTTCAAGAATATGCTGTTTTTCGTGAGCGGCTGTTCCAGTTACGTGCCGCAGACCGCGCCGCCGCCCGCAGGTGCCGCGCTTTGCGTCGATACCAGTAGCTACGGCTTATACGTGTGGAATGGGACCGCGTTCGTTGCTGGCGGCACCGATATCTGGGCGTCGAACGGCGGAGCGGGTCAGACCACCGCGACCACGACCTTTTTCACCGCGCAAGGCAACAGCACCAATAGCACCACGGAAGCTGCGACGATGGAATTGGCGGTGCCCAGTGCCGCTGTTGCGAAAAATCTCAATTGCTATGTCAGCGCGTCACCCGGCGCGGCCAAGTCCGATACCTTTACGATCCGATCGGCAACTGCGCTCGGTGGTTCGATGGGCAACAGCAGCGTCTCCTGCGCGATCACCGGAGCTTCGGCAACGTCATGCTCTGACACCACGCATTCGTTGTCCCTGGCGGCAGGATCGGTCATGGATATCGAAGATGTGACCGTTGGGTCGGCGATTACCGCGCGGACTATTGCGTGCGCATTCTCGGCTGACGGCCAGTAATCTACCGACGCAGGTAGGAATATGCCCGGCGAAGACCTGATGCGCACGCTTCTGGGTGAAGGCGCGGACACTCCGTCCAGCGCCTTAGCCTTTGTTGCGAATGATAATCCCGAAGACGAGAAGATCGCCAAGGATGTCATGCGCAACACCTCGGGCGCGATGGGCATCGTCAACAAGTGGCGACAGGAAGCGAAAGAAGCGACGCGCTATTACAACGGCGATCAGTGGCCCGACCTCGACCGGATGCGGATGGAGCAATTGCGCCGCCCCGCGCTGGTATTCAACGAGATTCAGTGCAAGGTGGATGCGGTTTCCGGTATCGAGCGGATGAACCGCTCAGAGGCCCGTTTCGTTTCCCGCTCGGTCGATAGCGACATCACCCACGACGCGGAAGGAGATTTAGCCACTGACGCGGTTAGCGCCGCACAGGACATGTGCGACGGCGAAAAAGAGGACTCGCGAGCGATTCTCGATTGCGTGATCTCCGGCATGGGGTGGGTTGAAGTTCGGATGGACTACACTTCTGAACTTGACGGGCGAGTCGTCAATCAACGCATCGACAACATGGAGATGGTCTGGGACGGCAAGGCGTCGCAGGAGAACCTGGCCGACAGCAAATGGCGCGCACGCATCCGCAATTTCAATCGCAAGGATTTCAAGAAGCGTTGGCCCGAAAAAGTCTCCCTGATCGACCAGAACGCGGTCTATTACGAAGAAGATAGCGTCAACAAATACGAGCTGGTGACGCCGTACTATTCGGTCGCAAACGAGAAAGCGAATCCAACGATCGATATCCAGCCGACCGCCGCGCTCACGAATATCCCGGTGATTCAGTACCAGTGGATCGATCACGAGCCGGTCTATCGAATCGCGGACCCGCAGAATCCAGAGCAGCTAACTACGCTGACGGAAGATCAGTGGAGCGCGCTACAGAAGAAAAACGAACTCTCCGGCACGCCGCCGCCGAAAGCGGTTCGGCAACTTCAGGGCGTTTACAAGCAGGTTTACGTCGCGCTCGGCGTCGTGCTCGAAGACCCGATCACGCTCCCGGCGGCCTTCTCGTTGGTGTGCATCACCGGCCAATGGGATGCGAATCGCAAGATTTTCTACGGACTGGTCCGGCGTCTGCGCGATCCGCAGAACACCATGAACAAGGCGATCTCCGCGCTGGTGACTCAGTACATCACGAATGCCAAGGGCGGAATTATCTTCAAGACCGGCACCTTCGCCGACATCAGCATGGCGAAATCGCAGTGGTCGCAGCCTGACGCATGGGTGGAGGCCAACGACAGCGCCAATCTCTCGCAAGATATTCTGCCGCGAACGCCGACAAAGATGAGTGACCTGCCGCCGATGCTGTTTCAGGAGAGCCGCACGGCGACATCGCGAATCAGCGGCATCTCGGACGAGATGATCGGCCTGCAAGCCGCTGAACAGACCGGTCCAGTGGTGGATAAACGGGTGCAGGGCGGCCTCGCGATTCTGGGGTGGCTCTGGGACAACGTGCATCGGTTCAAGAAAGAGGAGTCGCGCTGCCTTTTGGAGTTCATCCGCGAGTATTGGAGTCATGGGCAACTGATCCGCGTCGGCGGCGACTTCAACGCGAAGGCGATTCCGCTGCTGCGCACCGCCCTTCCGCTCGATTACGAATTGGTACTCGATCAATCGGTCAAATATAATCCGAATTTGAAGGCACAAATCTGGGATAACCTGCTGAAAATCGCGGGGCCGCTCCTGAAGGTGCCCGCCGGACAGCAAATCCTGCTGAAGGGACTGAAATTCTCGCCGTTCCCCGCGCAAGTCAGTGCCGAAATTCAACAGGCCGTGTCGGAAGCGCCGCCGCAACAGCAAAAAGGACGCGGCAAGCAGGAAGACCCGACCATCACGCAGGCCAAAGTGCAGAAAATGGGCGCGGAGAGCCAACGGGCGCTGGCGCAGGCGAGAAAACTGGATCAAGAAGGCGGCTTCCATATTGCAAAACTCGCCACCGATGCCATAACTCATACGATGGACCTGAAGCACAAGAGCGAAGAAGGCAATAAGAAATTGCTTGCATCGCGAATTCAGGCCGCACGCGCCGCTGTCGGTGGTATCGCGCAGGAAACGGCGCAACCCTGACTCTAAGAGAGAATCCGCATGAGTGAAGAGACTCCAAAACTCGCGATCGTTCGCAAACGCGGGCGTCCCAAGAATCTCGCGACGGAAATTGAGCGCCGCACCAAGGATTCGGTCAAATTGGTCGAGTTGGAAGCGCGGAAAGTCGCGATCGGAGAGATGGCGGTCGAGCGGCTTGACGAAATCGTCGCATTACTTCACAGCGCCGGGTTCCGAGTCGTAAAATCAGCGCCGCATCCGACTATCGCGACTCAATTCGCCCCCGCTGCGCCCACCGCGGGCGTTCAAGCTGCGCCGCTGCCTTCAGTCATCAAAAATCCGTGCAAACTCTGTGGACAGGAAGGCGCATTCGCTGAAGATATGCCGGATGGCACCAAACGGATACTCTGTCGGCCATGCGGCCAGAAGCGCGCAAAAGAAAAGGCCGAGGAGAACCAGACCAAGAGTCTGATGGGCAGCGAAGGCACGATGTTCTCGCGCCCGAGTAATCCTAACGCGGTTCCTGCAACGAAAATGGTCATTCAGCACAGCGACGATTTGCTCAAAGGCCAGTTTGCGAATGGGACCGCCGACGTTATCAAGGAATGATGCTTGAGCGATGGCAGCAGATCGCGCACAAGCTCCAGGTCACCGAAGACGAGGCTGTCCTGCTGCACGCCTTCAATCGGGGATGGCTCGGGAACTGGGGTAAGCGCCGATGCTACATCGTTGTGAGCGAAATCGTCGAGCGATTCGGGCTGGACGATCGGGATTTCGACAAGACTTATGCACAGCAGTTATTTATACGCGGTGTCCTTGATGAGCCGGAAGCCGCACTTTTCGCGGGTATTAAAACTAATGCCGAGACACAAAAAACAGCCGCCGCCCTTGACGCCGTTGGAACAACTGCCGGAACTACCGACGCAGGTAGCGGCGACGCCGACTCCGCAAGCGGTTCCTAAAGTCTGGACGCAGGCGCTGCTGCACGGTTTCGACTTCACCGGATGGCGATGGGACGATCTGCCGAAGGAAGTAATCAAATGCGCACGCGGGCGTGGCGTCCACACCAACCGGCTTATCGGCAAGGTCGAATGCACCGAGTGCAAGCGGCAAATCTGGACTTGCGACCCGCGCGAGAATCTGTGCGAGGAGGACGAGTATTTTCTGTTCATACGCAATATCGACTTGAAGAAGGAACGCGCGAAACGGCAGGACCGCAAGCCGGTGAATCCGTTTCACGACCAGGAAAACAGCGAGCCGATCTTCTGGAAACGGAAGGATATGTTCTAAGTGCAGAACCTGAATGACATCGAGATTGCGCGCTGGAAGCTGGAATGCCGCAAGCTCCGGCAAATCGCGCGCAGCAACCCGTGCTACCACGTTGCGATGGCGAGTTGCGAAGATTTCGAGACTGCACTTGGCCCTTGGCACTTTCGACTTTTCATGCTGACCGCGATGGAGCCTCACGTCTGGATCGGGTCAGTCTCGTACATGAAAGAAATCGGCGACGAAACCGTGTACGACAAAGAAACCGGCGTTCCAATTTTCAACGCGCCGAAAGACGCGCTGATCGTGGCGGGTGAGTGGACTCACGAAGAGAAAGACATCGCGCGGAGCCTCCTCGCGGACCTGTTCGGGCCGCTGATTCACGATAAACATCAGCCGGTCAAAGAAGAAACGATGGTGTTTTCGATGAATTGGATTGTGAACGATAAAGACGCGCGGCGCGCCGCCGCAATGGAGAATTGAGATGCCTGAAGAAGAAGTAAAAGAACAACTGGGAACTGTTTCGGAAGCACCTGCGGAGGAACCCGCGAATGCGCCGGAAGTTGCGCATGGCGACATATCGGACATCGACATATCGGACATTATGGGGGAACATCGACCCGTGACCGAATCGATGGCACCCGTCACCTGCGCGCCCGTGATGCCTAACGGCACCTGCGGAACCTGCGGCTGGAAATGGGGCAGCATACAGCCTCATCCGGTGTATTTCGGCGCGGCTCGCCATGAGCCTATCCCGACCAAGACCAAGCCTGCGTTCACGCCCCCTGGGCCCGACCCGAAAGCCTGCTCGGCGATCCAATTCGACGGCGTATGCCCGAAATGCGGATGGACCAAGGGGATGCGCGATGGCATTGCGGAGCCGCATCCGGTCAACTGATGATCGATGTGTCGCGCAAAACGGCGCTCTTCTTTGATGCGAGCGCCGGGTACACCCATATCGCGGAAGCGGTGGTGCCGGAGTTCGCGCGCGTGTTGTATTTCAACAACTGGGAAACGGCGTTCCCGCAGGCTCGCGATATTACACCTGGCATCGGGCTTGAGGGTGTCGAGCGTGTCTCGGATTTCTTCGATGCGCTGGAAGATGCTGACGTGGCGATTTTTACCGACGTGGGTAACGGCGGCTTGCAGGAGTTCTTGCGCGCGCGCGGAATGCCGGTATTCGGGTCGGGCCGTAGCGAAGCACTGGAGCGCGATCGCTGGTTTCTCAAACAGACTGCGAGAGAAAGCGGGATCGACTACAGCGACGGATTCCTGATTCACGGTATCGAGAATTTGCGCAAGCTGCTTCAGCGCCAAAACGATCTGTACGTCAAGATTTCCTACCTTCGCGGCGACATGGAATCGTTCCATCACGAAAACTATCTCAGTTCAAAACCGTGGATCGACCAGTTGTCGCTGAATCTTGGACCATACGGCGCTGTCGCGGATTTTATCGTTGAGCCGCCGATCGAATCGGACCTATGCGTCGAAGTCGGCGCGGACCCCGCATGGTGCTGCGACGGCAAATTTCCGTCCGAGATTTTGTGGGGCTACGAGGAGAAGGATCGGGCGTATGCGGGAACTATCCACGCGCTGCCTGCGAAACTCCAGAGCGTGCTCGATAAACTCTCCCCGGTCCTTGCGAAAGACGGCTATCGCGGGCCGCTCTCGACTGAAACGCGCGAATGTGAGGACGCATCGTACCTGATCGACTTGACGTGCCGTTTTCCCGAGCCGCCGAGTTCCGTTCACAGCCTGCTCGCGCGCAACTGGGGCGAGATGATGTACGGCGCTGCGACGGGACAGCCGGTCGAACCTGATTATCTGGCGCATTACGCGGTGCAGTTTGTCTTGCGTTCTCCTTTCGGCGCGGAGCATCCGCTTGCCGTCAAAATCGGGATGCCGGAGCGGGTCACGATTCATGGGCATGCGATTATCGAGAACCAGGACTACGCGGTGTCGCCAGCAGAGATAGAGGAATTCGGCGCGGGCTGCGGGTTTTCGGATTCGCTCAGTGACGCGGCGGAAGAGGCTCTGGAAGCCGCGAAATCGGTTGAAGGTTATCAGGTAAGTTTCGATGAAGCCGCGCTTGAAAAATTGATGGAGACGATTCAGAACGGCCGCAAATTGGACCTGCAATGGGGTCAGATCAACGGAGAAAATCATGGCGAAGAAAGCCGCACAGCAAGCTGAAACAGCCGCAGAACACGCTTTTGGCGAAGATGCCGCGATGAGTGAAGAGGAATCGGCGGCATTCGCCGCAGAAGAGGCTGGCGAGGAAACGTCGCCGCCTGCGGAAAGCACGGAATCCGATAAAGCGGAAACGCCGCCCGCAAAGACTCAGCAGGACAGCAAGTTTGTTCCGCGTGAGCGTCTGAACGAACTGATCGCCGAACGAGACGAACTGAAGCAATATCGCGAACGTTTCGTCCGTCTTGAAGAGCGCGCGAACATGGCGCGCGAAGCTGGAGCGCAGGCGCAGGCGGCTGAAGAGGCTGCTCGCAGGGCCAAGGAACGTCCCGACGCGGAGATCGATCCGTCTGGCGCGCGGGCGTGGGACGCCGAACAGCGTGCGATAAAGGCGGAGCAGGTAGCGGCGCAACTCCAGCAGCAATTCAATACGATCCAGCAGCAAACGCAGGCCGGTTTTCAGCAGAACGATCTTAACAACTGGATATCGAATCAGATCGGCCTCGCACGCAGTCGCGTGCCCGACTACGACGTTCGAGTCGATTTCGTACGCAACGCCCGCACTGCGTTCTGGGGGCAGTTTTTTCCCGAACAGGCGGCGCGCAATATCGTTGCGCAGGAAGAATTGGTGCTTCTCAATCGCGCGCGCGAATTGAACATGCCGCTGGAAACGGTGGTGGGCACGCTCTCGGAACAGTGGAAATACGCGCCTGTAAACGGCGCTCCCAACGGCGTTGCTAACGGGAACGGTGCGGTACGCCGCCAGCCGAGCGCGCAGACAACGCAGAAGCTCGACCAGATTCAGCGCGGGCAGGCTGCGCAGGGTTTGGGCCGCATCCAGAGCGGCGACAACGGCGGCAGGCTCCAGTGGCAGGCGATGGGACACGACGAATTTCAGGCTTTCGTCGCCGGGATGAGTGACGAGGATTTTATCGAGCACAGCGCCGACAAAAGTACAGGCAAGCAGTTCACGAAAAAGGTTTCGGAAATCGATCTCGCGTAGGAGAGAAAAATGCCAAGCGTAAGCAAGAAACAGAGGGAAGCGATGGCGATCGCGGAGCACCACCCCGACGAACTCTACGGGAAGAACAAGGGGCTACTCGACATGTCTCACGGCCAGCTTCACGACTTCGCATCGACGAAAGAAAAGGGATTGCCCGAGCGCGTCCATCCTAAACACAAGCATGAAGCGCGGCACGGGCGTCACGCGAATCCGCGCGGGGGCTGATTTACCACGTTTCTACCACACCCCTATTGACCATTCGCGTGCGAGCGCGTATTTATCATTTTGTACTCGCCGTCCCGCACGGCGTTAAACCAGCGGGGGCATAGAAGAGCCAAAGCCTTCTCGTCTCCGTAAGACGTAAACTAACGGGACGGCATCTCGCCGCGTTAGCTGTCCGTCGCCGCAGAAGTCTCCGGCGTTAAACGAGACCCTTCGATGGGAACGAGTGTCACCGGGCACTCGCCGTTTAACGCGAATTAGAGGAGTAACTTCCGTGGCCGAATGGACCTACTCAACCACAAACGCCCTCACGGTGAAAATCTGGGCCAAGCAGATGATGGCGCAGTTTGCCCAACACGCATTCTATCTGCAAATCGCATCGCCCGAAGATTCCAGCGCCGTGATGGTAATGGATAATCTCGAAAAGCACGCGGGCGACAGTGTGACCTACGGCGAATCGACGCTGCTCCAGGGCGCTGGCGTTCTCGGACTAAATACCCTGACCGGCAACGAAGAAGCGCCGAACACCTACGCGGACGCCTTTATCATCAATGAGCTGTGCCACGCGGTGCTGCTCGTTGGTCCGATCTCGAATCAGCGCGTCTTGTTTGACCGGCGCAAAGTCGGTCGTAACCGGTTGGCCGACTGGTACGCAGCTCGCGTCGATCATGGCGGAGCCAACCAGCTTGGTTCCTACACCCCGCAGACAGATACTCGGTACACCGGGCTTCAGTCTCCGGTGGCGATTACCCGGCAGATTCTCCCTGCGGGAATTACCGATGCGGGAAGCCTGACCTCGGCCAACACGTTTGTCATCACCTTCTGGGATACTTTCGTGCGTTCAGCCAAGGCGCTGACCAGCGGCATGCGGCCCGTCAAGGTTAATGGGCGCGATCTGTATATCGGGATCATGCATCCGTCGCAGACCACCGACATGCGCCAGAACACTTCGACCGGTCAATGGCTGGATATCGAGAAGTCGGCGATGACTGGCGGCGATCTCGGCGACAACCCGATTTTCTGGAACTCGCTCGGCATGTATCACGGGGTTTTGCTCCATGAGAATTCGCGTGTGACCAACTCCGTTGCCAACGCAGGTACTGCGGTCGCGAATACCAAGCGGGCGCAGGGACTCGGCGCGCAGGCGGCGGTGATGGGCTTCGGGCGCGGGCAGGGCCAGAGCGACAAGTTCCGCTGGCTCGAAGAACTGCGCGATTTCGGACGCCAGATCGGAATCGGCGTGAGTGCGGTTTGGGGGCTGGTCAAAGTTCAATTCAATAGTGCGGATTTCGGCGTGGCCGGGATCGATACCTACGGACTCGACATCGACACCCTGGGTACCGCCGCGACCAACGCGATGTAAGGAGACGCGAGGCAATGGCGACATACAGCAGTGATTTGATTCTCGGGATTGGGAATGGCGCGGCGGCTCCTTCCGTAGCTCCAGGTACGACACGTCCGGTTTACGGCTCGGTGAGCATCGCGTCCAACACTTCATTCGGAACGACCGACACGCTTCCGCTATTCACGGTGTCGGGCCCGTCGATGCGGCTCAGTAACTTCTGGATCGACTTTCCGGCGCTCGATGGTGGCACGGGTCTGGGGATGAACCTGGTCGATACTTTGGCGACTCCGACCGTTATCGTGAGTGCGTCCACTACGCCGCGTGCTGGCGGAATTGTCATCACTTCGGCGGCGGGGCACGGGAAAATTGGGGCGGCGGTTGCCTACACGACCAACACCACGATTCAGTTGACGGTGAATACGTCCTCGACCAACACCACCGGGGCGAGCGCGACGGTCATCTACTTCGGATTCGACCTGCTCGAGGACTAAGGACGTGAAGAAGGACCGTTTTGTTCTGGCCTACTGCCATCCGGGCATGGTCCACACCGATTTTATGACTTCGGTGCTGGATATGCTCAGGATCGATGGCAGCACGGGGCGGCATCTGTTCACGGGCCAGATTGGCATTCGCGGACTCTATGTTGCGCAGAGCCGGAACGAAGCGGTCGTGTTGTTTCGCAAGCAGGAGCACGCGGATTGGATGCTGTTCGTCGATACGGACATCATCTTCACGACCGAGCAGGTGTACGCGCTGATCGACGCCGCCAATGAGGCGGACGCCCCGATCATGGCGGGTACGTACTTCGGATACCTGTCGGGCAAGCTGTGGCCGGTGCTTTTCAGCAAGAATGCGGACGGCATGTACTACCCGATTCAGGAGTTTGCGGACGATCGGGTGCAGCCGATCGCGGCTTGCGGGATGGGGTTCACGCTCATCCATCGCCGCGTGTTCGACGCGCTCTACAACGAAGCGGACCCGTGGTGCTGGTTCGGTCACGATCTCTATATGGGCAAGCGGATGGGCGAAGACATCTGTTTTTGCGAGCGTGCGTCCAAAGCGGGCTTTTCGATGTTCGCGGATGGGCGAGTGACCGTTAGCCATATCAAGAGCCGGGCAGAGAGTCTGGGCACATGGCTTGAAAGCATAGGCCCGGAGGTCGTGGTCCGGCAGGAGAAAGCGGCGTGAGTACCAAGAACAATATCTTTGCGGATGCGATGGCGAAGAAGAGCGTCCCGGCCAATTCGGAATCGTGTAAAACGATGTATGAGCGGTCGTGTGACGTTGGAGAGCCTGAGAACGATAGCGGCGTCGTAGATGCCTACTATCCGTTCCCCAACAAGGCTCACGGACATCATTTGCAGAATGCGGACGCTGAAATCGCGAATGCCGCGTGGGGCATCGGCGAAGGCGTCAAGCAGAAATATCAGGAAAAGCTCAACCACGACGAAACGGAGAAGTAATCATGGCGAATAAGAAAGGCGGAATGCTCCAGCCGACTCCCTATAACGAGACGACTGGTGGCGCAGGCCCCGAGAGTTTCGACGAGTCGGGCGGCGGCCTGTACGGCTCGTGGGACGAGGTTATGTCGGCACATCTGTCGATGGATCAGGCAGATTTGGCGGAATCGCCCAATATGCAGTCAGGCAAGGGGATCGTCGGCGGCCCGGCAAAAGGCGAACCGAATCCGGCTGGATTCAGTACGACCGCGGAATCGGCTGGCGGAAAAAAGTAACGCGGCGGCGGGCGGGCGCGTCTGGTCCTCCTCCAGCCGCTCGCCCGTTTTTTGTTGAAGAACCATGAATTATGAGCCAGCAATGGCCAGCGACCGCAGTTGACTCCCGCACGTTTGGCGCGCAGCAGGCGCGGACTCTCGACGATCTGAATCGTCCGAATCTCCAGAATATCGTTACTGAGTATCTCCAGGATTCAATGAGATACTGGCAACGTCGCCCCTTTTTCTTTACCGACAGCGATAATACCGCGCCGCTTGCCTGGCAGGCCAGCGTTGAAACGACAATCGGCACCACGATCCAGTTTACGACTGGCGGCGTCACGTATGCGTTTGTCGCTGGCAACGCGGGCCTGACGGGACTGACAATTCCCGACTTCGCGTCGATCGTAGGTACAGTTTTTACGCCCCCGGCGACCACCGGAAGCCCTCCACCGCTTCCGCCGCCCCAATCCGGCACCGCAGGCACGATAGATGACAATGGCGGTGCGCCAACTGGAGTGATCTGGCTGAACAACGGGCAGATTATCGGGGGATTTGGCGCGAACTCGCAGTTGACCACGCTTTACAACGTCAATCAGTACCAGATGCCGATCGATCTGGTTGCGTTCACGCGGGTCGAAGTGACATGGGCGTCTAACGTGCGGATGGAGATGCAACCGCTCTCCTATCGCGACCTGCGCGACCGTGATGTGATCCGACCGACTCCGCCGGCTAGCTATCCGACGTATTATTGCTGGTATCAGCAGCAACTCTACTTGTGGCCGTATCCGGTCGGGCTCTATCCGATCACGCTTTCGTATCGTTCGATGCCGACTATCGCGGCCAATGCTGGCGACACGAATATCTGGACTACGCAGGCCGAGGCGATGATCCGGCATTACGCGGAAGCGCGAATCAGCGAAGCGGTCATCGGGGATTCCGCCGCCGCGCAGTTCTATTACGATCTCGCAAACAAGGAATTTCTGGTGCTCCAGCAACAGACTTCGGAGCAAGATGTTAGAGCCGGGATACCGCCTTCTGACTGGTAGAAGATCGTGGCAGCACGGCAATTAGGACAGGCGGCGGAGACAGCGTTCACCGATTTCGCCCCTGACGTTGACCCGACCTCGAAAGGAATCATCCTCGATAGCTCGAATGCGGTGCCGACGATAAAGGGTTATCGAAGCCGCAATGCGCCGGTCCCGTACGCGCCTGCGCTGCCGGGAACCCCCGCTGGCGCTTACGTCGCGCTATACGCAAACGGCACCGTATCGGTTATCGCCGTTGTAGAAACAGGATCGAGCACTACGTTTTATCGGCTGGTTTCTGGGGCATGGACCAGCGTAGGAGTATTCGGAGTCACCACAGGTCCGTGGTATTTCGCCCAATTTGCCGATGACGTGATAGCAACCACCGTCGGCGCTCAATTCATACTGGTCGCTAATGGAGCATCCGGCACTTTTGCGGAACTCGATGCGACCGCTCCGACTTATGCCACTACGGTAATCTCCGTCGCAGGATTCGCCGCCGCATACCAGGCTAACCAATGGTTCAATTCATCGGCGGGAACCGATACCAGTTGGACGCCGAATGTGCAGACCCAATCTGCAAGTGGGTTTCTCTACGATCTTCCCGGAAACATTGTTGCTGCGGCACCATTCTTCCGCACCCAGATCGTCTGGAAGCAGCAGGCGATGTGGCTGCTCAACTATATTGGCGGCACGCAAGTGTGGTCGAGCCAACTCCTTTCGGTTGCAACCGGAACATGGAGTCAATCGTGCGTGGTGCTCCTGCCGGAAGCGGTTGCATTCCTTGGCACCGACGATTTCTACATGACTCAGGGCTACGCGCCGACCCGGATTCCGAATAATCTTAAGGAATGGTTCTTTTATCAGTCTGCGGACACCACCCAACTCGCGAACACGCAAAGTTGGTTCGATCCGATCAATTCGGTGGTGTACTGGCATTACGTATCGTTGACGCCGCCGTTCGCCGGAGTCCCGGATCAGTACGTGGCATGGAACACCCGAAATAATCGGTGGGCGCATGGCTACTTGAGCACGCCGCTGGTGATCAACAATACCCAACCGGGGCTTACGAGCGGACTCTATTTCGACACGAATAACGTGCTGCAAAGTTGGACTGGAGCGCCCGGCACGATGAGCTTGCTGACCGGGTATCAGGGCGACGGCGAGCACATGGTTCAGCTCCAGCGCGTGCGTCCGAAATATAACACTGGACTCTACCCAACGGGCCAATCGTTCCTTCCGATGAGCACGTACATTCTGGGCAAACCGGACACAGTGTGGCCGGGCGCCACGTTGGGGCAGGATGCGTGGTTCAACACTCGCGCCACGGATCGCTATATTCGCGGCCAGTTGAACACGGTGGGTCTGGCTGAGGTTGCCGCGCTGGAAGCCGAAGTGAGAACCTCGGGAGTCCGGTAGAATGAGCCTGCCGATAATCGACTTTACGCCGCCGTCTATTCAGTTCGATCCAGCGCCGAGCACGTTCGAGCAGGTCCGTCAGACTGTGCGCCAGATGGCGACGTATCAGAATCAGATGCAATCGACGCTGGTGAATTATTTTCGCCAGAACGCCGCGACGATAAATAACAATTCGCAGGGCTATGGACCGGACCTCGCGAGCGCCGCGACTATCTCTCCGACCAGCACGATTCATGTTATCACCGGGACCGCGACTATCAGCACGATAAACATTCCGCCCGGCTTCAATGGCGCGCTCTATTTGATTTCGCGTGACGGTTTCAGTACTGCGACCGGCGGCAATATCGCGCAGGCGGCGACGTACCCCCCAACTGCGCTGGTTGCGCTCGTTTATGTGCCTCAAGAAGTTCTGTTTTACGTGACGGCGGTGTCGATTCCAAACGGTTCTGTGACTACGGCTAATCTAGCGCCGGGAGCTGCGTCGATAAGCGCGACTGTGATTGACAATACTTCGCAATCGATCGGAACCTCGGATACTCAAGTCGGCACGGTCAGCATCACGATCGACGCCACTTCCGACTTGGTGCAATTCATCGGTTTCGTGACCTCAAACATCACTAACTATGGCGCGACCGGAAGCGTGGCTTTAACCTCGAAGTTATGGCGTGGCACCGTCGCATCCGGAACCGCGATTGACAGCGAAAACAGCTATTTGAATTCGACCACTTCATCCACCCTGAGCGGCCAGGCGGCGGCCTCATTCACCTTTTACGACACCGGCATCTCCGGCGCACAGAGCTATTCGGTGTCGCTGGCGATGGCGGCCGGACCCGCGCTCACCAAGACCCGATGCGTGATCGTCGTGACCGATTTCAAGGCGCAATGATGAACAGGAGTTTCGTTACCTACGACGACGAGGGCAATGTGCTCTCCTGCGGGTTGATGGATGCGTCTCTGTTCACGCATCATGCCGAGCAGACCGGACGGCATATCGCGCTGGTCGACGACCCGAAACTGATGGACGAACTCAGATTGTACCATCACCGCTACAAGATGGTTGCGGGCAAATTGGCGCTCAGGGACCGTGCGGAGATCGACGCGATTGAGCAGGCGCGGTTGCCGAAGCCGCAGGAAGGACCGACCGAGATGCAGGAACTCCTCGCGGTGACTCGCGAGCTGCTGACGGAAATGAAAGCTCTACCCGAACGGATCGGCAAGGTGATCGAGGCGACATGGAAGGCATAGAACCCCAGATTCTCGCGGCCATCCGCAAGGAAGTAACAGCACTCGCGAAGCGTGGCGATTTTTCGGATGACGCCGATTGGACTGGCGAATTGGGGTTGGATTCGCTCGATTTCGTCGAAATGGCGTGGGCGCTGGAAGATCAATACGCGATCGGCGAATCGACTTGGGATCATTTCCCCGAATGGCTTGCGCGCACCGGGTGGCCGCAACTTTCGATAGCGCGAATCGCGACATTTGTAACCGCAGTAAAGAAAGGCACATGGAAATCCGAGTCCATATCCCCATGAGCGCAATCGGCACAGCGGCAATTCCCGATGGGTGGCTGACGCCGACGCGGGTATTGTTTTTGCGTCAGGCTAAAGCGCCTGAGCAGATTGGGATTTGGCTCAAGACGCCCGCACGAATCAAGGAATTGCTCGGCACGTTTGGACGTGAGCGGCAACTGACGCTGGTAGGCGGGGCGGTCTTGAGGACGCTATTGGTGAATGCGCCGAGGTTCCATTTCTCTGTGGTTCAGGGCGAGTTTTGCCACACGACCGGTACGACGATTCTTTGCACTGGTCGCGACAAGGCGGATCGCAACACGCTACTTGCGACATGGGACGCGGGAGAACATCCGCTCAGGATGCTCCGGCGACTGGCCGACGCGCGCAAGTTGCTGACGCTGCCGCTCACGGTCGCGGCGGAGTTTCTATACCGGCCCGCGCCCAACCTCGCGCCACCGCAAGTGCTCTTGTCCTGCACGGTCGGCGGCCCGGAAGAACGCCCCGACATGTCTTTGATGGGCGGCTGCAATTACCATTGCCCGATCGCAGTCGCGATAGGAAGCGAATATCTACACTGTGTTTTCGATCATCGAGTTTACGACTACAGCGACGAAAAGGTCTTTGGAGAATCGCTGTTAAAGGAGTTGGCGGCATGAAAAAGCTGATTATTGGGGTTGCGGTGGTGATGCTGATGCTGGCAGCCGCGACTTCTTCGCGAGCGCAGACCGCGCCAATCGCGATGCAAAGCAGTACGGCGCTTGAAGCTAGCCATATTTTCACAGGCGGCAACACGCTAGCGAGCATCACTGTGACGTGGCACGCGGGATCGGCGGCGGCGCGATGGTTAATGATATTCGATGCGCTCGCGGTGCCGGGCAATGGCACGGTTGCGCCGATTTATTGCGTTGCGCTAGGCAACTCCGCGACGCTGACTGATGGGACGCAAGCGATTTTGTTCAACACCGCGCCGATTTTGGTCCGCACGGGCATCACCGCTGTGGTGTCAACCAGTACTTCCGGGTGTGCATCGCTGACCGTCGATGGCTCCGATGACTACTTCTCGGCTCAGGTGAGATAGATGAAACTCCGCTCTTGCATCGCCCTTATCGCGGTGGCTGTGGCGCTGCTGCTACCGACACAGGTAACATGGGCGCAATCGTCTTGCACGATCACCGGCGTGGTGTACACACCGGACGGGAGCACCATAAATAACGGCACGATTACCTTCGCGCCCGCCGGGCAGGTGCCGCAGATCATCGGCGGTCAGGCGATCTTTCCGAAGTTTGTTTCAACCACGACAGACGGCAGTGGCAATCTGATACCCATTTCGTTGCTCCAAGGCGCGGCGATGAATGTGACTATCTGCCAGGCGGGCGGTTCTGCCTGTTCCGCATTGGTCTATGTGAGCGTTCCGGCAGAATCCGCAGTCTCATTTGCATTGCTTTTGGCGAACGCACAAATTTCGGCTGGCGCTGTTTCTCTAGAAGGTGACGCTACTGGGACGATAGGCGATAATGTCGTTAACACAGTTCTTGGTGGCAAGGTTCCGCTAGTTGGCGCGCCGGTCCCGCATACCCTGTCCGTAGTCTCAAATGCGACCACGCTGATCGCATCATCGACGACTGAGCCGCTAATTGATCGCGAATACATCACGTTGCCCTCCGGCGGCGTTACGGCGACCTCTCCGGCGGCGTCGGCGATGGCGAATGCGCAGGAATTTGAAGTCGAAGTAACGCAGCCCTCGGGAACCAACAGCTATACATTCTCGGTTGCAGGGGGCGCAGGTGTCACGCTGGATACATCTCGCGCGGGTGTCCCAGGTGGGGGTCAATGCGTCGCGCCGACAAGTGGATCGGGCGCACCGGCCTATCTGGACGAGATTTGGTGGTGGACTGCGGCCAACTCGACGCTCTCACTGGAATCATGCACGTACACGAACGTGCCGCCAGCGGTCGCGATCTCCGGAACGCCGACAACGGGCCATTGCGGTGAGTGGGCCAGCAGCACGTCGCTGGAAGATTCGGGGAGCGCATGCGGCGGAAGCGGTACAGTCACAGGCGTTACTGGGACCGCGCCTATCGTATCGAGCGGCGGCACTACGCCCGCGATCTCATTAGCCACTAGCGGGGTGAGTGCGGGCAGCTATACCAACGCGAGCATCACAGTCGGCGCAAATGGGTTGCTTACGTCCGCGTCGAACGGTGGTTCCGGCACGATTTCGACGCCCGCGACGGACAATATCGGGGCCACGACGACCTTTCCGAGTCTTTCTGGTGCTAGCTTCAATAGTGCGTTTGGCGTGTCCGCCATGACTGCGTTGATCGGTGGCCAAAACAACACCGCAGTTGGGTATGAGTCTTTGCAGGAAGACACCAGTGGAAGCAGCAATTCCGCTCTGGGGGCCGGTACCCTCGAAACGAATACCACTGACAGTGACGATACAGCGATGGGATTTAGGGCACTTAATGCAGCCAATGCGAGCGGCATCGGCCTCAATACTGCGTTCGGCGAAGATGCGGGCAGACTCGTAACCACGGGCTCTAGCAATATTTTCCTTGGGACCGAAGGCAACATCACCACTGGCTCCAACAATATCCTGATCGGCAACTCTCTCGCGAACACCGTTGCGGGATCAAGCAATCAACTAGATATTGGCGACTTCCTCTACGGGTCCGATTCGGCGGGCGGGCAGATTTTCCTAAACGGCATCTTCGACGCGATCGACGGATCGCAAGCTGGCGCGAATCCGCCTGCTCCGGGCACGGTGAATCCGTCCGGGACTGCGCATGGTATCGCGTGCTCGGAGGGAACCAGCCCGACCATCGCGACCGGCGAAGACGGCATCAACTGCAACTCCACCAGCCACCGGATGAGCCTGGTTAATAACGGCGTGGCGATGGGCTCGGTGGGCGCGCTGTTCGCCAAGACGACCGTCTCTGTGACCGCGCCGACGGCAGTTGGATGCACTGACGGCACCGTGGCTGTCACCAGTTCGACCACCAGTATGGCCGTCCTTGCCTCACCGCAGAGTAATCCGAACGGCAGTAGCGGCGCGGTTACGTGGAGTGCATACGTCTCGACGGCGGGAACAGTGGATGTGCGCGTGTGCAACCTCGTGGTTGAAACATCGCCGCCCGCGACGACCTACAACGTGCAGGTGTACGAATAATGTTTAAACGAATCCTATTGGCTATTGCTCTGGTCCTCGGCCTCGCAGCGAATGCGAATGCCACTCCCTCCGTCGATGGCAGCGCGATTTACGCATCAAATGGGACGAGTGCGACGAGCGCCGTAGTCTCAGTTCCTAGCGGTGCTGTGGTTGGCGATTGCCTGGTCACAGCGCTCAACGTCAACGAACCCGGTTCAAGTTATACAATTACTCCGCCGAGCGGGGCGACGTGGACCAATGTATCTGGCACTATTCTTACGTCTGCGATGGGTGGGCGCGCTTCTCAGCGGATCGATTATCGCCAGTACCAAGCAGGAGACACAAGCTGGACCTGGACGAACTTCGGCAACGGCACAGCGACGAGCTACTTTATAATCATCCAATCGCTAAATGGCGTCAGTTGCACGCCCGATGGAATAGCAACTCCCGACGATCCCAACACTTCAGGGACCGCGCCTTCAACGGGTACGCTGACTAATTCGACCGCGAACGATCTCATGCTGACGTTTTGGGGGCTAAATGTATCGCAGGGATCAGAGGGCGGTGCAAAGGCGTGGACCGGTCCGACAGGCTTCACGCTGATTCAGAACGATTTGACCACGAATACCGGCGAACCCGGCTCAAGCGGAGGTGGAGCATATTACAAACTGGTTTCAGGGAGTGGTTCATTTGGACCTTTTTCGGCGACTCTAGGTGTGGGAGCCTTGTGGACGGGCTTTGCTGTGTCATTCCCGCCGGGTGCGGCACCAACTCCCACGCCAACCGCAACCGCGACTCCAACCGCGACTCCAACACCTAGCGGATCGCTGATGTACTAAAATGCGCAGGCTCAGCTTCATTCCGATTCTACTCTTGCTCCTCTGCGGCAGTGCGCGCGCGACGAGCGTGTCGGCGATCGTGCTCGACAACGCCGGGACCGGCTTCAAATGGACCTACGGCGGCGCGGACAATTACTGCAAGGTAAATATCGAAGACGGCCTCTGGCTGCAAAATACCCGTCAGAATCAGGTGGCGCTTAATAACTACTGCACCGGCAGCCCGTCCAACGGCTGCGCGACGTGGGCGACCGCGTTTACGAAACTCAGTGGCGGAGTGCTCCCGAATTGGGGTGTCACGACTCAGGGTCAATATAGCTATTCAACCCTTAACGGCCTCTGGTCCTCGGGTGACATGCTTGAGATGCCCACAGAGGACATGGGCGAGTACGCACAGGACGCAAGGTATCCTTACCTGATTCACAACGCGGCATGGGCGACCTCCGCGAATTACAGCGCGATGACCTGCGGCGCGAACAATTACGCAGGGTTTGAATCGCCGGACGTATTTGACCCTGGTGCTGCGGGCGCTGTCGGGGCCTTGTGGGATACGTCTTCGAGCATCTGGTTTAGCATAGGATCGCCGGGTTCGGTCGCGGCCTTTGTGCCGGATGACGGAGATTCGTTAGCCCCATTCGATGCGATCTTCTCAGTTAACCCACATGTAGACTTTGGCTACATCTGGGCGGCGATCAATCCGGTGCAGGCGACGAATGACTCACCGGCCGTTATCGGCGTTCCTTACTCGTACACCAATACGACGTTTTTCGCCAAGATGGGGCTGGCGGACTACCTGGCTGGCGAATACGGCTGTGTTGGTTCCAGCGCCAGTGCGACGGCAACGCAAGCGAGCAAGAGCTATATCGTCACTGTCACTGCGACCAATTCGTTCATTGCGGGCGAGATGGTAGTGGTGTCCGGCTTCGCAGGGTCCGCCGCCCCGTTTAACAATAATGGCTATCCGGTGCTCATATTTCCGAACGGGGTCAAGGGCACCACACTGTCCAGTTCGACCTTTAGCTATGTCATATCGGTTCCGAACACGGGCGGGTCGGCGATCAACGGGACAGGCGGGTCGGCGGCTGCGGTTGAGTCAGCGATAGTAACCACAGGGACCGATCCGATTGGCCTCACAAGCTGCGGCTCGACCAAAATCACAAGTGCGTTGAGTGCGTTGAATACCGCGTGGGGAACCTCCTTCACGACCTATGGCACCAGCGACGCGGGTGGTGTGGCCGGAATCGCCAACAATACGTATGCGAGTTACGGAACCGGAACCGGCTTCCTCGATGGCAACGGCAGCAACTTGTTGACGACTGCCTTTAAGAGTTCATGCGCCGGGGTGTCGCCGGGGTACGGAAATGCCACTACCGCCGCGACCAGCGCGGGGCCTGCGAATTTCACCGGCGACTATGCCCACGCTCAGATTCAGACCGATGTTGATCAGTTCGTGGGTTTGTTCGCCGCGATGCACATGGAACAGCAGTACGTGGGCTATCACGGAATATGCGGTGCGAGTTGCCCGCCTCTGACCAACTTGATTTATGACGGCCCGACTGAGGCGTATCAGCAAGCGTCGCCCTATGTGGACGTAATGAGCATTCATCCGCTCAACTACTCGACTGAGGCTAAGGCCGAGAACCGTGCGCAGACGATCATAAACAATGACGCCGGTGATCCCGTCATCATCGAGAACTACTCGACCGCTCCCCCGATCAGCTGCAACGAGCCGGGCGTAGTGATTTGCGCATCGAATCAATCTTCGCGCGGCACAATCGACGCGACGTTGTGGGGCGCGATCGACGCGATGACCAATCCGCTCGGACAGCACGCATCCATCGGCCACGAGCATTGGATGTCCTACGACTGGAATAATAATTCGTCGAACGGGCTACTGACGATAAACGGCAATCCCTATGACGGATCGGCCGCGAGCACGGTATCCACTGCGGGATCATGGAGCGCGAGTCACGGCTACACAACGCCCGCGATAGTCAGTGATGGCACCACGAACTGTAACGGCGGGGCTTGCAACGAGGCGCTGATGCTCGCGGGCGAGGCTGGCGCGACATGCACGTCGGGATCGAGCATTACCTGGACGGTCTGCACGATGACCGGCGATGTTGGTTGCGTCGGCGTACAGACTACGGACGGCACGTGCCTGTGGGAGAATATCGGACCGTTCACGATCACGGCGGAATCTGCGAGTTACGGCGATTATCTACTGCCGGTGACGAACTTTTTTAAGGGCATCGTCCAGACGGAGCCTTGCGATGCCGGGGCTCCCACACCCACCGCGACGCCAACCGCGACTCCAACCGCAACTTTAACACCGACGCCTACGTCCACGCCGACGCCGGGTCCGCCGGGATCGATAGCGTTCCCTCATTTCGGGATGGGACTGCGATGATCCGAGAATTAGAAATGAGCCCGTAAAGGATAGGTGATGTGAGATGGGTGGAGTGGTGAATGGGAACGGCAACGGACGCAATGGCGGACCTTGGTGGGTCGAGTTACTCAAGACGGTCGGTCCTACGGCGGCGATCGCGATCGGACTCACCATTTGGATGACTCAGTCGCTGGCGCCGGTCCTGCAACACATGGACACGTTCATGGTTCAGCAGCAAACCACCAACGCCGACGATGCGACGCAGCGTCTAAAGCAATGGCAAATGATTGCGACGATACAGGCCCAAAATCACCGTGACAGGGAAGCGGCATTCCAGATCGAGCAGCAGGTATGTATCAACGATGCAAAGAGTCCCTATCAGGTGAGTAAATGTACGGACGCCCGTAACGTGGCTGAGACACAAGCAAATCAATAAGAGGTAATCCTAATGGACCCAGTATCTATACTCTACACGATTCTGATTCTCGCGCTGATCGGCTTTGTGGTTTATTTAATCGTCACATACATCCCGATGCCGCCGATGTTCAAGCAGGTGCTCATGGTGGTGGTGGCGGTACTGCTGATCCTGTGGGTCATCAGCATTCTGGTAGGCGGCGCTCCGCCGATCGGACACCTCGGCTTCTATCGACGATGAACCAGGGGCGCGAAACCGACCCGCTGCGTATCCGGCTGATCGAAGCCCGCAACGAACTGAGCTTCCTGCATAGCGATGCCGCGCAGGGCGGCCCCGACCACGAGACGGAACTGGCGGATTTGCGGGCGCTGGTTCATCGGCTGGAGGCGGAAATCAAGGCGCGGAAGCCGTCTTGTTAATCGCTACCTGCGTCGGTAAAGTCTAGGACGATGAGCCGATTGCGAAAAGCGTGGAAGCGGTACTGCGGGCTGCGCGACTTGGGGATCGTTGATCTCGCGGGACGGCGCACGCGGCTGATTTCGCGATGGCGGGCGTGGCGGCACGCATGGCGGGAATCGCGATGAACACCAAGTTTGACGCCCTGTACAAGTACGCGCTCGCGGCGGATTGGCAGTGGGCCAAGGCTATCGCGATCGTCGAGTCCAGCGAGAACGAGTACGAGACCAGCGATGACGGCTTGGCGGTCGGACTGTTCCAGCAGCACCCGGATTTTATGACCGAGTGGCTCTGCTGGACCGCCGACGACATGACACCGGGCGAGCATGGATCGCCGTGGACGCAGGCAATCGCGTTACGGGCGTTTTGGCAGCACGACGCGGGCATGGCGAAGCTCGACCGCTGCCTCGCGTATCACTACGGGATGGCGGGATTCGAGGGGCTAAAAGGAGCCGATCCCGATGGCTATGGAGATCGAATCAAAGCAGCGTTCAAGACGCTGGGAGTGACTATATGAAAACACGAATCATTCAGGCGGTATCGGCGCTGGCGTTCGGGCTGGCGGTGGGGATGCTGTTCGTCTTAACCATCGGCACGATTACGGGCTGTTCGCAGCAGCAGATTCAGCAGGGCTTGCGCAACGTCAGCGCCGCTGACTGTTCTACTGGCGCGACTCAGCAGGCATTCATCAACAATCTGCCGGGTAATCTATTCGTGACGCCAGCGCAGGAATTGGCGATTCTCGGCCAGCTTTGTTACGCGGATTTCGGGAGCGTCCCGGCGCCGAGCACGGCACCTGGAAATTCTCCGATGATTCCGGCAGTTCCCGCAATCGTGCCATCTGCGGTGCCTACGCCTGTAGCGTAAACCTGTCTTGACCGCGATCGTGACCATCGTAGCGGGCGAGAATTGCAACGCGGATGATGCGGACCCGATCATCGCCGACTTGGAAGAAGAAGGCGCGCTGATCCCGTTCGCGGACGGCGAGGTGACGCGGCCCGCGCTGTCGGTAGAGGGCACTGAGATTCAGGTGCTGGAGAGCGACTACCTCGCGGTGTGCGTGCGCTTCGAGTCGGCGGGATTCGAGATTATTGGAGGGCCTGATTCGTGATGTGCAATTGTGCCTATGCATCCCGGTACGTAGTAGAAGGACCGAATGGGCGCGCAACAGGCGGCTATTGTCCCACACATGGACTATGGCAGATCGCCCTACCGCAGCTCGACTTTTGGATACCTTTCGGGACTCCGTTCGGGATGGTGCCGGGGACCGCGCAGAGCCCGTTGGACTTGGTATCTGGGACGACGAATGCGGCGATTATCGCGGGCGGTGCGGCGGTCGCGGCGGCGCTGATCGCGCGCCCATAGGAGTATCGAAATGAGTCTTTGCCTCGGACGAAAACCGGCGCGTTACACCACCAAGAGCATGCGCCGAATGCTTATTCTGAACAGGCATCTGGCCGCGCTCGGCCCGGCTCTGATAGCCAGCGCCGACTACGTTAGCGCCGTAGAGAAGGCTACCGGCGGCGACTGGGGCATGATGGGCAATGATCAGTGGGGCGACTGTACCGAGGCGGACACGGGCCATCAGCTCATGCTCAGGACCGCGAACGCAGGGACTCTGGTGATCCCGACAACCGCGCAGGTCGGCGCACGCTACTCGCTGGATACCGGCTTCGATCCCAACGCCAAGCCCGACGCCAACGGCGACAACCCGACCGATCAGGGCGCGGACGAGTTGAGCATCATCAGCGACCTCGAAGCGACGCCGTTTCTCGGCTACAGGGACGACGCGGCAGCGAATATCGATCCCACGAATCTCGATCACGTCAAATGGGGCGTCCAGCTTTTCGGCGCGGTCCGGCTCGGCATCGTGTGTACGCAGGCGATGCAGGATCAATTCGACGCCGGGCATCCCTGGGACGGCACTGGCGATCAGACCGTCCTTGGCCTGCACGACGTTTGCGCTGTCAAGTACGACGCCGACGGCACGATCTGGATCATCACTTGGGCTAAGCGGTTCCCGACGCTTCCCGGATGGTGGGCATCGCATCCGCAGGGGCCGATGGTCGAGGAGGCGCACGCGGAGTTGTCGAGCGCGTGGCTGAACGCGACCGGCATGGCTCCGAGCGGATTCAATCAGGTTGCGCTGGTAGCGGACCTGCAGGCGGTGACGAACTGATGGACTGGAACACGATTCTGTGGAGCGCGATCGCCTTCGCGACCGGCTACGCGACCGTGATGGCGGCTGGCCCCGCAGGGGTCTATTTCTCGTGGCCTGCGGTCGTTTCAGGGCTCACGGCGCTGTCGGCTTACCACGTCGGCAAAGGCCAGGATAAGGGCGGCGTCGTCAACGCTGCGCAAAAGGCGATCGATGCCTAGCTTCATCGAGATACCGTATCAGGACGCGCTGCCCGGCGACGTTGGCCTTCTGGCAGGCGTGGGGCTGCTGAGCGACGCCATCCGCGACGCCGAGCGCATCGGCGGTGAACTAACCGACCCCGCTTTCGCGCCTTCCCACGCCTTCATCTTCGCGGAGGACGCCATTCTCGAGGCGGTGTTCCCGCGTGTGGCTCTGCGGCCGGCGAACGAGTATGCGACGCTATCGACGCGGGTGTTCCGTGCGCCAGCCGGACTCGCGAAGATACCGCTCTCTGTGGCCCTGCGGTCGATTGAGGCGCGTTATCTGGGGACCGAGTACGACTTATGCGGCGTCCTAGGGATGAGCATGGTGGAGTTGGAGGAGGCGCTAGGACAGCATCGGCTCTCGGACCTGATCGCCAGCGGTCAGGGGGTTTGGTGCAGCGAGTTGGCCTCAGACTTCCTAGATACGTGGCTTGCGCTACCTGCACAGCTCAGGGGCAGCGTGACCAGCCCGGCCGCCTTGTACAACTGGCTCAGGGTTGCCTAGGACCGCTTCCGGGCGATCCCGTCTTCTTCAATCTCGATTCCCCAACACGCCAACATCAGCTTCTTCTTGAGATTGTAGATCGGCGTCCGCATTCCCTTCACGTCCATCACGACCGTTTTGCCCGAGTCGAGATAGCGGAAATCGGCGACGTACTTGCAGATGAGGCGGCGTTCGCCGGTCGCCATAGAGTAGCCGAATAGCTGGTAAGGCACCTGAAATTCCAGGGCGCTTATATAGCCAGCCTTGACCGCTAAATGCAGTTGGTCGCACTTGGCGGCTTCGCGTTTGGAGTCGTGTTTGTGCGCCGCGCCGCAGACCGTCTTGATCGCGGAATACTTGTTGCGGCGGCAGAGCGATTCCCCCAGCGAGCTGGTGTGCTTCTCCCTCACTCCGCCGCTCCCTGTTCCGCGAGGGCCTTGCGCGCCTCCGCCAGCGTGCGGTGATTATCGTCGAGGCACGACGCCATGCGCGCGCTCTCCTGCGTGCCTGCGGTGGCCTCCAGCAGCAGGCCGCCAGTCTCGTCCAGCCGCGCCACCAGCCTGCGCAACAGGGTGGTGTCGGGCGTCACGGCTGGGCCTTGATGGCGTTTTTGATAGTCCCGTAAGCGTTCCCCACTCGGCCCACTAACATAGATTCTCCTGCGTCTTCGAGATAACGTATATGGCGTCAGAGATCGCCTTATGCAGCCGTTCATTTTCCGCCGCGAGCCGGTCGCGTTCGGCGAGTAACTCAACCACGTCGTCAATAGCAAGTCCGTTAATTCGCAACATACGCAACTTCTTCCGCATTTCCGCCAGTCCCTTCGGTGTCATTGCATCAGCCATTGTGAGCCTCCTCCGGCAGCGCGTCGATTGCGTTGATGAGGGCGGCGTGAAGTGATTCCGGCGTATCGTCCGTTTCAATGCCTATCTGTTTTGATTTGTCATATTTCATTTGGTTCGCGTGCGGAACCTCCACCGATAGTAACCCATCGAAGTGACTAAGCGCGCAGCCGCGTTTTAGAAGCAGATAGTCCAGCATCGCGACGATCATCGCGGGGTCGGATGGGTCGGAACAACGATGGGGCTTCCACACACCGATCCTCGTCGCAACCCGTTTCCATTTCTCGCGGTCGGTGTCATTCATGGGATGACTCCTTCGCGGCGGCATCGTCTGCGGTGAGCCAGCGTTGCGCAGCTCTTCCCACAGGCTCATCCTTGCAGGCGACGACTTCGCAGATCGCGTGTGCGGCCTTGATGTGCTTGCGTAGCCGTTCATTCTCTGCGATGAGCTTTGGCACGGCGTTGGCGGCGGCTGCTGCGTAACGCGCATTCGCTTCCCATTGTTCTTTGGGCACGTAGCCGCCTTTAGCGACAACCGCGATATATCTGCCGCAGTACTCGAATGTAGCTATCAATCCAACATAGAAGGGAACGGGTTGCCCGCGTGGGTCGTCATGTAATACTACTTCCCATTCGGGCGTAGCCTTCTCGGCCAGTGCCAGCAGCTTCTTGTCGGCGTCATTCATAACCTCATACCTTTCATGGCTTCATCGAACCTGTCGCGCCATTCCGCTCGTGGAAATGAGTGTGCGTAAAGAAACGCGATCAATTCACCTACACCGAACCCGCCTCGGCATCCACCCGTGATAAGGGCTTCCTGGGGGCGGAACACCTCACAGTACACCTCGTAAGCACGTAAGGTGACGGTTGTCGGACATCGTGCGTCTCGGGTGCGAACATGATTTTGCACTGGATGCGTTTCGATTGGCTTCTTGTCGGCGTCATTCATTACCTAATCCTCATTCTCCTCTTCGCGTGACGGCGCGGTATTTCCATCGCGGCGTTGAGTTTGCGTTGCTCACGCGCGCAGTCTCCGCACAAGCGCACGTCGCGCATTTCATTAGGTGACCCGCACGCGCAGAAAAACGCTGCGTGGCAGTCGGCGCATACGTGCGTATGGGTCATCGCGAGCGCCCGACGCGGACTTTCGACACCGCGATCTCGATGATTTCGTATATCGCGTATCCGCTCTCGCGGCTGAGGGCGGTCAACTTCTGGTGCGTCGCTTCCGACAACCGCGCCTGATGCCCGCTGCCGCGCGCGGAATTCGACCGCTGCTTCTTCTTCGGGAAGATTGTTATCGCCATGAATCGAGAACCTAACAGATTTGCCAGCGCAAGTAAAACCATAAAATTACCACAGGTATTGACAACAAGGATGACCGAGTGGTATTCCTCGATGCGGTGAGAGGGATGGAGGGAATCAGTTCAGGTGGGCGGAGTGCGCGGGACGCTGCTGCTGTGCGGCTATTTGGGTTTCGTCCGTTTGACTTTCAGCACTTTCCTCTGGCGCGGCTTTCCGATGCCGCGATACGAATCGAGCAATTTCAGCATGGCGTGAATTTCGGCGCTGTATTGGTCGGCAAAGACATGTTCGTCGCCAATCGCGCTTCGGTGCAGGCGTCGCGCCGCTTCCGCCACTTGGCTGCGCAACGCGCCGCGATCGCTCGCACCGCCCAACGTCCGCCGATAAATCTCGCGTTGATGCGTGAGGTCGTTCGGGCTAAGTTTCTCGCTTTCGGCCCGGTCCAAAAGCTCCTTGCGGACGGCAGGCGGCAACCAGCGAGAGCGCACCACGTCATGGTGACGGAAACTCAAATTTATGTGCCGCTCTCGCAAGGGGATGGCGCGCGACACAGACATGTAATTGGAAAGGGTTTGCTCGCCGTAGCGGCCAGTTGTTCGCAAACGCGTGACGATGGTGGAGTAAGAGATAGGCGCATCGCGATGATTCTTGAGCCAATTAAGCAGATCGCCGATGTACCACGGCGAATTTATTGCCAAGGACATCGCGGCTCCGGCGGCAATCATGGTGATTTCCTTCGCAGTCATATAATCGGGCAGGTCGAGTCCGCAATGGGCGTCGTAAGGTATCCGGTCAGGGAATTCCCGGAGTCCAAAAACGCGGCGCAGGCGGTTGGCCCGTCCAAGGGTCATGTGGGTGCTAGTGCGTTTCATGGGTTAAGTTCTGCCGTAAACGCGAATTCGTGTCAACCGAATGGTTATCCACAGAAAATACCATCCTGCGAACACAAAGGGCGTTTATCTGTTGACAAGCGGATATTTTCGTCACTAGGATTCCGAGCGTCGCAGCAAAGTCATAGCAGAGGGTGACATGGCAAAGCAGAGCGAAGCAGACGAGAGCGAAGCCGGTTCAGAATTAGCCTTGATTATCGCGGAGATACGCCACGCGGCGGGGAAGCTGGACGCTTATCTCGCGCGGGAACGTGCGGAGGAGATGCGCGAAGCGCGGGACAAGGTTCTGACGCTAGGGGAATGCGCGGCGCGGATGCGGCGGTCGGTCCAGACGTTGCGGCGAGGGCTGCACGATGGGCGCTACCCTTTCCTTTATCGCGACAAAGGGCGCATATTCGCGAGCGCGCGGGAGTTGGGGATGTGGGAGCGGCGGCAACTTAAACAGGCGTCGTGAGGACACAACAATGGCTGGTCGAGTTTTTCAGCGTACCCCCAACGGGCCTTTTTATTATGCATGGTCGCATCGCGGGCGCGAGCACAAGCGCAGTTCCCACAGCGACAGCCGCGCGATCGCCGAGCGCAAACTTCGCGAAGTGCTCAAGCGGATCGGCGCCGGCTACGACGCGAGCGAGGATCGATTGACCTTCGCAGCGATGATCGAGCGCCTGAAACACGACCATGTTGTCAAGGGGCTGCGCGCGAACGACTTATCCGTGCGGCTCGCGCATCTCGAACCATTCTTCAAGGACATGCGCGCGCCGGAAATCACGACCGAGATAGTCGAGAAGTACGTGGCGCAACGGCTTCGCGAAAAGGCCGCGCCCGCGACCATCAATCGCGAGTTGGCGGTCGTGCGCCGCGCGGCCAACCTGTGCGAGTTATCCCGCAAGCCGAAAATCGCGATGCTGCGCGAAAACAATGCGCGCCGCGATTTCCTGTCCGAGGCCGATTTTCAGGCTGTGCTCGCGAAGCTGCCCGAGGAGTTCCGCGACCCTATCGCGTTCATGTACGGCACGAGCTGGCGGCAGGGCCAGGTTGCGGCGCTGGAGTGGCGTGACATTGACTTCGCGAGCAAGACCGTGAGCGCACGGGCCGAGACGACAAAAAGCGGGCGTCCGCACACGATCGGCTTGAGCGACAAATGGTGGGCGATTATCGAGCGTGCGCGCACGCGGCGACGCTTGGACTGCCCTTACGTGTTCCATCGCGACGGCGAGGCTCTCAGGCTCCGTGGGGGCACGTCGCCGGTGCGCAGGGCATGGGCGCAGGCGTGCGCGGACGCGGGCTTCGCGGGCCACGTGCTGCATTGCTTGCGGCGCAGCGGCATCAGGAACATGATTCAGGGCGGCGTTGACCCGATCACTGCCATGTCAATCTCAGGACATCGCACAATGTCGATGCTGACGCGGTACGCGATTGTGAAAGTGGACGATATGCGGAACGCGATGGAGCGGACCGATGCGTTTGTTGGGAGCGCGCCTGAGGAGTCGAAAGTGAGGGCGATTCGATGAGACTACGCGATTATCCGGTTTTTTGTGAACGATGCGGATGTGGTCGCAATTGGCATGTGACGCGGGTCGGCCCTGCGATGGATGACCTACGCTTTGGTGGCTGTCGTTATCCACGGTGTGAGTGTAAAGGATATGAGCCGTTGCTGAAACTTGAAGAGTGGCGAAAGGAGCATGGCGTCATTCGTCAGTCCTTCGAGTCGAGATCGGCGGCGATAAAAGCGTGGCTCGCCCAAAACACGCCCAAAGAGTAACTAACCAAGTGATCTATTCGCGTAAAAGTCCTTTGTTTTCGCGGTCGCCCCGTTAGCTCAGATGGATAGAGCACAGGATTCCTAATCCAATCCAACGAGTTTTCAATGATGAACGATGATCACATTTGCGCAAGCGAAACGGGTGGTTTTGAAGAATTTTCGTTACCAGCGTAGGTACGTAGGAATCAAGGGCGGTCGCCCAAAAGACGCCCATTAAGTGTTAAAATGACGCAAAGGTACAGGGAGGAAATTTATGGCCAGTGAACTGCTCGCTCAGGTCGCGGGCGACTACGCGATGACGGTCGAGGACATGACTCGCGCCGTTAAAACCCAGTGCTTCAAAGGCGCGGCGTCTGACGCGCAACTCTTGATGCTGCTGAGCTTCGCGAAACAGTACGGACTCAACCCGCTCGCGAAGGAATGCTACGCCTTTCTCGGCACCGACGGGCGCATGAGTATCGGCGTCCAGGTAGACGGCTGGTCGGCGATCGCGAACCGGCAGGCGAATTACGACGGCCAAGAAATCGAGTACGAGTACGATGACAAAGGCGCGCTGGTCGCGATCACGTCGCGGACCTATGTTCGCGGGCGCACGCATCCGGTGGTATATCGCGCGGTGCTCCGGGAATGGTTGCGCAAAACCGACGTGTGGACCGCGATGCCGACGCATCAGCTTTACGTGAAGGCGCGCAACGAGGGCATCCGGTTCGCGTTCGGCGTCCCGGCTTATGACCCTGACGACATCGAGCGCATCGCGGGCGCGGGCGTCGTAGAGACGACCGCTGTGCGCGTAAAACTCGATTCAGCGGCTGTCGTTACCGACACAGGTAACGCGGCTCCAGCCTCGACTACGGACGCGGAAATTCCTCCCTCCGCACACCACGAGTCGTTAAACGACCAGCCGGAGGCGTCCGGTACGGCTGGTCACCCTTCCACCGTCGAGAAGCCTGCGGGCTGTCAGATGAAGGGGTGTGTCGCGGAGCCGGTAGAGACGATTGAACTTAACGGCTCGACCTTCTGGATGTGCGCGATCCACGCTAAGGGGTACAAGCCACGCCGACCGGGGCGTCCGCGCAAGGCTCCCGATGCGCCGGTGACGCCCGCGCCTGCTCCCACGACGCCAGCAGAGACGCAGCGGGCCGCAGGCCTCGAAGTCATCGACCCGCACGAAAGCCCGCTCGAAACGTTCATCCGCGTCCACGACGTGCCGGAGAAGCGGGTCAAGCTGGCGCTGGCGAAGTACGGCGCGGAGAAACTGGCGGACCTTGACGCGGCGGCGGCTGACGCGACGTTGAGTGTGTTCAAAAAGTCCTATGGGGAGGTGACGGCATGAGTCCTGACAGTTTGTATAAACGACTTGCTCAACATCGTGTTGCCGCTGCGGCCATGTTTGTAGCGCGCGCAATCGAGCGGATAGACGAGGGAGAATCTCTAATTGAACTTCGTAATTTTCTCGCGGAGTTTATTCGCGGCATCGACAATCGGGCTGATGAATCTATCGCGCTCTGCGCTTGTTGCTGCGACCCGATGGGCGACGTGAATCCGCGGACGGCGGGTGAAGCAGTGATGCTCGCGTTAGGTGGCCGCGAAGTGTTCGTGTGTGATTCGTGCGTCCGACGAATCATCAAAACGCAAAGGCCGGAAATCGGCAATTAACCGAGAGGGCTAGGAAATGTGCGGATGCGGCAACCAACTGACATCAAGTTACGTCTGCAAGCTTCACGGGTACGTGTGCGCGCAGCATCGCGATACGCACCTGCGCGAACAGGCGCTCAAAACTAACTATCGCGGCGGGATGCGCGAGGATGACGACCTACGCGCGGGCCGACGGGGAGGCGAAAAGGATGAAAATTAACTGGAGTCGGGTGGCTGATTCGTCGAATTTCGAGCCGCTACCGATCGCGAAATATCCGTGCGTGCTCGCGGTGACGAACAAGCAGGTTGATGCGCAGGGCGGAGCGGTGAAGGACGCCGACGGCAACGCGGCGACCCTCAAAACGGTCGCGGGTGACGAGAAGTGGCGTGTCAAGGCAACCGTTCTAGATGGTCCGTACATCGGGCGTTGGATAACCGACAACCTCCCTTTTAGTGAAGCGGGCCTCAAACGAACGAAAATCGTGCTCACGCGCGCCGGGATTATCGACGACGAAACCACCGACTACGATGCGCAGCCTGAGGAACTGGATGGCACGTACTGGTGGATTGGAACCAAGCAGGAAGCGCGCCTAAACGCTGACAAAACACCCAAACTGACTAAGGACTTGAAACCGATTATCGACACGAAAATTGAATACGCCGGGTACGAGCCGATGTCGCCGCAGGACGCTAAGCGGTATCGCGAGAAGTTCGCGGCGTGGGAAGCGCGCAAGGCAGACGCGAGCGCGCCGGAGAAGGAGGACGACGATGGCGATCCGCCCCCGTTCTAAAGAATGCTTCAACGATCATCCAGAGATGGGAGATCAGCATTTGAATAAATGTATAGCCTCCGGGAGTACGTTCTGATGAACACGCGCAGAGAAGCAACGACGCAAGCGGAATTCGACGCGATCCTTAATGCAAAAGATATCGCGATTGTTCGAGCCGGATATTGGAGGGCGCGGGAGTCTTCGCACGTCGTGGCGTCGGAGTCTTCGCACGTCGAGGCGTGGGGGTCTTCGCACGTCGAGGCGTGGGGGTCTTCGCACGTCGAGGCGTGGGGGTCTTCGCACGTCGAGGCGCGGGGGTATTCGCACGTCGAGGCGTGGGGGTCTTCGCACGTCGAGGCGCGGGGGTATTCGCACGTCGTGGCGCGGGAGTCTTCGCACGTCGTGGCGTCGGGGTCTTCGCACGTCGAGGCGTGGGGGTCTTCGCACGTCGAGGCGTGGGGGTCTTCGTACGTCGAGGCGCGGGAGTCTTCGCACGTCGAGGCGCGGGGGTATTCGCACGTCGTGGCGCGGGAG
>JBAWEZ010000040.1:0-96912 GCA_049591475.1 Candidatus Acidiferrales bacterium
GTTTGAATCTTGGCGGTCGCCGAAAGTCCCGGTCTTAATGAAATTGGCGGATGATCCAGCGTCACAATCACTTTGAAATCGCGAGCCTGCTGCGTATCGGCAGTCGCCTCTTCCATGGCCGCTTCGCCGGATGTGCGCAGGATGGCCAGCTCACCCACTTCTGTCACGTGACCTTTAAAGGTTTTCCCCGGCAGCGCATCAATCGAGACGCCCGCCGGCTGCCCATCCTTCACGCTGACGATATCGGTTTCGTCCACCATCACTTCCGCGGTCACCACGCTCATATCAGAAATGGTCATCAGGAAACTGCCCTGCGCGTTCTGTATTCCGGGCACCACGTTCTCGCCCACGCGAACAGCGATGTAGCTGACGATACCGGCGATTGGCGCTCGGTAAATGGTCTTGTTCAGGATGTCCTGCTGGTGCGTCAGCACGGCTTGATCCTGCTCCAGATTAGACCGCGCCTGACTGCGCGACGCGTTGCTCGCGGCCAGCTGCGCTTGCGCCGCAGTCACGGCTGCGGCTGTGCTGTCATACGTCGCCTTGCTCGCGTCGTAATCCTGCTTGGCGATCAGCTGGTCTTTGTAAAGTTCCTGCGAGCGCTGCCAGTCGAATTTGGCCTTTTGAAGGTTTGCTTGCTGCTGCTGCAGATTAGCGAGCGACGAATCGTAGTTAGCCGCGGCCGCTTTCATCGCCGAGGTCGCCGCGTCGATCGTGTCCTTCTGCGCCTGCACGTCGGCACCGGGCTGGATGTTATCCAGACGCAACAGCACGTCGTTTTTCTTAACGTATTGGCCTTCCTGGACCGCAATGCTTGTTATCATGCCCAGTCCCTGACCAAGCACGTTGGTGTAGTTCTTCGGACGAATTTCGCCCGAAGCTGTCACCACGGAAGTCAGGTCTTGACGAACCGCGCGCCCGGTCTGCACCGTAACGACGCCCGCGTTCATCTCGTATACGCTGTACCAAACGATGCCGATGGCGGCCACACCCGCGCAGATTCCGATTGCTGCCTTTTGCCATGTCTTCATCGCACCAACCTTAGGAATGAACCTTGCGGGCCGCACGCTGGCCCACGACATTAATACGCGCGGGCGGGACTGAATGTTTCGGTTAAGCAGATTCAATGCCAGCCGGATCAGACCCGACCCAGCCTTTAGGCCTTTGTCCCCACACGCCGCAACTCCGCACGGCCCCAGGAGATCCAAACCGGAAGCGGCACACGCGTCACTATCTTACCTTCGACGGTGTTCTGGCGGAAAGGCAATTAGCGACTTTGTAAGCCTGGCGGGACGGGACTGACAATCCGGCCGGTACTGGAGCTGGTTCCCACCAAGGCCGCCTGAACGCCGGGGCAACCCCTTCGACTGCAATCGGCTCCAAATGGCATAGTTTTGTTCATGGGGCAAAGATTGATTGACCTGTACTTCGGTACAGGTTAGGATTTCTAATCGCAAAGAGGCAATCCGATGGGTTGGCCGGTTAAAGCATTCCCGCGAGTTTTTCTGACGGCGTTCTTGGTGTGTACAGTCCCCGGTTTGGCCAAGGCCGCTCGCCACGCTGGCAATCAGGACCGAGATCAAAAGCAGAAATCGAGCACCGAAAAAAAGAGCGAGCGCGAGCTCTATAAAGAGCTAAGCCCGCAGTACAAGCGCTGGCTCGACGAAGATGTGATCTATATCATCACCCCGGAAGAGCGCCGCGCATTCCTGCACCTTCAAACAAATGAAGAGCGCGAAGAGTTCATCGAGGCTTTCTGGCAGCGTCGCAATCCCGATCCTGACTCTCCTGATAACACCTACAAAGAGGAGTACTATCGGCGCATCGCCTACGCCAACGAGCATTTTGCTTCCGGCATTCCAGGCTGGAAAACAGATCGCGGCAAGATCTACATCATGTGGGGAAAGCCGGATGAGATCGATTCGCATCCAACGGGCGGAACGTGGGACCGGCCCATGGATCAGGGCGGCGGAGAAACCACGACCTACCCCTACGAAGACTGGCGCTACCGTTATCTGCCGGGCATGGGCGAAAACGTGGAGCTGGAGTTCGTCGACCCTACTGGCACCGGCGAGTACCACTTGACGATGGACCCAAGCGAAAAGGACGCTCTGCTGCACGTACCGGGAGCGGGCCTGACGATGGCGGAATCGATGGGCTTGGCGAGCAAATCGCAGCGCTTCAGCAATACCGACGGCACCAATATGGCGGAGAACGAGCTTGGCACGCCGCTGAATTCGAATGACGAAGAGTTCAACCGGCTGGAGCAATACGCCAACATCATGAGGCCGCCGCCGGTGAAGTTCAAGGACCTTGAGGCGGTGGTCACGTCCCACATGGTTCGCGACCAACTAAAGTTTGACTATCATTACGATTTCCTGCGAATCACGTCCGATACCGTTTTGGTACCGATCACCGTGCAAATCCCGGTGAAGCAACTCACATTCCAACAGAAAGACGGCGTAGACAGCGCATCCATGAACTTGTTTGCGCGCATCACCAGCATGACGGGGCGCGTGGTGCAGACATTCGAAGACACCCTGCGTGCTGATTACGCTGCGGATCAGTTGCAGCACGCGATTGGCACGTCGCGCATTTATCAGAAAGCAGTACCGCTGGCGCCAGGCTTGTACGAATTGGACATCGTAATCAAGGACGTGAACAGCGGCAACGTCGGTGTGGTCAATACTCGCCTGCCCGTTCCGCGTTATCAGGACGACACATTGAGCGCCAGTTCCCTGATCCTTGCCGACGACATTCAACCGGTCTCGATGAGGGACATCGGCGTCGGCCAGTTCGTCCTCGGCGACGTGAAGGTACAGCCGCAGCTGAACCACACGTTCACGTCAAATCAATCAATGGGCATTTTTCTGCAGGTGTATAACCTGAAGGTTAACGACAAGACAAACCGAGCCAATACCTCCGTCGAACTCCGAGTGGTTAAGGACAACGCAACCACTCCAGCGCTGAAATTCGATCTTCCGCCCAGCCAATTGCCAGAGCACGGCGAAGAGCTGACGCTGGAAAAAAAGATGACGCTTGGGTCGCTCGCTCCCGGAAAGTACAAGCTCGAAATCGCGGTGACCGATAATCTCGCGAAGCAGACCATTACTCCAACGGCCAATTTCACGATCAGACCCTTGCCTGCGACTTCTACGCAGGGGAGATAAAGCAGTTGAATTTTATTTCGAGCGGCAAAACCATCCGCGCGACCGGTCTTGGGTTTCTGGTGTGCTTGCTCGCCGGACCCGCTATGGCGGCTCGCGGCGGCAGGGTTTCTGGCGTGGTGGTAGACTCCGCCGGCACGCCGCAAATGGGTGCCACCGTTCTCCTGACTCCGGATGCCGTACTGAGCGGATCGTCGGTGAAGCTGCTAACCGATGATCGCGGCCGCTTTGCGTCCACAGCGCTTCCGATCGGTATTTACTCAATCCAAGTAACACTTGCCGGTTTCCTTCCGGCCTTGGACCGGAACGTCCGCGTAAAGGCAGAGCGTGCTACCGTCCTTCAGATCATGCTGGGCACGGTTTTCTCCTCTTTTGAGAAGCTCCGTCGCCCGCCTGACGAGACGATTTCATCCGATGATTGGACGTGGGTGCTGCGCAGCTCCGCCGCGACGCGATCCGTGCTTCGCTGGCAGGATGCCGGTGTCCCGCTTGGCGCCACTCCGAAACCGGACGGGAGCTCGAACGGGCAATCGATTCGCGGCGGTTTACTGCTGAGCTCGGGCTCGGATAATCCTGGATCCGTGGCGAACGTTCCTAACTCTACTGCAACTGCCGTGGTTTACGACCTTGATCTCGGATCTCGCGGCCATCTGCTGGTGGCTGGCCAATTCAGCTACGACGAGGCGTCTTCATCGGCGGGTTTCGCCGGCGAGCTACTGCCCTCCGATGGTCCTGGTACCGGCCCAGTAACGACGATTTTGGTACGCGAAACGCGGCTGGGTCCAACCGGTCCAGAGTTTCGCGGATTGCGGCTAACGCACGACGATCAATTCATGCTGGGAGACCGCGTAAGCGTCCGGTACGGCGCGGAGCTGTTGACGGCCGGGTTCGGTGGTACCACATCTACCGTGCGGCCGCATGGCGAGGTGGCGATTCAGATCAGCCCCAATTGGGAGACGTCGCTAGCGATCGCGACGCGCCCATGGGATGACGGAACGGCGGAAGGCGCAATGCAATCCGCCGCCGATACGCTGGACGCATTTCCGATACTCCTAGTGCATCGCGGCGAGCCCGTTTTCGAGGACGACCTTCATGAAGAGCTGGCGGTGCGGCGCCAGCTCGGTTCGCGAGCGGATATTTCCGCGGCCGTTTTTCACGACTCGTCCAACCAGACGGCGGTAATCGGCCGTGGCGATCAAGTTGGCCCAGACGTCCTGCAGGACTATTTTTCGCAGGCGTTCGCATATGACGGCGGCCAGTCCAGTTCCACCGGCGCGCGAATCGCGTATCGCGAGAAGTTCTCAGGCAATCTCGCGACCACGCTCGTTTACGCCTATGCGGGAGCGCTGTCACCCGTTAACGGAGCGGACGCGAGCGGTTCGTTGCGCAGCCAACTGGCGACGCGGTACCGGCAGAGCGTCGCGGGTCGGGTTTCGAGCAAACTGCCGTACCTGCATACAAGATTGAGTGCCGGATATGAGTGGCTCGATGGACGAACTGTTTCGCTCCAGGATCCCTACGGCGAGTCCCTGTATCACGTCGACCCTTATCTGAGTATGGAAATTCGGCAGCCCCTCCCGAGTGTTTTCCCCTGCCACATGGAAGTCCAGGCCGATATCGGAAACCTGTTGGCGCAGGGCTACGTGCAGGTCGCCACGCGCGATGGGTACGTGGTTTTGGTGCCGTCTTACCGATACATCCGAGGGGGCTTGAGCTTCCAATTCTAATTCCGGGCCTACCGGAATTGGAAACAGGATTTCCGTAAAATGGTACATGTCCTCGGATGGCCGTTCGCTCATGGCCTAAGCCTCGGCGAATCAGCTATTTGGTAGGCATGCTACCTACGGTCCTTGGAATTGAACGTGCTGGCATCGTAAAAATGGCGGGGTGGTAGTGTCGATGAATGGCCAGCTGCGAATTCGCTTTGGGGCTGCGGTACTGGCGTTGCTGACGGTGGCGGCGATTGTGTTCGCCGCCCTCAACTTTCAGCAGCGGTCCCGCGTAACTGTACCGGGCGACGGCGTAACGTGGATTGCTTCGGCACAGGGCGTGGTTGCTTGGCGTGTGGCACCTGGCTCGCCCGGCGATCTCGCCGGAGTCGAAAAAGGCGACGTCGTTAAAAGCGTTCGAGGCGTGCCGATTCGCAACGCCACGGACGTAACCCGCGTTCTCTGGCGCGCCGGAGTGTGGGCGGAAGTTCCGTATCAAATCAGGCGCGATGGCGAGACGTTCACCGTTCCGATCGTAACGGCCCCGCGGCGTAATGAGGCATCCCTTCAGAATTATCTTCGAATCACAGCTCTGCTATATCTTTTCATCGGACTCTTCATTTTCGTCCGGCGATGGAACGCACCGCGCGCGATTCATTTCTACGTCTTCTGCCTGGTTTCGTTCATTCTCTATAGCTTTCATTACACCGGAAAACTGAATTCGTTCGATTGGATCATCTACTGGAGCAATGCGGCGGCACTGCTTTTGCAGCCCGCGCTGCTGGTGCATTTCGCTCTGGTCTTCCCCGAGCGGCGCAGCTCGCTGTGGGTCAAGCTCACGGCTGTATATAGCCTGCCCCTGGCACTGCTGGCGCTGCATGTAATGGTCGCCAAAGCTTGGCTGGATTTCATGCCCTCCGTGACGTCTGGAATGATCCTAGACAGAATTGAAACTGCGTACGTGGGTGTGTACTTCCTGCTGGCGGCGGGAATATTCCTGGCGAGTTATTTGCGTGCTCCGAACGGAATCCTGCGGCAGCAGCTGAAATGGGTGACGGGTGGGACGTTCGCGGGAATCGTGCCATTTCTGGCGATTTACGCGTTGCCGGGCTTGTTCGTGGATACGCCTCCGCGGTGGACGCAGCTGTCAGTCTTTTCGCTGATTTTGATTCCGCTGTGCTTCGGCTACGCCATCGTTCGCTACCGGCTGATGGACGTGGATATCATCTTCAAGCGCGGCCTGGCGTACACGTTTGCAACGGCCGGAGTGGTCGCCGTCTATTTTGCGGCTATCGCGGTAATTGGCGAACTTTTCCATACCAGCGGGCCGACGGGCCCGGCCAGCACGGTGATAGCGATTGTGGTCGCCGCGTTTCTGTTTCAGCCGCTGCGCGACTGGGTGCAGACGCGCCTTGACCACTTCTTCTATCGCGACCGCCTCGACTATCGTCGCACGCTGATCGAATTCGGCCGGGCGCTGACAAATGAAGTACGCGTGGAGCCGATGCTCGGCTCGGTGCTCGATCGCATTTCGCAAACGCTGCTTGTGGACCGGCTTGCTGTGTTCCTGGAGGATCCCAAGGCACGCGGGGGATTCTCCCTAGCGCGCGCGATGGGTGTACAAAGCGACGGAGAGCTGGATTTAGGTTTTCTGAAGGCGAGTGGGCGTCCAGCACTCGAACGTGGCTGCCTGTTTTTTGAATCCGGGCGCGTGGCTGCAGAGGAGCCTGAGAGCGCTCGCCGCACCCTCGATCAGCTTGATCTAAATTACTTCATTCCGTGCCGTTTTCGCGAGCGCACCGTGGCGGTGCTCGGTCTCGGAAAGACCGTCGACGGCGATTATCTTTCGAGCGAGGACCTGGAACTGCTTTCCACGATTGCCGGATACGTGGCCATCGCCATTGAAAATGCCGGGCTTTATGAGTCGCTTGAACAAAAGGCCGCGCAGGTGGAGCGTTTGAAGGACTTCAGCGAGAACATCGTGGAATCGCTTCGCATTGGAGTGGCCACCACGGACCTCGATGGATGCGTGGAATCGTGGAACTCGCAGCTCGAAGGACTAATCGACGTCCCAAAGAGCGAGGCGCTGGGCCGTAAACTGGAAGACGCGCTGCCCCTCGACCTGTCGCGCGAAATTGCCGCGCACGCAGCCGGCGATCATGTCGCAGGAATTTACAAGCATTACGTGCACACGCGCGGTGGGCGGCACATTGTGGTGAATGCGTCGGTGGCGCCGCTGCTGGGCAAGGACGGCGCACAACTTGGACGGCTGGTGCTGCTGGACGACATCACGCAACGCGTGCGGTTGGAAGATCAGCTAGTGCAGACAGAAAAGCTCACCTCGCTCGGGCTGCTGGCCGCGGGTGTGGCGCATGAAGTGAATACGCCCCTGGCGGTGATTTCCAATTATATCCAGATGCTGGCGAAGCAGATTCCGTCGGATGATCCGCGGCAAAAGACGATCGAGCGGATCGTGAAGCAGACGTTCCGCGCCAGCGAGATCGTCAATAACCTGCTGAATTTTTCGCGTACCGGCGGCGCGCAGGCGGTGGAAGTGGACGTAAACGTCATTGTGGAGGAAACGCTGACGCTCGTGCAGCACCCGTTCAAGACCGCGCATATCTCGGTGGCCAAGAAATATTCGGAGCCGCTGCCCGCGATCTTAGGCTCCACCACGCGACTTCAGCAGGTATTTCTGAATCTTTTCATGAATGCGCGGGACGCCATGCCCGGCGGCGGAATGCTGGAAGTTCGCACGGGGGCCTTCAATGGCTCGGTGGAAATTGAAGTGACGGATACCGGGGCCGGCATTCCTCCAGAAAATCTGCATCGCATATTCGATCCATTCTTCACCACCAAAGCAACGGGGCGCGGCACCGGGCTGGGCCTCTCCGTGAGCTATGGCATCATCAAAGAACATGCGGGCAAGGTAGACGTCCGCTCCACGCCCGGCAAGGGCACATCCTTCCGGCTGGAATTTCCCGTGGCCAGGAAAGCAGTACATGTCTAAAGGTTCGATCCTCGTCGTTGACGACGAGCTGGAAATTCGCGAAGGCTTGGAAGCGCTGCTGAAGTCCGAGGGTTTCGACGTGACGCTCGCCGAAACCGCCGAAGCGGGCCTTCGCAAACTGGAAGACAAACCTTACGACCTGACCCTTCTCGACGTGAGCCTGCCGGACCGCAACGGACTGGACATGCTGCGTGAAATTCGCCGCCGCGACCCGAATCTTTCCGTGATTCTGATTACCGCGTTCGGCTCGATCGATATGGCGCGCGCAGCCTTCAAAAGTGGCGCGCACGATTACATCACCAAGCCCTGGTCCAACGACGAATTGGTGACGCAAGTTTCGCTCGCCATCGAGGGGCGGCGGCTTCGCGAAGAAAACGTTCAACTGAAGCGCGCGCTGAAGCAACGCTACAATTTTCCCAATATCATCGGCAAAAGCGACAAGATGCTGGCGGTGCTCGATTTGGTGACGCAAGTGGCGCCTTCGCGCTCGACGGTGCTCATTTCCGGCGAAAGCGGCACGGGCAAGGAACTGATCGCTAAGGCCATTCACGCTGCCTCGCCGCGCGTAGACAAAGCCTTCATTCCCGTGAACACCGGTTCGATCCCGTCGGATTTGTTGGAGTCGCAACTATTCGGGCATGTGAAGGGCGCGTTCACCAGCGCCATCGCGTCGAAGAAAGGACTTTTCGAAGTCGCGGACCAGGGCACTATCTTCTTCGACGAAATCTCAACCGTTAGCCCTGAGACCCAAGCCAAGCTGCTGCGCGTGATTCAGGAGCGCGAGTTCATGCGCCTTGGCGCCACCGACACGATCAGAGTGGACGTGCGGATCCTGGCCGCGTCCAATGAAGACTTGCGCAAGATGGTTCGCGAGGGGCGCTTCCGCGAGGATTTGTATCATCGCCTCAACGTGATCGCCATCAATCTGCCGCCGCTGCGCGACCGCAAGGAAGATATTCCGCTGCTGGTGGAGCGCTTCATCGAGCGCTTTTGCCGCGAGAATAACAAACCGCCGCGCCAATTCACCAACGCTGCGATGAAGTTGCTGATGGATTACGACTGGCTAGGCAACGTGCGCGAGTTGGAGAATGCCGTTGAACGTTCCGTGGTACTTTCCATCGGCGATTCGATGAACTGCGACTTGCTGCCGGAAACCGTGGGGACCTGCGAAGTGGTAAAAGGCGTGCGGCTGCAGCTGGCGGAGTTCTTGCCTCCGCTGCCGGGCGAAGTTGGCCCGCACACGTCCGCGCCAGCGCCTTCGCTCTTCGAAATTCTTGAGGAAGTGGAGCGACGCATCATCGTGGATATGCTGGAACGCACGCATTGGAATCAAACCGAGGCTGCGGAACGTTTTCAGGTGCCGCTCTCGACGCTGAATCAGAAGATCAAGCGGCTTGGCATCGAGACGCGCCGCCGTCCAGGCGCAGGACGCGGCGCAGGTAATGGCGTGGAAGATCCTGCGGAATTTGCCGCGGGAAAATAGCGGCGCTACGAAACGAGCGCCCGACCAGCGATCGTTTCGAGGATGCGGTACGGCGCTTGCTCCGGCGCTACCAGCGCGCTGGGAGGAATCAGTAGAGTCTGCTCCATCGCGTACTGGCCGGATATAGCGGCGTGCGCCACGCCATCTGTGAATACCAACCAAGTCCCCAACGACGGAAATTCCATGCGGTTCTTCGGAAACTTTTGCTGAAAATCGGCATTCTCTTTCAAATAATCGTGGAAATGCAACATGAACGCGTCATACGCCGTGCGTCCTCGGCTGCGGATGCCCAGTTTTTCGGCTATGCCGTTCATCGTGCGGCTCAGCTCCGACTGCGCGGCAAATTTGCGCAGTCCTGCATCGTCCGCGTATCGCCGCGCCAGCGAATCGAACGCGCCCGTGGTATTCCACACGCGAACTTTCGACGGGTTCAAATTCGTGAAGATCCGCAGAATGCGTCCGCCGCGCGTGGGCCGGCTCGGGAAGGCGTCCACGTGAAGCAGATCGTTGCGCTTGTGCAGCGGCAGGTCGCGGCCTTGCTCTTCCAGCGGTCGGAAACTCGAAAAATCGACAATCCACTTCCCTGCGTACGGCGCCAAAAAAACAGCGGCAAATCGCAGCAACTGCTCGCTGTAGTTGCGCAGGATTGAATGAACGCGCTGCACCGTCGCTCCGTCGCCGCCCACCCCGCGCAGAGTGTCGTCTCCCGGACGATAGGACACGTTCTTGTGCATCCGCAATTCCGACCATCGCTGCGAGATCAGAAACTCGCGATCCGCGGCGGGGAATTCGAAGGGAGGCTCGCGAAAGAAAAGAATCTGTCCGCTCTCCAGCAATTCGCAATATGCTCGGGCCCCCTCGGCCGCCCGCTCTGGACTCAGCCATCCAGCCGGCAGCTTGTAATCCTCCACCGTGATCCAGGAGGCGTCCGCCATGCTATTTCCACCTTTGATTTGGTCGCTCCGGGTGATCCAGACTCCGCCGGTAGGCTTGAGTCACTGGCCTTTCGAAACAGCGTGTTTCGGGTCATACCCGCGCGGCAAAAGCGCCGTCGAGAGATCGACACCCGAAAAATCCACGCCGTCGAGATTCGTCTCGCGCAGAATCGCCGCCTTCATGTTCGCGCCGTCGAAAATGGCGCCAGCTACGTCCGCTTCGCGGAAATTGGTAACGCCGCAGTCGGCGCGGCGCAAGATTGCGCCGCTCAAATTGGCGCGAAACAGTTCCGCTCCACCGATCTGTGCCTCGGTCATATCGGCGCCGCTGAAATTAGCCTCCGTGCAATCAGCCCTACGCAGGTCAGCGCGGCGAAGCTGGCAGCCGCTCAGGTCGGCGGCACTTAGCTTGGCGTCGCGCAGGCTCGCGCCCTCAAGATTCGCCCCGCCGCAATCCGCCAGAGCCAGATTCGCCCCTCCGAAGTCGGCGCGTGACAAATCCGCCCCGGAAAAATCCGCCCGTTTGCCGCCGCTCTGGCCGCGTACAAATTTATCGTGCGCCGCCAAAGTGTCCGAAACTTTTTCGCCCTTATGACGAATGCTGCCGGGCGACCGCAGCTTTGAACCTCGCAATGCGTCCAGTATGGCCATGTCCCTTCACGCCGTGGAATCGAATCCCGACACATTCTACTAGACGCGGAGCCGCTACGCACCCTGATACGCGACCCCTAGCCGCGCCTGTGGTAACTTATGGCATGAGGCTGTTCGCGCAGTTCGGCCTTCGGTTGAGCCTCTGGGCACGACCTTTCTCGCTTTCCAGTCGGGCGTTCCGTGCGTCGTCCCGCCGGCTCGAAGCTTTCATTCTTGCGACAGCACTGATGCTGATCGCGTGCGCCGCAATGCTGTTATCTGCCCCGCTGGGAACAATGGCGCAATCTGGCGAGACCGGCAATAACCACGAGGTGGTGGCAAACCTCGCTGCAGGCCGCGTGATAATCGCTGTGGTGAAAGACGCGATCCTCGTCGGCACGGTCGAAAATCCTCTCGAGGTCCACACGATTCCCCCGATCCCGGTGCAGCTCGCGAGCGAGCGATTCGGAGTCTTTCTCGGCCCGGTAGATTGGTGGTCCCCGCCATCGAAACGGGAGATCGGTGAGCTCGATCAGGAATTGCCGCGCCTCCACACCTATGCCGTCGCCACGCCGCCGCATCTCGGGCAATCTAAGGGCGGCGATCAGCCCGCCGAGATCGAGATCACCGGCGAGAGTCTCCAACGGCGTCTCAACCAGTTAGCGGAATCACTTCATGGCTTGCTGAACCTGCCGCCCAAAGAACCGTTTGCGCAGCTAATCGTCGTGGACTACTTCCCCGGCTACGGCCCAGAAATCTGGCAGCTTTCATACAGCATCGACCAAGAAGAGCAGGAAGGTGATTTTTGGACCACGCGAGTTGACGGCCCCACCTACCTGCAGTTCTGGCCGCCGGAAAAGGGCCAGCCGCGCACGCTCGTGGAATTTGACTATCCTCAACAAGGCGCTTCGCTGTCGCTACTCAAACTGCTGCAGCAACAGGACCCGCGCGTCGAGCGCATCGTGCAGTCCGATCCAGCCATGAATGAAGTCGCCCAGCATTTGCTGGACGGCACTTCGAACAAAGTGCGCGCGGCCGACGCATCGCAATTCCTGCGCGCCGTTCTCGATGCCGTCGCCCCGCCGCATGCCCGCGAAACTTTCGGCGTCTTGCGCCCCGATACTGGTTTTAGCTGGGTCCTGCCGCCCCCGCCCGCAGCACCTATCCATCACGAGAACCGTCCCCCGGGCGCACCCACCCCGCACACCCACTGAGCCGAACACGGGTGCGAGCCGAAACGAACGACAGCGCTGGCCTATTTGTTCTCAGAAAGCTGCTTCTGAATGCGCGCGTTTTTCTCGGCCACTCCGCGCGCCATATCTTCTTTGTGTGCAGTTAACTTACGCGCGATTTCCGCGTCGCCCAGCGCCAGAATTTCAGCTGCAAAAATCGCGGCGTTCACCGCTCCGGCCTTGTCGATCGCCATCGTCGCAACTGGAATGCCGCCCGGCATCTGCACAGTTGCTAGCAGTGCGTCCATTCCGTTCAGGGCGCTCGTGCCAAGCGGCACGCCAATCACCGGCAGCGTTGTGCTGGCGGCCATCACGCCCGCCAGGTGCGCGGCCGCGCCCGCCGCCGCAATCACCACCTTCAGCCCGCGGCTCGCAGCCGTCGTTGAATATTCATGCGCGCGTTGCGGAGTGCGATGCGCCGAAAGTACTTCCATTTCGTGGGCGATTCCGAATTTCGCAAGAGTCTTTCCGCATTCGCTCATCACGGGGAAATCGGTATCAGAACCCATTACGATTCCAACCACTGCGCGTCCTTTTTCCGTCATCATCACCTCGTCAGATTATCGCCGCCAGCTGGCACCGCGGGGCTGAGCCGGCATGCTTGCTATGATTTTCTCAGCTTTTCGGAGATCCCGCAGCTGACTTCCCCGCAGCAAAGTGTGCTCCACCCGCCTCGCCCCCGAGCGCGCGTCTGGCAATATCCCGGCGGTAAAACGCACCGTCAATCCTGATTTTACTTGCCGCCTCGTACACCGTCTGGCAGGCGCTCTCCAAATTCTCGCCGCGCGCGCTAACGATCAACACGCGGCCGCCGCTGGTGCGAAAAACAGGGCCGTCCTTCCGCGTTCCGGCGTGGAACACCACGGCTCCGGGTATGCGCGCCGCTTCGTCGAGCCCGCTAATCTCCACGCCCGTTTTCGGGCTGCCAGGATACCCCTCCGAAGCGATCACCACGCAGACGCTCGCACCGCGAGACCAGTTCGCGCGGAAACGTTCCAGCGATCCGCTGGCCGCCAGTGCGCACGCCTCCGCCAAATCGAAATCCGCACGCGGCAGCACGGCTTCCGTTTCAGGGTCGCCGAGCCGGCAATTATATTCCAACACTTTCGGCCCATTAGACGTTAGCATCAGCCCGAAATAGAGGAATCCTCGATACGGGATTCCCTCCGCGCGGAGGCCGTCGAGAGTGGGTCGCACCACGGTCCGCACAATTTCATTCTCCAGCGATGCGGAAAGGATCGAATCCGTCGAATACGCGCCCATTCCGCCGGTGTTTGGTCCTCGATCATAGTCGTAAGCGCGCTTGTGGTCGCGCGCCGGAGCCAGGGGAATGAAATTCGTGCCGTCCGTCAAGATGATGTATGAAAGTTCGTCGCCCGCCAAACCCTCCTCCAGCAACACCTGTTTCCCGGCGGCTCCAAATTCCTCGCCAACCAGCAGCCGCTCGATGAAGGCGCTGGCCTCCGACCTCGAATTCGTCACCATCACGCCTTTTCCAGCGCAAAGCCCGTCCGCCTTAATGACCAGTGGCCATTTCACCGACGCCAGTGCAGCACCCGCTTCATTCGTCACATTTACAACCCCGTATGCTTCCGCCGTAGGAATCTCATGCCGTTCCAGAAATCGCTTGGCGAAAATCTTGCTGCCTTCTAGCTGCGCCGCAGTTTTGGTCGGGCCCAGCAGGGCCAGGCCCCTCGACGCGAATTCGTTGGCAATTCCCTCTACCAGTGGAAGCTCAGGGCCCACGATGGTCAAATCCGCGCGCAGCTTGGCGGCCAGGTCCGCGGCCGCACGCACGTCCTTCAGGTTAAGAGGAACGCACTCAGCGTCTCGGGCGATTCCGTCATTGCCTGGGGCACACCAAACTTTTTCGGCAGACGCGCTCCGCTGCAACTTCCAAATCAGCGCGTGTTCGCGGCCACCCCCGCCGACAACCAGAATTTTCATCTTGTGTGGATCATGCGAATTAAACTTTGAGAAACAAGAACCATACGGCGGCGCCTCCCGTGATGTCAACTGCACTCCGCCTCGATTTTGTTCTCGCGATCGACGGCATTCGCTTCCAGTGCGCCAACCTTGCCCGCAGCCGTAAACCATGCTTTCATCAATCATGTTCCATTGGGACCTCGCGCTGATCGTCGCGTTTCTCGCCACCGCCGTGCCGATGATGGGCCGGCGCCGCATTCAGCAATTGATGCGGATCCCGTGCACCAGCAAGAGCGAACGCCTTACCCTCTACGCCTCCACCATGGCATTCCAGTGGCTGCTCTCAGCGATCGTTTTGTGGCGTATCACCGTGGACCGAATCCCGGCGCGCCGACTTGGGCTCGCAATATCGCATCCTCTGTTAGTCGGCGTGGTCGCGTTCGTTCTGGCGGCGGTGATCCTTGCAAATCAGCTTTTTAGCCTGCGGCGGCTAGCCATCACACGAGCTGATGAGAGCAGCATATTGGTCCAAATGGCGCTGAAAGTTTTCCCGCAAGATGCCGTCGAGCGGCTCGCGTTTTTTGCGGTCGTAGTCACCGTAGCGATTTGCGAGGAGTGGATTTATCGCGGATTTGTGCAACACATGTTTAACGTCTGGGGCAACAGCGCTGCGGTCGGCATATTCGGATCGGCTTTGCTATTCGCCGGAGCTCATCTCTACCAAGGCAGACGTGGGCTGGCGTCAACCTTCGCTGTCGGTCTCATATTCTCGGCCGTGCGCTTCTGGGCAGGCAGCCTGATCCCGTCCGTGGCGGCACATTTTGTTGCCGACTTAACGGCTGGCTACCTGGCGCCGTCATTTGTGCGCGCCTCGCTAAAGACGCATAGGTCGGCGATCGGTGGAGACTCTGGCGCGTAGCTCGCGTACTTGCTCTACTACTAACATAGTATAACATGCTATCAACTGGAAAGATTAACAAATGCCTGGCGAATTGCGGCGTGTATGGCACGCCGCTGCAGTGCGATCAGATAAACACTTACATCTCATTGCTTCTGAAGTGGAACCGCTCTATTTCGTTAACTTCGATCACCGATGAACTCGACATTCTGAGTTTTCACTTTGCAGAGAGCGCATTTGCGCTATCCGCAGTCCGATGCATAAATGGTCGGCTCGCCGACGTTGGCTCCGGCGCTGGATTCCCCGGCCTTGTCCTGCGCATCTTCGGCAGTGATATTGAGCTCACCTTGATCGAATCGAATGCCAAAAGGTGCGCGTTTCTTTCAGAGGCCGTGCGCGAGCTTCAGCTAGGCGGAGTGCGAGTTTTGCACTCCCGGTTCGAGGATCAGGTCAAATCTCTCCAAGAGAGCTTCGACGTCGTTGTGTCCAGGGCATTGGGCGGCTACCCGGATCTCCTGGATTGGTCGAGCAAGGTCCTGAAGCCATCCGGCAGAGTCGTCCTGTGGCTTGGATTGAAAAATGCCATTGCAACCATGCAAATCCCTGGATGGAATTGGCAGCCACCGATGTCGATTCCTGGCTCAAGGCAACGCTGCTTACTCGCGAGCTCTCCTAAGGACGATTCACATGCCTCTCCTGAATAGGTGCGGAAGATCCAACTGGTCGAGCGTTCCACGTGGAACATTGCGTTGACGAGACCTCATAGTGTTCCACGTGAAACATCTTGCATCTTTCAGATAGCATCTGCTAAATTCACGCCTTCCTGGAGGAAACTAGGAATTGGCACGGGTAATTTCCATAGCCAACCAAAAGGGCGGCGTCGGTAAGACTACGACCGCCGTCAACCTCGGCGCCTCCCTCGCCGCTTCCGAACAGAAGACGCTCCTCATCGATTTCGATCCCCAGGCGAACGCCACCAGCTCCCTTGGCTTTCAGCGCGACCCATCCAGACGGACTGCCTACAGCACGATCATCCTGGGGGAAGCAATCGAGCGTGTGGCGATCGACGCTCAGATCGAAGGCCTCGAAATCGTCCCCTCGGACAAGAACCTAGTCGGTGCCGCCGTCGAAATGGTCTCGATGGACCGCCGCGAATACAGACTGAAGGATGCGATTCAAGCGGTCCGAGAAAAATATGCCTTTATCCTGATCGATTGCCCTCCAACTCTCGACCTGCTGACTCTTAATGCCCTCGCCGCTAGTGACTCAGTGCTTGTCCCGATTCAATGCGAATTCCTGGCAATTGAGGGCGTTTCCGAACTTCTGGACACCCTCATGCGGATCAGGCGTACTATTAATCCATCTCTCGCGATCGAGGGAATTCTTTTGACGATGTACGATGACCGAACGACGCTCTCCAAACAAGTGTCTGCCGACTTGCGAAGTTTTTTCGGGGGACAGGTATTTGATACCGTAATTCCTAGAAATGTCCGGCTGGCTGAAGCCCCGAGCCACGGAATGCCAGTAATATTCTACGACATACATAGTAAAGGCGCAGAAAGCTATATACAACTCGCAAAGGAGGTCATTGCCAATGCCCAGAAACGCGTTGGGCAGGGGACTGAGCGCGCTGATTCGGGAACCGGAGCCGCTGCCGCAGCCGCAGGGGCTGGGTCAGCCCGCACCCCTGGGAACACAGACGCCGACACTGGCGCTAAATGATGGACTTTTGCAGGTCGATATCGACCTGATCGATCCCAGCCCGTACCAGCCACGGACTCGCTTCCGCGAAGATGCCCTTGAGGAGCTTGCGCAATCGATCCGCTCCAGCGGCATCGTCCAACCGCTGGTGGTGCGCCGGATCGGTAATCGCTATCAGCTGATCGCCGGGGAGCGCCGATGGAGGGCTGCCCAGCGTGCCGCACTTAGCCGCGTCCCAGTCGTGGTGCGCGACGTCCCCGAGGAACGCGCTGTTGAAATGACGCTGGTCGAAAACCTCCAGCGCGAGGATCTGAATCCCATCGAGCAAGGCCACGCCTTCGAACGCCTGATCCAAGAGTTCGCGCTCACCCAGGAGGATGTCGCCCAGCGCACGGGTAAAGACCGTGCCACCATCGCCAACGCCGTGCGATTACTGAAGCTTGAGCCGCAAATTCGCGAACTGATCGAAGAGGGGAGGATCTCCGCCGGCCATGGGCGTGCGTTGCTCAGCATCGCCGATCCAAAGATGCGGATCGAGACTGCCAGGCGCATCGCCCGAGGAGGAATGACCGTCCGCCAGGTGGAACGCCTTGCCTCGCGAGCTTCACGCCCCAAGGACGAAGCGCTTGCGCCAACCGTCGATCCCAACACGAAAGCGGCGATCGACGAATTGCAGCAGCGCTTTGGCACGCGCGTAATTCTGCATTCACCTCGGCCCGGGCATCCGGGGCAGTTGGCATTTGAGTACTACAATCCAGACGATCTCGTGCGGCTCTACGACCGCCTGATGAGAGAATAGGGACGCAGTTCAGGCGGAATTATGGCATGGGCTTGGCTAGACCGAAACCAGTCTGAATCGTCCGAGTGGACCGGATTCCTGGAGGAGGGCGTCCGGCTAGAGGGCAAGCTCGAGACCAGCGGAACGCTGCGGATCGATTCCGCCATGAAGGGCACGCTAATTTCCGAAGGCGTGCTCATCCTCGGCGAACATGCCCAGGTCGAGGGCGAAATCATCGGCAATCGTGTGATCATCCTGGGACGTTTCACCGGAACGATCCGCGCCAAAGGCCGCGTCGAAATTCACCCAAAGGCGATCGTCTCCGCCGAGGTTCACACGCCGTGTATGGTGATCGAGCCGGGCTCCGTCTTCGACGGCGAGTGCCACATGCCGCAACCCGGCGAGGGTGCCAAGCCAATCGCGATTCCCATTCGATCGATCGCACAAGGAAGCGGCGAGCCAAGCCGGGCGCAGGCGTCGCCGTCGCAATAGCGCGATGTTTCCTACTCGACGATAATTCGAAGGAATTTCTTTTTCCCAGCTCGGAGAAGGAACTGCTGGGGCTTCGACAAGTCAATCTCCCATTTTACGTCGCTGACACGCTCGCCGTTGATTTCCACCGCGCCTTGCTTGATGAGCCTCTCCGCCTCGGACTTTGATGATATGTCAGCAACGAGCACGAGCAGCCGGGACAGCTTCGTCTTGCCGGTGGGTCCGACGTTGTAGATTCCCTGTTCTACGACGACGCCAGTTCCGACTCGGAAACCGACAATTCCTCCTTCAAGGGTTCCGATGTGACACTCGATCGGGTCCTCGGGCGCCTGGCGGTCGCGGAAAACACGCTGGAATTCATCAGCCGCCTTCTTCGCCGCTTCCTCGCCGTGGAACCCAGCTACGATCGCGTGTGCCAATCGCATCTTGGCGTCCATGGGGTGAAGCGTTTTCTCGCGCACATCATTCTTCAGCCGCATGATTTCCGTCGATGGAAAATCCGTCAGCAGCTCGTAGTATGACCACATTAGCTCGTCGGAAATCGACATCAGTTTGCCGAACATTTCGCTCGGCGCTTCCGTGATTCCCACATAATTGCCGAGGCTTTTCGACATTTTTCGCTCGCCGTCGAGCCCCACTAGAATGGGCATGGTCAGCGCGACTTCTGACGCCTGCCCGAACTCGCGCTGAATATCACGGTGCACCAGCAAATTGAATTTCTGCTCGGTCGCGCCAATCTCCACATCGGATTCCAGCGCCACAGCGTCGTACGCGGTCAAAAGCGGGTACAGCAGCTCGTGCACGGAAATTGGCAGATTCTTTTCGAGGCGCGAACGAAAATCCTCGCGCTCCAGCATCCGCGCCAGCCTGTAATGGCCGCACAGCCGCACCACGTCGAAACTCGACATCTTTCCTAACCACTCGCTGTTGTAGCGAACTTCCGTGTGCTTCGGATCGAGGATTTTGTACACCTGATCGAGGTAGGTCTTCGCGTTCGCATCCACTTGCTCGCGCGTCAGCGGCGGGCGCGTCTCCGACTGCCCCGTGGGATCGCCGATCATCGCCGAAAAATCACCGATCAGGAAAACGGCAGTGTGGCCCATGTCCTGAAAATGTTTCAACTTCCGCAGCACCACGGTGTGGCCCAGATGAATATCCGGCGCGGTGGGATCGACGCCCAGATAAACGCGCAACGGCTTGCCTGTTTGCTCCGCAGTTTCGAGCTTGGACTTCAGCTCTTCTTCGCGGATCACTTCGGCCGCGCCTTTCTTCAAATACGAAAGCTGTTCCTGTACCGGTGGAAATTTCGTGGAAGTCACAGGCCCGCGAAACACCTTTCTTCAGTCTTTTTTCTGTGGATCGAGCAGCACGCGCCGCCCTTCGATTCGAAATTGGCCGTCCAGCACGATGCGCACCGCTTCGGTGTAAATGCGATGTTCCTCGCCCAGAATGCGCGTCGCCAGCGTGTCCGGCGTGTCGCTATTTTCCACTGGAACTATCGCCTGCAAAATAATCGGACCGGCGTCTAACCGCTCATCAACGAAATGTACGGTGCAGCCGGTGAATTTTACGCCGTGTTCCAGCGCCTGGCGCTGCGCTTCGAGTCCGGGAAACGCCGGCAGTAGCGACGGATGAATGTTCAAAATGCGGTTGCGAAATTCGGCCACGAAGAACGCCGAAACCATCCGCATGTACCCGGCCATGCAAATCCACTCGACTTGCCTTTCGCGCAGCGCCGCCACCACCAGCCGATCGTATTCTTCCCGTTCCAAACCGCTCGACGGAATCGCCCGCGCATCGATTCCGCGCGCCAATCCCCTCGCGATTCCCGGGGCGCCCTCGCGATTGCTCAGCACGATCGAAATTTCGGCGTTCGGAATGCGCCCCGCGGCTACGCTATCCGCAAGCGCTTCAAAGTTAGACCCGCGTCCAGAGAGCAGGACTCCGATGCGGCGTTTCATATTCGACCGAAAGTAGCACAGTTCTTCATCGGGCGTACAAAAGCCTCGCAAGCAAATCCGAAAGCGTGACGCCAACTCGACTTGGTATGCTGCGGAATTAGCTGGATGTTCACAGTGACAAATTTCCGGAATAGATCACTCGCGGCTTTCCGGGCTGTGCTTTCTCGATGCGGCCAATCACATAAAACTTTTCGCGTCGCCGCTTCATCTCACCTTGCACGCGCGCCACGTGCCTCGCGGGAATTATCAGGATCATACCCACGCCCAAATTGAACGTCCGCAACAGTTCGTCGCGCTCGATCTTGCGAACTCGCGCGAGATAACGAAAAACCGGCAGCACCGGCCACGAACCTAGGTCGATCACCGCTTGCACGTTCGTCGGCAAAGCACGCGGCAAGTTTCCTGTGATCCCGCCGCCGGTGATGTGCGCCATGGTTGTGACCCAGCCATGCGCCAGCACGTTTTTCAGCAGCGGCCAGTACGCGCGATGTGGCTTCAGAAGTTCAGCGCCGATCGGACCGCCGATTTCCTCGACGTAGCTATCGGGCTGGAGCCGTTCCACGCCGAACACCAGCTTGCGCGCCAGCGAATAGCCGTTGGTATGCAAGCCGCTCGAAGGCAGCGCCAGCAGCACGTCACCTGCACGAACGTTCTTCGGGTCAAGGATTTGTTTTCGTTCCACCGCTCCGACGATAAATCCGGCGAGATCGTATTCGCTGGGCGCGTAGATATCCGGCATCTCAGCGGTCTCGCCGCCGATTAGCGCGCAACCTGCTCTCTTCGCAGCGCGGCTCATGCCCGCAATCACTTGCTCGATCACCCGGGGATCGAGCTTTCCCATAGCGATGTAATCTAGGAAAAAAAGCGGCTCGGCGCCTTGCGTGAGAATGTCGTCGACGCAGTGGTTCAGAATGTCCGCACCCACGCCGGAATGGTCGCCAGCGGCGCAGGCGACTTTCAGTTTGGTGCCAACGCCGTCACAGCTTGCCACCAGCACCGGATCGCGCCAGCGCTTGCGATCGAGTTGGAAGAGGGAACCGAACCCGCCGATCGGCGCGAGCACTCCGGGACGAAAAGTGCCACGCGCCATGGCGGCGATTCGGCGCTTGGCCGCATCCGCGGCAGAAATATCGACACCCGCATCGGCGTAGCGCATCAGCGAGTCTCGCGTTGCGCGCGTGGAAAACCGAAGCCGCTGAAAGTCATTTGGGGAACGTGTGGAACAAGCGGCGCCAGCGCACCTCGCCCGGATCGATGAACACTTTCAGATAGGCTTCGAAGCGTTCGTCGAGGTGCCCGGGATCCCAGACCTCTTCCGGCGCCCGGATAGACATGTAGATGAAAAGCGGCACGCCAATGATGTTGTTCCGCGGCACGAAGCCCCAATATCGGCTGTCGTAGGAGTTGTCGCGATTATCCCCCATCATGAAATACTCGCCCGGCGGAACTACCAACTCTCCATTCACCACGTGCTGCGGAAGCTGCGCGGCCCATTCGGAAGTGAAGTTAGGATCCGTAACCGGATTGGCGGTAGGAGGGAATTGTGCGAACGGTGCGCCTCTCGATGGCGTGTAAAGCGCGTAGGGCTCATTCAAAGGTTTCCCGTTCACGTAAACTTTTTCGCCGATCATCTTGATGTGATCGCCCGGAACTCCGATGCAGCGCTTGATGAAATCCGGATTGCCTTCATCGGGCAGCGGCGCACGGAACACCACGATTTGCTGCCGCTCGGGATTGCGCCACAACGGTTCATGAATATTGGTGAACGGGATACCCGCGTCGTAGCCAATGCGGCTGACGATGATGTGATCGCCGATCAGCACGGTGTTTTCCATCGAGCCGCTTGGAATCACCCGCGCCTGCACCAGCGTGCCTTCGATGAAAATGAAGGCGACTATGACCCAAATCCACGAAACGACTTCGCGCCAAATGCGCTGTTTCGAGGTTAGCGGCGCGGCCGCTTTCGATTTTCGTCCCGTTCTGCGATCCTCCACGTCAGCCTTCACGATGCGCCTCCACTTCGAGTTGCACGAGCTCCGTGGGATAAACACCCGTGTAGCATGCCGTGCAGAATTTTCCTTGCGTATCGCCCACCGCCGCGCGCAGCGATTCGAGCGAAAGATATCCCAGCGAATCGGCGCCCAGGAATTGACGGATTTCCTCGAGCGATTTTGTCGCCGCGATCAATTCCTCGCGGCGCGGCGTATCGATGCCATAGTAACAGGGCGAAATCGTGGGCGGGCAGCTGATGCGCACGTGAACTTCGGCTGCACCTGCCTCGCGAACCAGGCGCACGATTTTGCGGCTGGTCGTGCCGCGGACGAGCGAATCATCCACCAGCACCACGCGCCGGCCTTCCAGGTCGTCGCGCACTGGATTCAATTTCAGCTTCACGCCAAAATCGCGGATGGACTGCTCCGGCTCGATGAACGTGCGCCCCACGTAGTGGTTGCGGATTAGCGCCATGCGGAACGGTATGCCGGATTCGTCGGCGTAGCCGACCGCGGCGGGAACGCCGGAATCGGGCAGCGGCGTGACGATGTCGGCGTCCACCGGATGCTCGCGCGCCAACAAGCGGCCGAGCATCTCGCGGCTTTTGTTCACCGCGCGGCCAAAAACGATGCTATCGGGACGCGCAAAATAAACCTGTTCGAAAATGCAATATTGATGAGGCTTCTCGGGCGCAAAATGAAACGATTCGATGCCGCTGCGCGAAATGCGCACCATTTCGCCTGGCTCGACTTCACGGACATAATCGGCGTCAATCAGATCGAACGCGCAGGTCTCAGAGCCGGCGACCCATGCGCCGTCGATCCGGCCGAGAATCAGCGGACGGAATCCGCGCGGATCGCGGATGGCGTACATTTCGTCGCGTGTGAGCACCAGCAGCGAATATGCGCCCTCTACTTGATTGAGGGCGTCGGCCAGCGCCCCAGGCAGATTTCGCGCCGCGCTGCGCGCCACCAGATGCACGATCACTTCGGTATCGCTGGTGGTCTGGAAAATCGAACCGCGATGTTCCAGGCGGCGGCGCAATTCGATGGCGTTGGTCAGGTTGCCATTGTGGCCCAGCGCGAGTTTGCCTTTATTGCAGTCGATCATAATCGGCTGGGCATTGAGCAGCGTCGTGTCGCCCGCAGTCGAGTAGCGCGTGTGCCCGATGGCCGACGATCCCGGCAATTTTTCGAGCGCTGCTGGCGTGAAAATTTCCTGCACGTGCCCGAGGCTGCGATGCAAATAAAGGTCTGCGCCGTCGCTCGAAACAACGCCGGCCGATTCCTGGCCGCGATGCTGCAAAGCATACAGACCCAGATAGGTCAGCTTCGACGCTTCGGGATGACCGAAGACGCCGAACACACCGCAGTGATCGTGGAAGTGATCGTCGTCGATTTGGTGGGTTTTAGACATGGAAGCTACGCGCTCTCAAGCGCCTTGGCGATGGATTCGCTCCAGAGTTTGCGAAGTGAAGAGACTTCGCCGCGGATGGCGGTGGTCCCATTGTATTGGATGCGAAATTCGCCCCGAGTGACTGTACCGATGTGCTGGACGTTAAGACTGTATTTTGCCGCAATTGCCATGGTACGGGCAAGTGACGCTGCCGAAAGCGAGACAATGGCACGCGCGCCACGCTCTCCGAAAAGCGCGAATTCGACGGACACGTCCTCAGGGACTGAAGCCCCTGATTCTTTCAACTCCTGTTTATCGGAGCTGAAGCTCCGACCCCCTACAAAACTCTGCCCTCCTAAACTGATTTCGGCGGATAGGCACGCGCCGGAATTGTGGGCGCTATGGAAACAGCACTCCGCGAGCGCAACGGCGAGGCCGCCATCGCTCAAATCGTGGGCGGAAACGACCGATTTTTCCGCGGCCAGTTCGATGAGACAGTTGATTAGATTTTTTTCGGCGTTCAGATCGATGGCTGGAGGTGCGCCCGCGATGACGCCGTGAATCGTCTTCGCATATTCCGAAGACGAAAACTCGGTGCGCTGCTGCTCGGCAGAAATAGCGCCGGGATTCGCGTCAAGCAGCAGAATCACATCGCCTTCATTGCGAAATGCGGAGCCGAGCGCGCAATCGGCGTCTTCGATCAGACCTAGGACGCCGAGAACGGGCGTGGGATAGATCGCATTGCCGAGCGTTTCGTTGTAGAAGCTGACGTTGCCGCCAGTGATTGGCGCTTCGAGCACGCTGCAGGCTTCGGCAATGCCGTCGATTGCTTCAGTGAACTGCCACATCACTTCCGGCTTTTCCGGATTTCCGAAATTGAGGCAATTCGTTGAGGCGATGGGGCGCGCGCCGGTGCAGGCCACGTTGCGCGCGGCTTCTGCGACGGCATGCATGGCGCCAACGCGCGGCGAGAGAAAACTCCAGCGGCCGTTGCCGTCGGTTTTGATGGCCAGCGCGCGCTTCGATTCTTTGAACCGCAGCACGGCGGCATCGCCCGCGCCAGGGCCAACGCGAGTGTTGGTGCGCACCATCGAGTCGTACTGCTCGGTGATCCAGCTTTTCGACGCAATCGTCGGCGAGGCGAGCAAGCGGCAAAAATTAGGAGTGAGATCGGCGCCAGCCGGCGCGAATTCGACCAGCTTTGCTCGCGAATCGGCTCCGCTGACCGCGCCAGCGTTGGAAGGCTTAGCTACGGGGCGTTCGTAGCGTGGGCCCTCTTCGGCCAGCGCGTGCGCGGGAATTTCGGCCGCTACTTTGCCGTGATGAAGCAGGCGCAGCTTCCCATCGGTCGTAACGCGGCCGATTTCCACGGCATCGAGTCCCCACTTGTGGAACACGTCAAAAACTTCACGCTCGCGGCCGCGCTCGGCGACCAGCAGCATGCGCTCCTGCGATTCGCTGAGCATCATTTCGTAGGCGGTCATGCCGGTTTCGCGTTGCGGGACGCGATCGAGCTCGATTTCGATGCCCAGCCCGCCGCGCGAGGCCATTTCCGAACTGGAGCTGGCAAGGCCCGCGGCGCCCATATCCTGAATGGCAACGATCGCGCCCGTACGCATGGCTTCGAGGCACGCTTCCAGCAACAGCTTTTCCATAAATGGATCGCCGACCTGCACGTTGGGCCGCTTTTGCTGCGATTCTTCGCTGAATTCGGCGGAGGCCAGCAGCGATGCTCCGTGGATGCCGTCGCGGCCGGTTTTTGCGCCGACGTAAATCACCGGATTGCCTTCGCCGCGAGCGCTGGCGAAGAAAAGTTCTTCCTTGCGTGCGATGCCAAGAGCGAGCGCGTTCACTAGCGGGTTATTCGAATAGCAAGGCTCGAAGACAACTTCGCCGCCGATGGTGGGAACGCCGAAGCAATTACCGTAAAATCCGATGCCGCGCACGACGCCATCAGCAATGCGTCGATTGCGAGAAATTTCCTCGCGCGGGGCATTTCCAGCGGCGGGACCCGAAGTGATTGGACCGAAGCGGAGAGAATCGAGCACAGCAATCGGCCGCGCGCCCATGGTGAAAATGTCGCGCAGGATTCCGCCCACGCCTGTGGCCGCGCCCTGAAACGGCTCGACGAAACTGGGATGATTGTGCGACTCGATTTTGAAGACGGCGACGAGTCCATCGCCGATGTCGACGACGCCGGCATTTTCTCCTGGGCCCTGGACGACGTGCGCGCCGCGCGTGGGCAAGCGTTTCAGATGTACGCGCGAGGATTTGTAGGAGCAGTGCTCGCTCCACATGACGCTGAATACGCCGAGTTCGGTGATGTTCGGATCGCGGCCGAGGATTTTCTGGATGCGCGCGAATTCGTCGGCGGTCAGGCCGTGTTCAGCGGCGATCTGCGGCGTGATTTTGATTTCTGTCCCGGCGCTGGCCATTTTTTCAGCTAATTTTTGGCTTTTCGTATCCCTTCAATTTTGTGTCGATCTGAGCGCTACGCCTTCCTTTGTTTTCAACAACTTAGGCCTGGGTTAGATCGGCAGCGTGTGTCGATCTGAAGGCCTGTTTCGCGGCGCTTCCTCTTGCCGACGCCGCGCGGCAGCAAGACAACCTACCGCAGGCGGATTGTGGCAGCAATCGCAGCGAGAGGCAAGCAAACCGCAGCGAACGGGAGAAAATCGAGCGCGAATGGGCACGACGTGCAGCAAATTTTCGAGCCTCACGCAGGTTACGCGGAGACCCGGGCGGCGGGGCGGCCCGCTAGGCTTTCGGCCATGGAGCGGAGGATCACCAAACCGTCGGAGGAGCCCAACGCGGATTCGGCGGCGCGCTCGGGATGGGGCATGAGCCCCGCGACGTTGCGTTCGCGATTGCAGATGCCCGCGATGGCCGCGAGTGAGCCATTGGGATTCGATTCGCGATCGCGCGGGTCAATGGCTCCGTCTGGGGTCCCGTCCGGGCGCGCGTAGCGGAAAAGGATTTGCCGGTTGCGTTCGAGTTCCGCGAGCGCGTCGGGATCGCAGAAATAATTGCCTTCCATGTGCGCGATGGGAATTTTTAGGATTTGGCAGGGACGCGCGGCGCAAGTGAAAGGCGTGTCCGTTTGTTCGACGCGGACGTGCACCTGGCGGCAGAGGAAACGCAGCCCTTGATTGCGCAGCATGGCGCCGGGAAGAAGTCCGGCTTCGAGAAGAATTTGGAAGCCGTTGCAGATACCGAGGACCAGACCTCCGGATTTGGCAAAGCGGTCGAGCGCGCGCATCACCGGGGAAAAGCGGGCAATGGCGCCGGTGCGGAGATAGTCGCCGTACGCGAAGCCGCCGGGAAGCAGGATGGCGTCATAGCCGGTGAGATTTTCGGATTGGTGCCAGATGAAATCGACAGGCTCGCCGATCACAGAGCCGATGGCGTGGTAAGCGTCGTCATCGCAATTGGAGCCGGGAAATTGGACGACACCGAATTTCATGGGAACCCCTACAGGTATTTTAGCACGGCGGGCGAGCCCAAAATCTGCGCTTGAGCGAAAGGCTGCCGCGCTGAAGTCCGCGGCGCTACGTTTAATTCCTGAACCGGCGGTATAGTGGCGGCGCAGGAGGAGCGCGAAATGGCGACGGCGGTGCTGGCGGCGAAGGTTTCGGTTCGCGATGATGCGCTGACGGTTTGCGCGATCAGCTTGCTGGCGTGGATATTCGCGGATGGGACGCACGAGGTAATCGGGCACGGATTGACGGCGATGCTGACCGGGGCGCAATCGGGCGTGGTTTCCACGGTGGCGTGGTCGAGCGCTTACGATTCGCGGCTGGTGGCGGCGGGCGGGCCGGTGCTGAACTTGCTGGAGGCGGCGGCGCTATGGATCGCGCTGCGTAGCGCGAAGAGGGCTTCAGCGCAGACGCGATATTTTCTGTTCACGACATGCACGTTCTGTCTGTTTACGGCAACTGGGTATTTTTTGCTTTCGGGCGTCACCAATTTGGGCGATTGGGCGAAGGTGATTGCGGGCATGCGTCCGCACTGGATATGGCAGGCGCTGCTGGCGGTCGTCGGAGCAGCGTCCTACTTTCTTTCGCTGCGGGCGATGGGCGCGTGCCTGGTGCGCTACGTCGGAGTGTCGCGCGAAGATAAGCCACGCATGAAGAGGCTGACCTGGCTGCCGTATTTTGCAGCGCTGGCACTGTCGTTTGCGGGCGGATTGATGAATCCACTAGGAATCAAGCTGGTGTTTGAATCGGCGCTACCGGCCGCAGCGGGCGGAAATTGCGGGCAGCTGTGGCTGCTGTACTACGTGCCGACGGGCACAGTGCCGCTGAGCGAGCCCGACGGTGTTGGGCGAAGCTACGCGTGGATTGCGGCGGCCGCAATGCTTTCACTCGCGTTTGTTTTCGTGCTGGGGCGAGGGATCGCAGTGCATCGGTAAGTCGGAAAAAGCCGTACGTCCGTAAGACTAAGAGCTGGCGAGACGCGGCGCTAAGAGAAAAAACCGTGCCGTTCGCTGCGAAGGCGAACGATGACCTTCGACTCCGCTCAGAGTAACCGGCACCGACAAAATCAACCGCGGCGGGATTTGGTACGCGGGCGTTTTGCTAGGCGCGCACGCTTCGTCCGGGACTTCGAGGGAGCGCGCCTTGCGTTGGGCTTTGCGCGGGAGCGAGATTTCGGCTTTGCGGCGGCGGACAATTCGCGGCGGCGGGCGCGGGCCCAGCCGGGTTTGTTGGCTTGGCGGCCGCGAGCGATGCCGAGCGCGTCTGGCGGAACATTGTCGGTAATTACGGAACCGGCGGCGACATAAGCCCCATCGCCGACGCGCACGGGCGCGACCAGCGCGGTATCGCTGCCGATAAACACGCGGCTGCCGATTGCGGTGTGCTGCTTGGCGACGCCATCGTAGTTGCAGGTGATGGTGCCGGCGCCGATATTGGATTCGCGGCCGACGGATGCGTCTCCGAGATAGGTGAGATGCATGGCCTTGGCGCCTTCGCGGATCACCGAATTTTTCACTTCCACAAAATTGCCAATGTGCGCGCCCGCGAGAATGTCTGCGCCGGGGCGCAAGCGCGCGAATGGGCCGATTTGCGCGCGCGAGGCGACGCGAGCCGACGCAAGATTCGATTGCGGGAAAATTTGCACGTCGTCGTCCACGCGCATGTCGAAGAGGATGCAGCCAGCCCCGATACGGCAGTTTGCGCCAACGCGCGTGCGACCGAGAAGGCGAACGCCGGGTTCGATGATGGTGTCCGCGCCGACGGTGACTTCGGGATCGATGATGACGGTTTCCGGGAGATAGATGGTGACGCCGGAATCCATCAGCGCGGCGGCTTTGCGCGCGCGGAAGATGCGGTCAATATCGGCGAGATGGGCGCGGGTATTGCAACCGAGAACTTCGTTGGCATCAGGGGCGATGTAGGCGAGCACACGTTCGTTACGCTCGCGCAGCATTGAAATTGCGTCAGTGAGGTAGAGCTCGCGATGCATGTTATTGGGGCGCAGGGCGGCGAGGCAGGGCCAGAGCTTCGCGAGTGTGAAACAGTAGATACTGGAATTCACTTCGTTGATGGCGCGCTGCTCGGGCGTGGCTTTGCCGTCTTCGACGATGGTTTGCACGCGGCCCTCGGAATCGCGGACGATGCGGCCGTAACCGGATGGATCGGCGATTTCGGCGGTGAGAATGGTCGCAGCGGCTTCGCCTCGGCGGTGAGTATCGAGCAGCGCGGCGAGAGTTTCGGTGCGCAGCAGGGGCGCATCACCTGGAACGACAATGGCGAGCTTGGCGGATTTGCGAATGGCGCGCCGAGCGACCTGCATGGCGTGTCCGGTGCCGCGCTGCGGCTGCTGGAGAATTGTTTGCGCGCCGAGCGAGGTAACGACATTTGAGACTTCTTCGGCTTGGTGTCCGACGACGGCAAGAAGCTGCGCGGGTTTGAGCAGTTGCGCCGCGCGAATGACGTGTTCGATAAGGGTGAGGCCGCCAGCTTGATGAAGAACTTTGGCGAGGCTGGAACGCATGCGCGTCCCTTTCCCGGCAGCGAGGATGGTGATGGAAGTGTCGGCGGCGGGCATCAAAGCGACATTTTCACTCTCGCGCAGGCCTTTGGCAATTGGGGATTTAACCGAAATTGCCACCGCGTGGCGCGGCAATCAGGGCGAAACGGAGAGGGGCTCGGAGGAGCGAGAGCGGTCGGAGGCGGAATCGCGCTCGGCGATGTCCGTGGTTTCGACCCACAGCGAGCGGTCTTCGAGCAGGCGCGTGACTAGCTGGGTGTGCAGCGCGTGGCCGGCACGATGGGCGACGATGCTGGCTTGCAATGGCAGTCCGACGAGCGCGAGATCACCGATCAGGTCGAGAGCTTTGTGGCGGCCAAATTCGTCCGGGAAGCGGAGCGGGCCATTGAGGACCGACATGTCGTCGAGGACTATAGCGTTGGCGAGCGAACCGCCGCGAATCAAGCCCATCGCTTGCAATCCGACGAAGTCTTTCAGGAATCCGAAGGTACGCGCGGGAGCGAGCTCGCGGCTGAAGGCGTCACGATCAACCGACATTTCGATGTCTTGGGGACCAATGGCTGGATGGCCGTAGTCCACAAAGCACTGGACGCGGAATTCGTCGGCCGGATAGATGGCGATGCGGCGGTCACCGTCGCAAAATTCGAGCGGCTTGGTGACTTTGATGTAGCGGCGGCGGCGGCGCAGGCGGCGGGTTCCGGCGCGCTCCAGCAGCTCGATAAAAGGCTTCGAGGAGCCGTCGAGAATGGGCAGCTCAAGCGCGTCGATTTCCACGTAAACGTTGTCGATGCCGCAGCTATAGAGAGCGGCGAGCAGGTGCTCGGTGGTGGAGATGAGCACGCCCTGCTTCATCAGGCTGGTAGCGTAGCTGACGCGCGCCAGATTGCAGATGTGCGCCTGGATCTCGAAGTTATCGAGATCGGTGCGGCGGAAAACGATGCCGGTATCGGCTGGCGCGGGCAGCAGCCGAATCTTGCTGGGCACGGCAGTGTGAAGGCCGACGCCCTCGGCCTCAGCTGGGCGCTGGATCGTTAATTGTGTCGGCATACCGAGATGAAAACTAATGATATTGCATTCGGAGTTCCCTGGCGAGTTTATTTTTCTGGCTTATTTTCAACTAGATACGGACGCTAAATAGCTGGCGGCAGAGAGCGCGTGGTAATCGTACAACAGATCGATAGCCCTAGCCGTGGCCGGAATTGGACACACTGACGTTCTAGAACTACTACTACGCAGTTAAGCGGTTACGTTGAGGGCGTTGCCAGTTGCGCTGGCTGGGGCACTGTTTGCTTGCTGCTGGCCGGGCTGGATTTCGACGGCTTGAAAAGCGATTTGCAGCTCCTCGATTTGCACGGAGAGCGTGTTGGATTGCGCAGGCGACGAGGCGACGTTGGCGCTCGATGAGGACTGGTTCGCCGCGCCCTGGGGAGTCTGCGTTTGCATCGTGGCCTGCACGTCAGTGAAGTTGACTTGGGCCGCCAGGACTTCGATTGGGGGCGCGGTCTGGGTTCTGGCAGCGGCCTGAGCGCCTGCGGTGGACGGGGCGCTGGTCTGGGCGGTGCTGGATTGGGAGGCGGCAGGCAGAAGGGCCTCGGTTACAGCTTGGGTTTCATTGTTCGGCGCGCTACCGGTGGCTTGCCCTGTTCCCTGCTGAGAAGCAGCTGACTGAAGCGTCTGGACGAGCAGACGAAGCGCCGTGGGATCGTTGGCGTAGAGCAACATGGCCATGCGATTGAAAATGGAAATCGACTGCGGATTGATGCCGAGCTGCTGCAAGCTTTGGTCAAGCTGCTGCAATTCCTGCTGCGGCGTGCTGGCGGCGGGATTAGAGGCTGTAGTGGTGGTCGCCGCAGCCGCTGTACTGGCGAGATTCGCAGTATTTGCGGCATTTGTACCCGCGTTTGCAGCGGGACTTGCAGCCGCGTCGGGGGTATTCACCGATGTGCCTGATGCGGGAGCATTTTGAGTCTGAATCTGGGGGAGCAGCACCGGCAAAGTTGGCTGCTGCGCCTGCCGGTTGTCGTCAGCGTTATTGGCGCCGATAATGAGTCCGGCGCCGAGAAATGTTGCCCGGTCGAAGCGGCCACGATGGGGATCTTGCCCGGTTTGCTGGCCCTGGGAAGCTTGATTGGTCAACGTGACGGTGTCTGCCGGGGCGGGCGTATTCTGGGCTTGATTGGCGTCGATTGGCGTGCCGATGGTTGGCGCCTGTTGCTGGCCAGCTCCTGTCAGCTGAAATACGTCCTGAACGACGGCAGTAAGCGAAAACGAAGCGGCTGCCATGGGAGACTCCTTAAATAGCCATGCGCATTCGCGGCTTCGGACCGCGGGAAGTCGCAATGCAGAATACAAGGCTGGCTTCCTCCGCAGCTTCCGAGGCCGCGGCGCGCGGAATACGTCTGGGTTCTTTATCGGCGGGGTGACGCTTTACTTTAGGCGGCGATGGCTGCGATTGTGCAGCGGCGGCCGGGCGCGTAAAATGGGCGTCTGCGCCGGACGTTTAGCAGGCCGCAGCAGAGTCAGACAAATATGGCATCTCCATTTAACATTCTGGCGGGCGATTCGGCGGCACAAGCTTCCCAGCCGTCTATGGGCGCGCACGGGCGGCCGGCATGGCTGCGCGTGAAATTCGGAGGCGGGCCGAATTACCGGGACCTGCAGCGCATCATGCGCACGCTCGACCTGCACACGGTATGCGAGAGTGCGCGATGCCCGAATATGGGTGAGTGCTGGGATCACCGCACGGCAACATTCATGATTCTGGGAAACATCTGCACCCGAGCGTGCGGATTTTGCGCCGTGCCGAGCGGGAAGCCGCTTGGACCGCCAGAGCAAGACGAGCCGGAGCGAGTAGCGGAAGCGGCCGAGAGGATGGGGCTGCGGTATGCGGTCGTAACGTCCGTGAATCGCGACGATCAGCCGGACGGCGGCGCGCGAATTTTCGCGGACACGATCCAGGCGATCCGGCGCCGGCTGCCGGAGTGCAAAATCGAAGTGCTGATTCCGGATTTCCGCGGGCACTGGCCTTCGCTGGAGCTGCTGATGGCGGCGCGGCCGGACGTGCTGAATCACAATATGGAAACCGTGCCGCGTCTATACCGGCGCGTACGCAAAGGCGCGGTTTACGAGCGGTCGCTGGAGCTGCTGCGGCGCGCGAGGACGTTGGCGCCGGACGTGCCGACAAAAACTGGCATGATGCTGGGGCTGGGCGAGACGCGCGAGGAGGTGCTCGAGGCGATGCGGGACATCGTGACGCAAGGAACGCATATATTGACGCTTGGTCAATATCTGCAGCCGACCATCGAGCATCTGCCGATCGAGCGCTACGTCCACCCGGATGAGTTCGCGGAGTTCAAGCGGCAGGGCGAAGAGATGGGATTCAAGCACGTGGAAGCGGGGCCGCTGGTGCGGTCGTCGTATCACGCATTCGAACAGGAAGTAGCCGCGCGGGCGTAGGCGCGAAGCGGCTCGTGTTTCCTCATTACTAATTACCACCGACAATTTCACGAATTTCGCGGAGCTGCTTCGAGGTCTGCAGCGAAAGCTATTGGTGAATCTTGGCGAGGAGCCTGGCGGCGATTTTGTCGATATGCGGAGCGCAGGCAGTGCCTGGATCGGGAAGTTTGAGAGCGGCGCGGAAATACGAGGCGGCGGCTTGGTTGCGGCCAAGCTCGGCGTTGAGGTTGCCGACGAGCAATAGAAAAACGGAGTTCTGTGGATATTTGGTCGCGAGCGGCTGGGCGATGGAGAGTGCCTGTTGGTAGCGGTGGTCGTAGGTGCGAAGATCTTTCGCCAGATAGAAGCGGGCGACGACCGGCAGCAGCACGCCATGGTCGATGCCGGTTCGCAACTGGCGCATACCCTCTTCTTTGCTGCCGCCGGGAATGCCCATGAAAAAGCGCAGGAATTTGAGCATGGGCGAGAGTGTGTCCACATAGTAGTTGTAGAGGCCGAGACCGACTTCAGCATCGGCCATGTGGGGATCGAGTTTCAGTGCGCGCACGAATTGGGCGCGGGCTTCCACGCCTGAATGGGCGGTTTTGCGATGATCGCCGCGCAGCCCGTAGAGGCGTGCTTCGAGCGCCCAGCCCATTCCGGCGTAGAGACGCATCTCGGCGGTATCTTCCTTTGCGAGATGCGCGTTGGCGAGCCGGATGACTTTGTTGGCGAGCTTGAGATACGCGTCGGCCTCGGCGCCCTTGCCGCCTTTCCAGGCATCGACCATGCCCCACTGAATTTCGCAGGACGCGCAGTAAATTTTCCACCAGAGCGCTTCGGCTTCAATGGTATATCCGAGCGGATTCTGAGGATCGGACTCTTCGAGTGAGCGGGCAATGTTAATGCCGGTGTCAGGATTGCCGGAATAGATCTCATTGAGGGCGTGGGTTGCTTGCGGCGGCAGATTGATTTCGCCCGCGTGCGCGTGTGGGGCTGCGAGCGTGACTATCGTAAAGAGCGACACGAAAAGCAGCAGAGATTTCAGGAAGCGCATGCGCGTCATTTTACTCTTTTCACCCATCCGGCCAGCCATGCCGCGGTGACATACATGCAGAAGCATTCGAGCGCGAACGGCAAGAATCCGAGGAAGCCGACGGCGGGCATCTCGAAGATTTTTTCGTGCTGCATCAGCGGGAAGGTGTAATGCCATTTGGCCGCGGCCCAGTAGTTCCAAAATTCCCAAAGCCAGCCGCAAACCCAACCGGCGAGAAAAAACCCGTAGGCGCGGCGGCGGAAGCCCTCGGAAAAATCGCCGACGAACGAAGGCAAACCAAGCCGGCGGTTGAGCGGGTCGAGTAAGAAGACAAATCCAATCCAAACGAGTCCGAAAAGGTAGGCGCCGATGTGGCGCGGCAGCGCGACCGGCACGATCAGGCAGGCCGCGCCGAAAATCACCATAACGACTTCGGCGGATTGCGAGATTTTCCAAGGTTTGCCAGGCAGCGGAGGCAGGATGGCCTGAACCAAGTCTGAGGTTTCGAAAATTGCGGGAAAGATTGTGGCGAAAGACCAAGCGTAGCCGAGCAGCGCGGCGGGCCATTTGCGGGGCACACCGACGTAGGTCCAGTTTTGCAGGCGAATGTTATAGGCCTCGAAAATCAGCCAGAGCGGAATGGAAAGGAGAGCCATTCGGGCTAGCACGACCGGAGCGTCGTTGAGGCGGGACCGGGCGGTGATGGCCAGCACGGCGGCGTCGGCAATTAGGATGTAGGCGCTCCAGGCGATGGGCGTGAAATAGGTGGCCACCGGCTCGACGCGGCGGAACATCAGCACTTCGGCGCAGACGAGCGCAGCAAAGCCGAGCCATCCGTAGAGAGGAAATTCGCGGCGGCGTCGAGAGCGAAAATATCCGGCGACAAGTACGCCGACGGTAATGGCCGTGATGCCGATACCGATGGCAATTCGATGCGGAAGCATGCGTGCGGGTGTTTCCCTCCCGGTGCAGGGCGTATGGTATCGCAGGTCGGAGCAGTTTTCGGACGGAGGCCGCGCGTTTCTTGCTATGCTCTGCGTTCCTTTTAGGCAGGTGCGCGCGGGCCACAATCGGCAGCGCGATGTACGCTTAATTCAGAATGAGCGAACCGGATAAGCTTGAACGAGGGCTGGGGCTGATCGAAGCAACGTCATTGAACATGACGTTTATGGTAGGCATCGGCCCGTTCGTAGTGATCCCGTTCGTGATCCAGGAAATGCACGGAGGTACGCAGAGCTTGCTGGCATGGGCCGCGGGGGCGGTGCTGGCGGCATGCGATGGCTGCATCTGGGCGGAACTCGGGGCGGCGATGCCGCAGGCGGGCGGAAGCTACGTTTTCCTGCGCGAGGCGTACGGGCCGAGGCGATGGGGACATCTGCTGGCGTTCCTTTATATCTGGCAGACGTTATTTCAGGGGCCGCTGAGTGTGGCTTCCGGTGCGCTGGGGTTCGCGGATTATTCTGCGTATCTGTGGAACCGGTCGAGCTGGCTATCGCGGGTGATAACGGGCACGGCTACCGCCCTGCGCATGCACGCGGACAACATCATCGCCGCGGCGATTTTGGTGCTGGTGATCGTGCTGCTCTACCGGCGGATCGGGCAGATCGGGAAAATTTCGGTGGTGTTCGCGGTGGTGGTGATCGGGACGATTTTGTGGATCATTTGGGGCGGCGCGGAGCATTTCAACGCGCATCGCGTATTCGATTTTTCGGGCGGCGGCTGGAATCTCTCGTTTTTCTTTTTCGCGGCGCTGGGCCATGGAACGGTGGAGACGGTCTACAGCTATCTCGGCTATTACAACGTCTGCAATTTGGGCAGCGAGATGAAAAACCCGGAGCGGAACATTCCGGCGGCGATTTTCATTTCGATACTGGGCATCACCGGGCTGTACTTGGCGATGCAAATGAGCATCCTCAGCGTGATTCCGTGGCGGGAAGCGGCGAAATCCACATTCATCGCCAGCACGTTCATCGAGCGCGCTTACGGGAGCCATTGGGCCACGCTCGCTACCGTGCTGATTTTGATCACCGCGCTAGGATCGGTATTTTCGGCGATGCTCGGCTATTCGCGCGTGCCATACGCGGCGGCGCTGGACGGCAATTTCCTTTCGGTGTTCGCGCGCGTGCACCCGAAAAAACATTTCCCGCACGTCTCGCTGGTGGCGCTGGGAGTGACGGCCATCGTGTTCAGCATGGCATTCAGCCTGATTTCCGTGATTCGAGCAATCCTGGCGATGCGCTGCCTCATCCAATTTGCCGCACAAGGAATCGGACTGATTCTGCTTCACAAACGCTATTCGACGGGTCGCTGGCCGGGCGGGCGGCTTCCATTTCGCATGTGGCTCTACCCGGTGCCCGTGGGGATCGCTATCATCGGCTGGATTGCAATTTTCGTTTCCACCGGGCGAGTGGCGATATTAGCGTCGCTGGCAGCCGCAATAGCGGGTATTCTTGTATATTTGACGCGCGCTCGATGGGCCCGCCAATGGCCGTTTGTAGCAGAGGAGGTTGCTCCGTGAACCACTTGCTTCCGATTCGCCGATTGCAGTGCAATAAAGTGAAACTGCGGCGCTGGATCTTGACGTCAGTGGCTGCACTTACCGCCGCGCTAGCGGCTGCGGCTCCCATGGCGGCGCAATCATTGGAGCAGACCGTCCAGGCAATCGATCAGTCCCGCGTCGATACGCGTATTCTGTACATCACGGCACATCCCGACGATGAAACTCCCAGCCTGATGGCGTATCTTGCTCGCGGACTAAATGCCGACGTCGCGATCCTCACGCTCACGCGAGGCCAGGGCGGACAGAACGCGATCGGGCCGGAGCAAGATGGCGAACTCGGCGTGATTCGCACCACCGAGCTTTTGGCTGCCGACTCGCATTACGGCGTGCATCAATATTTCACGCGGGCCGTGGATACAGGGTTTTCGAAGAGCGCTGAGCGGACCATGCAGATCTGGGGTCCGGTAATTCCTCTCGAAGACATGGTTCGCACGATTCGCACGTTTCGTCCCAACGTGGTGATAAACGGCTGGGGCGGCGTGCACTGGGGTCATGGGCAGCATCAGGCCAGTGGCATATACACGCCAGAAGCTGTGGCCGATGCCGCCGATCCAACCAAGTTTCCGCAGCAGATCGCGGAAGGCCTAAAGACGTGGAAAGTGGAGCTGGAGCTGCGTCCGGCGGCATTTTCCTTCGGCCCAGGTGCGCACAGCGTCCCCGATGGCGCGGTGCGACTGCCGGTCAACGATGTTTCGCCGCTGTTGGGCGAGAGCTACGTCGATATTGGGATCAAGGGCCGCGCGCAGCATCGTTCGCAAGGCACGCCGATGCAATCCAATAGCCCGTTCTTCCACGCGCCGGTCTATTTGATCACCGAGCATGGCCAGGAAGCTGGAGGCGGGTTCGATCCCAAGCTTCTGGCGCAACCGATCACGTCACTGGCCGAGCGCTTCCCGCAGTTTCGCGAGGCGCTGGCGCCTGAACTGGCCTCGGCGGACAAGCTGCTCGGGGACGCGGCGAAAGCCGCACTCAATTTGGATCGCGCAGAAGCGGCAAACGATCTGGCGTCAGCCGGGAAGGAAATTGCTGTGCTGCGCGACAAGGTTTCGAGCACCGGAGGCGATAACAGCGCGGATTTGCTGAGCGAGTTGGCGGGCGTCCAAGATCGCATCAACGCCGCGCTGATTAACGATGTTGCTCTGCCGATCGACGTGCAGGCGGACCGGCACGAGCTTGTGGCGGGCGAAAGCTTTACAGTGAATGTGAGCTTCCTCGACAAGCCCGCTGTTCCCTTCCAGTGGAGCGTGGACCAATCCAGCCTGCTGCTGCCGACAGGATGGACAGCGACGCTCGAAGGCGGGAACACGGACGGCAAGAGCTACCTTTTTCATGTGTCGATTCCCGCAGGAGCAACGCCGCCGACCGCGCCCGTGGATGCGATCCTGCCGTTTCCGCCGCCGCTGGTGCGTGTGGATGTGCATGCGAATGTGGACGGTTACGATTTCGGCATTCGGCAGACCGTCAAGAATGCAGAGGCGAATACGACCGACGTGGAAGTCTATCCGCTGGAGCTGATTCCCGCGGTCACGCTGACGGTGGAGCCGACCGAGGTGATGCTGCCCGCCAAGCGCGCGTCTGAACCCTTCGAGCTCCTCGCGCGCGTGCGCTATCACGGGACGAAACCGGCGAAAGTTGCCATCGGCGTGGACGCGCCGCCAGGATGGGAAGCGAAGCCGGTGGCGCCGCTGGATTTCTCCGAGCCGGGCAATCAATTGATCAAGTATTCGGTGAAGCCGCCGACGAAAGTAAAGACCGGAGCATATCCACTACATCCTTATGCGCGGCTGGGAGGCGAGACGTTCCGCACGTCCTTGGAGCCGCTGCCCAGCTTGCCAACGCGCGACTGGAGCGAGCCGGACGACGCCATGGTTCACGTGCTCGATCTGGATGTGCCGCGCGGATTGAAAGTGGGCTACATCGCTGGCGATAACGACCTGGTGCCGGATTCGCTGCGAAACATTGGGGTTCGGGTAGATATGCTGAGCGAGGTGCAGCTCGCTTTCGGCGATCTGAGCCAGTATGACGCGATCATCGTCGGCATCCGCGCGTACGAGTTGCGCCCGGACGTGATGGCCGCGAATGGGCGGCTGTTGGATTATGTGAAGAACGGCGGCACGCTGCTGGTGGAGTACGAGAAGGATTATGCGTGGAACCGCTACAAGCCAGCGCCCTTCCCGGCCACGATGGCGCGGCAGGCCGTGCGCGTGACGAATGCGGATTCTCCGGTGCGGTTCGCGATCCCCGATAGCCCTCTGCTGAACACTCCCAACAAGATCACGCTGGCCGATTTCAGCGGGTGGGTGCAGGAGCGCGGTGTCTATTTCCTGAGTAACTGGGATCCCCGGTACAAGGCTCCGTTAGGACTGACCGACCCGAACGAGCCGGAAACCACCGGCGGTCTGGTGTACGCGCGCGATGGAAAAGGCCTGTACATTTACACGGGCCTGGATTTCTTCCGCGAACTGCCTGCGGGGGTTCCCGGCGCGTATCGGCTGTTCGTCAATTTGATCAGCCAGACGGTGCGTCCGCGGCAGCCGCGCTAACACGAAAAGACCTAAACGAAAACTGGGCGAGCGCTAGCGGCCTGTTGCTGCACCATTGCGCACACGCACTGCCGGTTGCGGCAGTCCCCCACTCTATCCTTCGTGCTATGCTGCGAACCGCATCAGGAGGAAAACGCGAATGAGGAGGAGTGTGGTTCGCCTCGCTTGGGTTCGCTATGGAGCGGCAATATTAACCGCGGCGCTGACGCTTGCGCTGGTCTCGCCGGTGTATGCCAAGCAGAAAAACAAGAAGAAAAAATCATCGGACGATTCGAGCGACTCGAATCCCGTACCCATGCCGCCTATGCCGGTTTCCGAGCAGATCAACACGGACATCGGCCAGATGCTGGGGGCGTTTCAACTGGGCGATGTGGCTACAATGCACAAATATTATGCGGACTACGCGACGTTTGTAAGCGGCGTGTGGGACCCGCCGGTGGTTGGCTGGGCGAATTACGTCCCGCTTTACAAGCGCGAGTGGTCCGCCTATCAGGGCATTCAGCTGATCCGTAAGAACACCTATGTGTTCAACGTGGGCGACGTGGCGTGGGCTTCGTACCAGTGGGAGTTCGACGCGATGTCCAATGGCCAGCCATTTCAGGCACGGGGACAAACAACGCTAGTGTTCAACAAGGTGAACGGTAACTGGCTGATCGTGCACAACCACACGTCGGAAATTTGCCAGGTTTGCCCGATCGCGCCATCGAGCCAGGCTCCGGCGACCAAGCCGCCCACGTCGACGGAAGCCGCGCGGCCGTAGAACCGCTTCGCTTGCCCACCCAGGTACGGCCAAACGTCCACGGGATCGCGCAAAAAGAGGAAGTTCCGAACGCTCGGAGTCAGAAGCTCTTGTATCCCTGCCAGAGCCACATCCCGGCTATGGCAACCAGCAGCGCTCCAGACGTAACGATCAGCGTGGTGATCGGAACGCTCAGTTTTTCCAGCCTGGCTACGATCGCACGCTGTTCGTTGGCGGTGGTGTTCGCACTGGCATCGAGGAAGATCTGGTCTCCCTCGTGCGTGGAAAGCGCGCTGCGATAGATCAGCACGCAGATCAGCACCGCTGTCACCACACCCCAAGCTACAAACAGGATATGTAGTGTGTTCATGGCTGCGTTCTCCTGCCCGCAGGCCGTGTTCGCCGATGGGAACGAGGGTCGGTCCTGCGGGGCCCTCTTCCATGGCCGGGAGTATACCACCGCTGGAGATTGCTGGCGTCGGGCCGTCTAGCTACAGGGGCCACTCGCGCGGAGCCGAGAACCAGGGCGGCGCGAGGAGGGGCGCTCAGGCCCGGTAACGCTCATCTGGGAACTGCACGCCCCAGAAATTTCGCGTGGGGTGGTACATTTCCACGCCTAATTCGAAAATTCCCTTTTCGCGCGGGCTGCGGATTGAAATTACGCGGAATTCGCGCAATTCATCGGAGAGTCCATGGCGCACTTCGATGCGCGAGCCCAAGTCGGGAAGAAATGATGCTCGTAGCAGGGCCCCATAGCGGCTGATGGAGATTGCTTCGGCCGGTGTGTCCTGCACGTCGACGTTGCTATCGCTGCGGTGGACTTTTACGGGAATGCGCATCGGCACTCGGCTGGAGCGCCGCCGCTCCAGCATGGCGCGGGCGGATGCCATGAGAAACCTCCTAGCGTGTGCTTGCCCTACCCAAAAAACAAGTTAGCCTCCTTCGCGGAGGCGGGTCAATAGTACGTTTACCCTAGATGTTGGGTTGAGCATCGGCTTCCGGGTGGTATGAGGGAGCGAATTGTGCCGGTGGGGCGGCATTTCCATTTGTTATCCGCAACGAATGACCGATCGGGTTCCAACCTGGCGTGGAGTGAGGCTTACGCGTCCTGTCCTTCTGACCAGTAGCATTTTCACCTCGCCGCGATGGTAGCTTAGCTGGGTCAGACTAGGCGCCCGTCCTGAATTCAGGCAGACGAAGCAGCAGAACGCCCTCAAGGCAGACGGGTTCAGGGAACATTCGTGAGAATCGCAAATAACCCGGTGCGCCCCAGCGGCGTGAGCGCGGAACGCTCTAAACCCCGTGATGATCGTAGGATTAGCTTGTCGGCCGGAGGTGTGTACCGCGGAACGAAGCGCAACTGCTCCGAACGCGCCGGATGGCGGTTGGTGCGCGGGCGACCCGCTCAACGGCTTTCCGTTCACTACCAACTCGATTGCGATTTCGGCACGTCCACGCTCGCGATTTACAACGAGGGCGACGCCGTGTTCCTGTGTGAGAATCACGTGTCTGCCATCGAGGGACCGCGCGACAAATCAATCGCGGGTGTGAGGCCGATCGACGTTGTCGCGAGTGCGAGCAACGACCAGTGTCCGGCGCGCGGTGAGGCCGAGCCACAACATGAGGATATCGCTGACGTAGCTCCCGCCAGGGCGGTGCATTCGGCCAACGAAGATCGTCCACAAGTGGAAGAAGTGCAACAGGAGATCGCGATTTCGCCGAAGCTCATTGCCGATTCGCCCATCGACGCAGCTGCCGCGGCTGAGGTTTTGAATCCAGCACACATCGGGGATGAAACGCCGGCGCCTCAGCCTGTTGTCGAACAACTTATCGCTTCGGCGGCATCGGCGTCGCTGGAAGCTCCGGCCGCTCCGAAACCGCAACGAGAGATGCCGCCGTCCATCTCGCGAGCGCCCGTCCGCGACGTGGCGTACGGAAACTCTGCAAAGGCTCTGGTGGACGAAACGATTTGGAACATGGCTACCGGAGATCGCATTGCCTACTGGAGCGCGTTGCAACAGGGGAAAGGTGCTCCGGAGGCGGCGCAAGCGGCGGGCGGACAGTTGGCGATTGTTCACCGCAAGATCTCCGATTACACGGCAAAGATCGAGGCGATATTTTCCCAATCGAAGGCGCGAATCAGCTTTAGCGATACCATCGATCGTCCGCTCGAACAGGCCATTCTAGAAATTATCGGCAGCAATGCAACGGACGCGGCGAAAGACGCTGCGGTCGACCATCTCGGTTCGTTCCAGCAAAGGATCAAATGTGGCCTGGAGCGGGATATTTCCCCGCTGGAAGCTCACATTATCGCGTGCTCGATTGGCGATGCCGCGAATTGGGGATTCGCGTCGAGCCTGCCGGAGGAAGTTAGGCCCGCGTACCGCGCGGTGTACGGCAACATCCGAGACGCCATTCGCACGGCGGTTCCGGAAGCGCGCGGGCTCGACGAACGCCTAGCCAACCTGTTCGCAGCCAAATCGGAACTCGCCGCTATGCCCGCCTGCAAGGCGCTGCACGCTCTATCAGTTTGAGCGTCGAAACGGCAATTGACTCGGACTCCTGAGCTCCGCCGGATCGTTGGGACACGTGAATGCACCGTGGTAAGATAAGCTCTACATGCAGGCCCAAGTGGCGGAATTGGCAGACGCGCTAGCTTCAGGAGCTAGTGGCCGCAAGGTCGTGGAGGTTCGAGTCCTCTCTTGGGCACCAATCGCTGCGATTCGCTATCTTTCAGTGCGAACTGAATACGCTCTTCATTCTGAATCTTTGAGTAGATCTTCGGCGCATAGCGCGCCGTCGGGCGTGTCCTCGTGCTTGAAGAAAGCGTAAACGTCGCCGCGCTTGGCGGCCCTGGCTACGCGCTGCGCGATTGCCTTTCGAGCTTGCGCTGAATATTTCTCCTTCCGTAGGCGGAAATAGGAGAAATCCGCTGTGGCCACATCCGGCGTCTCAAATTCGTCGGTTTCCGCCTGACACAGCGCAACATTCTTCCGCCGCAGTACATCGTAGGTGTCCCTCACAAACCAAGACTCGTGACGGAATTCCATCGCCGCTCGCCTGCCGCGCGGTAGCGTGCGCAGAAACCCAGCGAGCCGTTCAAGATCGCATTTGAAATTCGGCGGCAATTGAAACAGCACCGGCCCTAATTTTTTAGCTTTGCGCAGAGGATCGAGCGAGGCGAAAAAATCGGCCGTTGGGCCGGCTACGTTGCGCAGGCGCTTGAAATGCGTGATCGACTGGTGCGCCTTCACCGCGAACTGAAAACCCGCTGGCGTGGCTTCAATCCACCGCGCGAGCAGTTCCGGCTTAGGCAGCCGCCGAAACGTGTAGTTCACTTCCACGGAATTCAGCCGAGTTGCGTAGTGCTCCAGAAACTTCACCGAAGGCAGCTTCGCCGGATAAAAGTTCGGTTTCCAACTCGCATACGCCCAACCGGAAGTTCCCGCAAAGATTTGCCCGTTGCGCTGCGCCATATCTACCGTCCTTCGCCCCATTGTGCCTACAGTTCCTCGATCCGGGCCCAGAGCATTTTCGTACGGGTCCTGCGCGAAGTACAGGCGTCTGCGCCATTTGCTATACTCGATTTCCAGCATCCGCCTTGCATGAAAAAACCCTCGGAAACCCGTGCCGCGAAGCCCGCGCCCGAAAATAGCGGTGACCGCGCCGCTGAAAAGCGCCCGCTGCCCCCCGTAGAGATACAGCCCGAGGGCGGCCGCGCGCCGGCCAAGGCCCAGGGCAAAACTGCTTCCGACGGCTCTCGCAAGCGGCTTTTCCTGGTGGACGCGATGGGTTACATCTTTCGCGCGTTTTTCGCGCCGATGGACCGGCTGCAAACATCATCGGGCGTTCCGACGAAAGTTCCGTATCTTTTCGCCACCATGATGCGGCGATTGTTCAACAGCAAAGATCTGCAGCCGGATTATCTCGGCGTGGTTTTCGACGTTTCCGCGCCGACTTTCCGAGACAAGCTCTTCGCGCAATACAAAGCGCAGCGCCCGCCAATGCCGCAAGATCTTTCCGTGCAGGTTCCTTTTGTGCGTCGTTACTGCGAAGCGATGCGGCTGCCCATTCTCGAATGTCCCGGCTATGAAGCGGACGACGTGATCGCAGCTCTCGCGCGACAGGCGGAATGTGAAAATCTGGACGTTTTCATCGTCACCAGCGACAAAGACCTGATGCAGCTGGTCGGCGGCTGCGTGCGCATCCTGAATCCCTCGAAGGGCGATCTGCTGATCGATGAAAAAAAGGTGGAAGAATTGATGGGCGTGCCGCCGGAAAAAGTGCCGGACGTGATGGCGCTGATGGGCGACTCGATCGACAACATTCCCGGCGCGCGCGACCCGAACGAAAAGCCCGCACCTGGCGAACGCCGCAAGGCTGGCATCGGCGAAGTGGGCGCGCGGCAGTTGATTCAGCAATTCGGCAGCGCGGAAGAAGCGATCGCGCGTGCCTCTGAAGTAAAGCGCACGGCGTACCGCGAAGCGCTGGAGAAAAACGCGGAATATGTGCGCCTAAGCAAGCAACTGGCGACGATTCCCACGGACGCGCCGGTCTTGCTCGACTTGAACGCACTGCAGATCGATCCCCCGGATACGACGGCGTTGCGCGAGTTATATGCCGAGCTGGGCTTCACGTCGCTGTTGAAGGACCTCGCGCCCGTTACGGACGCGAGCGCGACCGATTACGCGGCGCTCGAATCTCCCAAAGCATTGCGTGAAGTTGTGGATTCGCTGCCAGCAGGACGCGAAGTTGCGCTGTGGCTTGCGCTCGACGCTGAAGATCCGGACGAAGAGGGCTTCGGCACGCGAGTAGTCGGCGTGGAAATTTCGTCGAAGGCGCACTCGGCACGAATTGCCGCGAATAATGATTCGAACGAAATGCTCGCGGTGCTGCGGGACTGGCTTGCTGATCCCAAGCGGCCGAAAGTCGTGCACGATCCGAAGCTGGTGGAGCTGCTCGCAGGGCGCGATCCGCAAAGCAAAGTGGATGGAGTGGCTGGCGTGCAACACGCTACGATCTTGTACTCCTATCTGCTGCGGCCCACGACGGCGAATCACGCCTTTGCCGAAGTGGTGCTGCGATATCTGAACCGCACGCTTTCCGGCGCCCCCGGCGAACGCGCCGATTTCCTGTTGAGGCTTGCACCGATTTTGCGCGAAGAAGTAGAAAAGCAGGGACTAGTCGAGCTATACGAGAAAATCGACAGGCCGCTCGCGCCAGTGCTGGCGCGTATGGAAGCCGCGGGCGTGCACGTGAACCGGAAAGAGCTCGACCTGATTTCGGCGAAGGCACAAGAAGAGATTTCGCGGCTCGAGAAAGAGATTTACGAGCTGGCCGGATTCGAATTCAAAATCAATTCGCCGCAGCAGCTCGCAGAGGTGCTTTTCGATCGGCTGAATTTGCAGATGCCGCGGCGCACGAGAGCAAAGGCGCGTTCCACCGCTGCGGAAGTCCTCGACGAGCTGGCTCTAGTGCATGACCTGCCAAAGAGAGTGCTCGAATATCGCGAGCTGGCGAAAGTGAAGTCAACCTATGCCGATGCTCTGCCGAAGCTGATTCACCCGGCGACAGGCCGGCTGCACACGCGCTTCAGCCAGACGGGCACTGCAACCGGGCGACTGAGCTCGTCGAATCCCAATTTGCAAAATATTCCCGTGCGCACCGCGCTGGGACGTGAAATTCGCGCGGCATTCGTCGCATCGCCCGGACATTGCCTTCTTTCCGCTGATTATTCGCAAATCGAGCTGCGCATTCTGGCGCACCTTTCCGAAGATCCTGTGCTGGTGGATGCGTTCCAGCGCGGCGAAGATATCCACGCGCGCACCGCGCAGGAAGTATTCGGCGTGGGCCCGCTGGCGCAAACCCCGGATCATCGCCGCGCGGCCAAGGTGATCAATTTCGGCGTGATCTACGGGCTTTCGCCGTTTGGGCTGGCGCAACAGCTGGGCATCGATACAAAAGATGCCGCACAATTCATCGGCGCGTATTTCGAGCGCTACAGCGGCGTGAAGAAATTCCTCGACGCGCAAATTGCCGAAACTCGAAAAACAGGGCACACGAGAACGATCTTCGGCCGCGTGCGTCCGATTCCAGAGATCAATTCCCCGCAGCCGAATCTGCGCAATTTTGCGGAACGCACGGCGATGAACACGCCAATGCAGGGCGCGGCCGCCGATCTGATCAAACTCGCAATGATTGAGCTCGATCGCCGGCTAGCGCGCGACTTCCAGACACGCATGATTTTGCAGGTGCATGATGAATTGCTTTTCGAAGCGCCCGATGCAGAGCTGGCGCGGCTCACATCCCTGGTGAAGCAAACGATGGAAGGCGCGCACAAGCTCCGTGTCCCGCTGCTGGTGGAAACGAAGACCGGCCCAAACTGGCGCGACATGAAGTGAGGGCCACCATCCGCGGTGTGATAGAGTTTTTCTAGGGACTCGGCAATTCGGCGAGGTGAAACGTGGAACACTCCCCAGGATTCGTGAAGCTCGTCACTGAAGCGAAGAAACACATCAAAGAAGAAGATCACCACGCGACCAAGCGGCGCATCGACTCCCGCGATAAGTTCGTCCTGGTCGATACGCGTGAGGATTCGGAATGGGCGCGCGGCCATTTGCCCGGCGCGGTTCATATGTGCCGCGGACACATCGAACGCGACATCGAAAAAACAGTGCCGAATAAAGACGAGACCATCGTGCTTTATTGCGGCGGTGGCTTCCGTTCGGCGCTGGCGGCGGAGAGCCTACAAAAAATGGGCTATCGCCACGTGATTTCGATGGACGGCGGCTGGCGCGCTTGGACGGAATCAAGCTACCCGGTTATCCGCGATTAGCGGAGCCGCTCTTTATTAAAGTTCGCTGGTGAAAGCATTTGAAAAGTGTTGGCTGGGGCGGTTGGACTCGAACCAACACCGTCCTCATTAACAGTGAGGTGCCCTACCAATTGGACCACGCCCCAACACGGTTGTTGCACTGCTCTGTGAGTCCCTATAATTTACACGAATCCCGCGGGAACGGGAACGCATGAGAAGCAAAAATCTTGGAGCAGGGAGTTGCGGTGTTTACCTCAGAGAATGATCGCGGCAAACGCACCTCCCGCCGTGCATTCGAGAGGGGTAGGTGGCACGTCAATTTTCGGCGGGAAGTGGCCGGGGGAAGGAAGCCGGCCCAGCCCTCAATCCCCTAAAGGGATCCTCGGCTTTCCTCCCCCTGACGCGCTTTTACGTCGCACGCGAAAAACCAAACCTAAGCCGCTGAAAGTAAAAGCAGTTTGACCGTGTTGTCCCGGTAAAAAGTCCCCATCGATAGTAAAATTTCCGAAGTACTAATCGCCTGAAAACTGCGCGTAGATTTTCCATAGTACTTTCGCAAGCGTTAGGCCAGACCCGTACTGCACGAGAACGTTTCCGATCCGGCCAGAATATTTTTCTTTTTGAGCATCGCAGCGCCTGCTTGACCCTTGCAGAAGGCTACTGTATCGTTATAGATTACGCTGGGATAGCCTTATCCAGCATGCGGATGGCCGCGTGTAGAGGCGCAGTATAAATGACGCTTCAGAAAATCAGCATCCGGGGCGCTCGCCAGCACAACCTGAAAAACATCAGCCTCGAAATTCCCCGAAACACGCTTACGGTAATCACCGGGTTATCTGGGTCAGGTAAATCCTCGCTGGCGTTCGATACGTTGTATGCAGAGGGGCAACGCCGCTACGTCGAATCGCTTTCCGCCTACGCGCGACAATTTCTGGATCAGATGGAGCGGCCGGAAGTGGATTCAGTCGAGGGGCTTTCCCCGGCAATTGCCATCGAGCAGAAAACCACTACGCGATCGCCGCGCTCCACCGTCGGCACCATCACGGAAATTTATGATTACCTGCGTGTGGTGTACAGCTCGATCGGAACACCGCACTGCCCGAACTGCGGCATTCCCATCGCGCGGCAGTCCACCGAACAGATCGTGCAGGCTGTGATGTCGCTGTCCTCCGAAGACCGCATCATGGTTCTGGCACCGGTGGTGCGCGGCCGAAAGGGCGAGTACAAAAAAGAATTCGAAAAGTATGCCAAGGCCGGCTACGTCCGCGCGCGCGTGGATGGCGAGCTGGTGAATCTCGATGAGCCTCCGGCGCTCGACCGGCGCAAAAATCACACCATCGAGATTGTTGTCGATCGGCTGCTGCTGAAAAGCGGAATCGCGCAACGGCTGGAGCAAGCGATCGAAACGGCGCTGAAGCTGACCGGCGGCCTGGTAACCATAGCGGTGGTGGGCGGCGAAGAGAGTGTCTATTCCGAAAAACTGGCTTGCCCGGATTGCGGAATTTCGGTGCCACAACTGGAGCCGCGATCGTTCAGTTTCAATTCGCCGTACGGCGCGTGCCCGGAATGCCACGGGCTGGGTTCGAAATACGAATTCGATCCGGCGAAGGTAATCGTCGATTGGACCAAGCCGCTCTTCGATGGCGGATTGGGGCCGGGATCGGGATCGACTTCGTTGCAGCGGACGCTGAAAATTGCCGCGACGGCGTATGGAATCGATCTGGGCACGCCGTTCGAAAAGCTGTCGCGCAAGGCGCAGAATCTGCTTTTATACGGAAATCCTTCGAACAACGGAAGCGACGGTAAGGATTCGGAAAAAAGTTTGAATTTTCAGGGCATTTTGCAGCACATGGAGCGAACTCTCGAGGAGGCGAATTCGGATACGGTGCGCGAATGGTTGACGCAATACATGTCGCCCTCACCGTGTCCGGCGTGCCACGAGAAACGGCTGCGACCGGAAAGCTTGGCGGTGAAAATCGCGGGGCTCTCGATCGCGGATTTTACGGCGCGGCCGCTGGCGGAGGCTCGCCGGAGCGTGGACAAGATTCGCGGGCAACTGAATCTGCGCCAACGAAAAATCGCCGGGCGTCCGCTCGGAGAAATCGCCGAACGAATCGACTTTTTGCTGGCCGTAGGGCTCGGCTATTTGTCGCTGGACCGTTCGGCGGCAACGATTTCCGGGGGCGAAGCGCAGCGCATTCGCCTAGCCACGCAGATCGGCTCGCGTTTGCGAGGCGTGCTCTACGTCCTGGATGAGCCTTCGATCGGGCTACACGCTCGTGACAACGATCGCTTGCTGCGCACGCTCGAAACTCTGCGCGACTTGGGAAACACCGTGTTGGTGGTGGAGCACGACGAAGAAACCATCCGGCGCGCGAATTACGTTGTCGATCTTGGCCCTGGAGCGGGACGCGCGGGCGGGTATCTAGTTGGATCGGGAACACCGGACGAAATCGCCGCGAATCCTGCGTCGCTGACCGGGCAATATCTCTCGGGCAAGCTATGGATTCCCGTCCCCAGCGCGCGGCGCAGCCCGAACGGTAAGTCGATCAACGTGCTGGGCGCGCACGGCAACAACTTGAAGAATATCGATGTGTCGATTCCGCTAGGATTGCTGACGGTGGTGACGGGCGTCTCGGGTTCCGGCAAGTCGACGCTGGTGAACGACATTCTGTATCGCTCGCTCGCGGCGAAGCTGTATCACTCGATGGAACTGCCGGGCGCGCATCGCGGAATACTGGGCATTGAGCACATCGACAAAGTGATTCAGATTGACCAAGCGCCAATCGGGCGGACGCCGCGATCCAATCCAGCGACTTATACGGGAGTTTTCTCGCCGATTCGCGACATTTTCGCCATGCTTCCGGAATCCCGCGAGCGCGGGTACAAGCCAGGGCGATTCAGCTTCAATGTAAAAGGTGGTCGCTGTGAGGCTTGCCAGGGGAACGGCCAGCGTCGGATCGAAATGAATTTCCTTCCGGACGTCTACGTCACCTGTGAAGTGTGCCGCGGCAAGCGCTACAACGCTGAAACCCTCGCGGTACGTTACAAGGGCTGCTCAATTTCCGACCTGCTCGACCTACCAATCGAAGAAGCGCTGAAAGTGCTGGAAAATATTCCGGCGATCCAGCAGAAGCTGCAGACGCTGGTGGACGTCGGGCTGGGATACGTGCAGCTCGGTCAATCGGCGACCACACTTTCTGGCGGCGAAGCGCAGCGCACCAAGCTGGCGAAGGAGCTCTCGCGCCGGCAGACGGGTCGAACGCTATACATTCTGGACGAGCCGACGACGGGATTACATTTTGACGACGTGAAAAAGCTATTGGACGTGCTGAACCGTCTGGTGGCGCTGGGAAACAGTGTGCTCATCATCGAGCACAACCTGGACGTTATCAAGCAGGCCGACTGGATCATTGACCTTGGCCCCGAGGGCGGCGAGGATGGCGGGCGCGTGGTGGCACAGGGTCCGCCCGAACAAATTGCCAAGGCGAAAAAATCGTACACCGGCCAGATTCTGGCCCGGTCGCTCGCCGGCGCGAATGGAAATCACACGAAATAGGCGGCGCGCTTGCGCGGTCGGCCAATTGCCCAGTAGAGTGAATGGTATCGATACGCACGCCGGGCACAGGGAGCGAGGAATGCTGAACCGCCACGATGAGCGCTGAAGAAAATAGCTCGCTTCCTCCGGAACAGTGGGAAGCTTCCGAAGCGGCGCCCCAAAGTTCCGAAACACTCGCAAGCGGTGATTCCGAACCGGCAATAGGTGCGCCCGGTCCCGAGCCGATCCCTTTGCAGCCGCACTCAAGGTGGCTGCCTCCCGAAAATTACAATGTGCCGTGGGGCTGGCTGGACGTGGTGCTTATCGTGCCCATCGCCCTGGCGATGATTTTCGTCATCGCGCTGATAGTTATCGCGTGCGAAGTTGCGATTTTCCACGCGAGGCCCTCCTACCTGCGCGAACACATGAGTTTTCTATTGATCTCGGCGCAGATCGTGATGGAAATCGGACTACTGGGATATCTGGCGTTGCAAGTCCGCAACCGCAGCCATTTACCGTTTTGGCCGACGATTGGATGGAGGCCGCTGCGTCCGCGGACGGCCTCGCGCGCCGCTGCGCACTTCTGGTTCATCGTAGGAGGCGTGGGACTCGCCTTCCTTGTTGCCGGTGCGAGTGCCGCGTTTCCGCCAAGTCATCCGCTGCCGATCGAAAAGATTTTCGCCACGCGCCCGCTCACCATCCTGTTCATGGCCACAGCGGTCTTGGTGGCGCCGCTGGTGGAAGAAACGATATTCCGCGGATACTTATTTCCAGTGGCGGCGCGAAGCTTTGGCGTGGTAGGCGGAATCATTTTCACCGGCGCGGTTTTCGGTCTACTGCACGGCAGCCAGCTCTGGGGAGGCTGGTGGCAGATCGGGCTGCTGGTAATTGTGGGAATTGTGTTTACGTTTGCGCGCGCGGCCACGCGGACGAACGTTTCTAGTTTTCTGCTGCACATTAGCTACAACGGGGTGCAAGTGCTTGGCGTGTTGTACACGATGTACGGTCCGCGACATATTTTACATCTGCACTAGCGTGGCGATTGCGTTGGCGCGGAATCGGATCAATGAGCGGTCGTTCCAATATCGAAGATACGAGGGCAAGAAACTTGCACACGGTTGAACCGATTCGTTGGACGGAAGAAGGCGTGGTGATGCTCGACCAGCGGAAGCTACCGGGCGAAGTGATCTACCACACCTACACGGACTATCGCGATGCGGCCACGGCGATCAAAGACATGGTCATTCGAGGTGCGCCGGCGATCGGGGTTGCAGCAGCGATGGGAATTGCCCTCGGCGTGAAGCAGTCGAAGGCGAAAGATTTGCAACAGCTGCGCACCGAATTTGCGACGATCTGTGACACGTTCGCGTGCACGCGTCCAACTGCCGTCGATTTGTTCTGGGCGATCGAGAGATTCAAGCGACGATTCGGAGAGCTTGCGCGAGAGCAGGAGGCCCGCGGCGATGCGGGACCAGCGAAGATTCGCGACGCGCTCGTCGCAGAGGCACTGAAAGTGCACGAAGAGCGCCGTGCGGCCGACGAACGCATCGGGCGCTTCGGCGCGGAGCTGATGCCGAAGGCGGGGCGCGTGATGACGCAGTGCAACGCCGGCGCGCTGGCGACGGGTGGTATCGGCACTGCACTGGGTGTAATACGCATGGCCGTGGAGACCGATCACAAGATCGAGGTGCTTGTCCCAGAGACGCGGCCGTATTTGCAGGGCGCGCGGCTCACCGCGTGGGAATTGCATCAGGACGGCATTCCGTTGACGCTTATCACGGATAATATGGTGGGACATTTCCTGAAGACCGGCGGAGTGGGAGCGGTGGTGGTGGGCGCGGACCGCATCGCGCGCAATGGCGACACCGCGAACAAGATCGGAACCTACGGCATCGCCGTGCTGGCGAAAGAGCACGGGATTCCGTTCTACGTGGCGGCGCCGATTTCCACGCTCGATCTTTCCATCGCGTCGGGCGAGCAGATCCCTATCGAGGAGCGCGCGGAAGATGAGGTGACGCACATTGGCGGGGTGCGAATCTCGCCGCCGGTGCGCGCGGCGCATCCGGCGTTCGATGTGACGCCGGCGCGCTTCATTTCCGCGATCATCACCGAACAGGGCCTAGCGCGGGCGCCGTACGAGGAATCGCTGCGCTCGCTAGTCGCGAAAAGCTAATTTAGACGTGCGTGGACCGCGCTAGCGTCTGGTCCGCCGCGAAATCACTCGTAGCGAAGGGCCTCGACGGGATTCAGGCCGGCAGCTTTCCACGCGGGATACACGCCGAAGAAAACACCGATCATCGCAGCTACCGCGACGCCGAGGATTACCAGCGTCGCCGAAACGGATGCGGGGAAAGACGGAAACGCTAATCGCACGAGAACCACGAACATCCAGCCGAGAAAGACTCCAATCGCGCCGCCAATACCGGACAAAGTGACTGCTTCCAGCAAAAACTGCGTAAGAATGTTGATGCGCCGGGCGCCGATGGCTTTGCGCACGCCGATTTCGCGGGTGCGCTCAGTGACGCTGACGAGCATGATGTTCATCACGCCCACGCCGCCGACGAGCAGCGCGACGGAACCGACCGCGAGCATCACAATGAAAATCCCATTCGAGATTTGATTCCACGTTTGCACGAAGGTGTCCGTGGTCATGAGGGCAAAGTCATCGTCTTTTTCGGACGGCAACTTTCGCATGCGGCGGATATATTCGCGGACTTCGTCGACGGCGATCGGGAGGTTTTGAGTGGAATCGGCTTTGGCGAGCAGGAGTATGTTTTTATTTTCGGGGTGCATTGCGCGAATCACGGAAAAGGGCACGAGAGCTGTGTTGTCCTGCGGATTCTCGCCGTTGCCCAGCGCTTGCTTCTGCGGCTGCATCACGCCAATCACAGTGAATAGTTGGCCTTCGATCTGCACGTCCTGGCCAATGGGATCTTCCCCGTAGGGAAAAAGCGTATTGGCGGTGATATTGCCGAGTACCGTGACGGGCAGATCCCGCGTTTCGTCCGTATTGTTGAAAAAGCGGCCCTGTGAAAGCGAAAGATTGCTGATGTCGGCGATGGAGGGAGTGTCGCCTTCCAGGATCACGTTGGCAGCGCGCAAATTGCCGCGGCGCACTTCACTCATTCCGCCGGCGGAGTTTCCGACATAGACGGCGATCTGCTGGGCCGCACCTGCGGCCACGATATGCGGCAGCGCGGCCATGCCGTCAACCCAATTCGCATTGAGGTCCTTGCGCTGCAGCATGGCCGGGGTGGGTCGTCCGAAAGAGGCCCAATCGAGCTTGGAGACAATGATGGTGCTCGATCCGAGCGACTGAATGCTGCCAAGCACGTTAGAGTTCAACCCGTTGATCACCGCACCGATGGCGATGATGGTGGTAACTCCGATCACGATGCCAAGCACGGTGAGAGCGGAACGAAGGCGGTTGCGGCGCAAAACGTCAACCGCCAACAAGAGCGATTCCTTGGCCTGCCCGAATTTTTGGCTCGCGGCCATGTTCGCCATCACTCCGATCGCAACGCCACGACAGGGTCCAAGCGCGCCGCTTTGGTGGCAGGATAGACGCCGAAGAACAGACCGACGCTGATCGCGACGATCAGGCCCATCAGTACCGACCAGAGCGCGACGGAACTAGGAAGCGCCGTAGTCCAAGTGACGATCTTCGCTAACAAAATTCCCAGTGCAACGCCAATACTCCCACCAATGGCGGCGATGGTGGATGACTCGATCAGAAACTGCTTTTGAATATCAGCGCGCCGCGCGCCGAGCGATTTGCGCAGGCCGATTTCACGTGTGCGCTCGGTGACGGACACCAGCATGATGTTCATGATCACGATGCCACCGACGATGAGCGAGATCGAGGCGATGCCAATGGTAACCCCGAAAAACGTGCTGCTGATGCTGCTCCAAAGCTGAAGGAACGACTGATTCGTGTCCATCGCGAAATCGTCGGGCTTAAGATACGGGACGTGGCGCCGGCCGCGCAGGAGAAGGCGGACTTCGTCCATAGTGGTTTGCAGCGTCTTGGTGCTGTAAGCCTTCACCCACAGGGTAAGCGAATCGTTGCCGCCGTAGATCGTCTGGTAGGTGGTGAGGGGCATTATGACCCAGTCGTCTTCCGACTGGCCCATCAGGGAGCCGCGTTTCGTGGCGACGCCAATGATTTCGCACTCGCCGGAATCGACGCGGATTTCCTTGCCGAGAGGGTTGCTGCCAGGCATGAGCTTGTTCCAGATATCATAGCCGACATCGCAGACGGGCGCGGAGCGGAGCTCGTCCATACGCGTAAAGTAGCGGCCCATGGCGAGTTCGCGTTTGTAGACTTCCGGCATCTGGTAGGTGAATCCTATGATGTCCGTGGCCGAGAGATCCTGGGTGTCATATTTCACGTCGCCGACGGTGTTGAGGTCGGCAGCAACGTTGCGGCAGGTGCGGCAATTGTCAAGCAGGTAGCTGTAATCGTCGTAGCGAAACTTGCGGCGCTTCTGCGCTTCCTGCCACTGGTTGATATCCGAAATGATGGAAGGCGCGCGGTTGATCAGGAACGTGTCCGCACCAAGGTTGTTGGAGATGGCGTTGGCCACGTAAGTGTTGAGGCCGCCGACCAGGCTGACGACAGCGATCACCGCCGTGACGCCGATGACCACGCCGAGCAGGGTGAGCACGGTGCGCATCTTGTGCGCCCAGAGGCTGGCGGTGGCGATGGTGATGGCTTCGCCCAGCGAGATCGAAGATTTCCGACGGCTTGGGGGCATTCGTGGCGCTCGTTTAGCGACTGCTGGACACAGTATGGCTCAAAGGCGCCGATTTGGCGCTTCAAAGAACAATACGCGCCGGAAGGGAGAATTGTTGCAGACGACCCAAAACGCAGGAGCACTTCGGAGCCCCGGGGATGCGACCGGATGGTGCGAGTGCACGGCGGGTGAGTGCGACCACCGGAACTTAGGCGAAAACGGCCATGCACCGGGACGTTCCGCCCTTGGTAATCGCCTAGCCTTTCTTTTCTATAACTTACGCGGGGCAAAGGCCGGTCGACTGTTCCGGCCTTAGGGAGGGATTATGAAGCAATTTCCGCGGCAAGGTGCGAAGGAAAGACGAAGCGCTGGACGAGCACGCACGAGAGGGATGCGCCGTGTGCCCGAGCCATGCTAGGTTGTGGGCCCCCATATCAGTCTCCTCTCATTGGCAAAACACGGCCCCGACTGACGCTAGCAGCTCCGAACCTGAATGTCTATTTCGCAAAAGACCCTACGCAAAGCTGCGGGCCACCGTGTCTTTCTGGCATCACACTGGCGGAAGCCGCTGGAAGTCGCGGAAATGCGGCAAAAAAAAGGCGTCCCGGATTAAGCCGGGACGCCCTCGAAAAAGCCGCCGCGACCGTTACTACCGCAGCGGGTAGAAGTTAGAACCGATACGTGACGCTCAAAAGCATGTTGCGTAGCAGTTGGTATTGTTCCGGCTGGCCATACCACGAGCTCTTGATCACCAATGGCGTGCCGCCACTGCTGACCCACTGCTGCGGGTTGTATCCGTGCTCGAGAACGTTGTACAGCTGCGCGCCGTCGGACAGATTGACGCCGAAGGGTTGCAAGGGAGTTTCGAAGTTTATCGAGTTCATGCCTTCGTAGTACTGAACAACGGCATGCTGGTTGAATAAGTTGAAGATGCTTGCTTCGAAGCGTAGGGACTTGCCTTCGGAGATTTCAATCTCGTGGGCAACCGTGATATCGGACTGTGTGAACCACGGCGTACGGCGGAAATAGGGGGTACCAAACGTTATGTTTCCGCTCGCATCCGTAGTTATATTCGACCACATTCCCCGTCCAAATATGTAGGTGGATTCGTAAGGGATACCGGCGGCTGCGGCGGCCAAGTCAATGTAGGAACTCACCGGGGTACCTTGATAGGCATAGTCAAAGATGCCGAAGGTCGTCTTCGAACTCTTCCAAGGCAGCGTGTAATACAAGTAGCCCTTGAAGGTGTTGGGGCGATCCGTCGGCAAGGGCCCATTGTTCTGTGCACCAGTATCTGTGTAGTACATAAACGGCTCATCGAATGCGCGGCTGGTATCCGGCGAGTCGCGCCCTGCGGCATTGCCGTCGTTTTGGTCGGTCGTAGTCAAGCCCGTATAGTTGCCCCACAAGCTGCTATACGTGTAGCTGAACATCCCGGAAAATTTCTTCGCGTTCTTGGTAAGGCGGAATTCCACGCCATCGTAATTGCGGATAGCGTGTGGAAGAGGAGGGCACGAAGGGCAAGTACCGAAGTTGTTACCGGAGTTGAACGAATAGCCAGGAACCAGGAATGCCTGGCCGAGAGATTGCAAATAGGAAGCGAATCCATCGATCGTGCTATTCACGCCCTGCCCGGGATTGACGATGGCATATGTTTCGCCGAAAGTCGGATCGGACAAGGATGCATCTTCGATGACGTGGTCGAGGCGCCGACGATCGTACCGGACCTCAAACGCGAGCGTCGGAGAGATCGCGTAATCCCAACCAACGGTGTACTCGTGTTGGCGATAAGGCTTCACGCCAGGGGCCACAGGTTCGGCTGGCCGGAAGTTGACATTTTCGATCAGCGAAACGCCGGTTCCCGGATCAACCAAGGATGTCGGCGTTTGGCCGCTCGCGAAGTTGGCGTTCAGGTTGTTTGGGCCGCTGGGGCACGCGCGACCATCCTTGAAGACCAAATCGATATCAGAAACATTGAAAGTGGGGTTAATCGCATACGTGCAGTCCTCGAAAGCTTGCGCTCCAAAGGAGGTCTGCGCCACGAGCAGTTTCATTACGTCGTTGACCACGCCGTAGCTGGCAAACAGTTTCATCTTGCCCCTGCCGGTGGGATCCCACGCCACTCCAAGGCGCGGGGCGATTTTGTCACCCCATGAAAAGTTGATGCCGGGCACGTTGACACCAGCTGGCGCCGGCAGACTTTCTTTCTCCACGCGCAGGCCTAGGTTAAAGGTAAGCCCATGGCCCACGTTCCAGGAATCCTGAGCGTATAGGGCGTGATTCCAGTCGATGGCAGGCGCGGCAAGGACGGTCGCGAAGTCCTGAACCTCCAAGTAGCCGTCTTGGCCAGCGCAGACGCCCCACTCGGCGACTAGAGTGGCGCAATTGGCTACGCCATTGGTCGTAGAAGGCGAATAGCTGGCACCCGCGCCAGCGTACACGAACGCAAAGGGCACGTTGCCGTTTTGGTTGATCACGTTTTCGAGGCGGTTGAGCTGATAGCCGATCTTGAAGTCATGGGTGCCCCACCAGCCGCTTTTGAAGAAGGAAACATCTTGGTTGAATTGATAGTGCTTATTAGCGTTAAACGGGGTAAACGTGCTGGTGTAAGCTGAGGTGTTAGCGCCGCTAGGCAGTTGCAAACTGGCCGGGAGGGGATTCCCAGCGTTATCAAGGGCGCCGAGGCCAGTCGTAGCCCAGTTGAGGTCCGGGGTTTGTGTCTGCCAGCCGAAGTCATGGTAGTTCTCGAAAAAGTATCCGAAACGGGTAGTGGCGATGATTGTGGGAGTCAGCGTTACATCGGCACCGACGTTGTACACGCCATTCGGGGCGGCGAAGCCAAGGCCGTGTGAAAAATTCGTCAGTGGCGTGTTAATGGAGGGATTCAGGTAACTCGATTCGGAGCTAACCGGGTCTGAAATCGGCAAGGTATCGCCAGTTTCACGCTGGTATTGATAAAGCCACGAAGCATAGAGCCGGATCTTCTGCGTCACGGCCGCGTCAAGGCGGACGTTGGTGAAATAGGTTTGCTGATCCTGCGTAAAGTATTGGTTGCCATAGACATTGCCGGGAGCGTCAAAGTCCACTGTTTTGGCAGTGCTATTGTACTGGGGAGCGAAGCCTGCAAAAAACCATAGGCGATTCTTCACAATCGGGCCACCGACGGTGAAGCCTGGCTGAACCGTGGTGAAGTGGTCTTTGCTGGGATTATAGAGCTGCGATGCCGGATCTTGGCCGATGGCTTGATCTCCGGTGGATGTGGGGTCGTAACGCAAGAAGATGTTATTGTTGTCGGCATCGATGGAGCTGCCACCGTACGTGGCGAAGAAGCTTCCATGAAAGGTGTTCCCGCCGCTTTTCGTCACGACGTTCACAACGCCGCCGAGGGCACCGCCGTATTCGGCTTGGATGCCAGCAGTCTTCATGTTTACGGAATCAATGAACTCAAAGGGAACGTTGGCCTTTGAATAGCCGCCGGAGAGTTGCTCGGTGTCCTGGCCGTTCACGAGATAAGCGTTTTCGGAATCAGCGGCGCCCCCAATCGAGTAACCGAAGGATAGCCCATTGCCGCTGCTGCCAGGCAAGGAACCGCCCGTGCCGCCGTTGCCGGCTCCCATGGATGTGAATCCTGCCAAGGGCTCATTTCGCGCCATCGGCGCGAACTGAATCACAGATTGATAACTGAGGCCATGAGGGACGTTGTTCAGGGTCGTTGTGTTGAGGTCGATGATGTTCTGAGTCGTGGTTACGTCGACCAAGGGTGCCTCCGACGTGACTTCGACGGTGCTCGTGGTGGACCCAAGTTGAAGCTGGAGGTTAACGGTGGGAACTTGGCCGACTTGAACGCTCAGATTCCCTCTATCGAAGGACTCGAAGCCCTTGGACGAAGCCTTAAGGTCGTAAGTCCCGGGGGGTAAGTTGGCGAAACGATAGTAACCCTTTGCGTCGGTGTCCGACACTTTGGTACCGACCAAGTTGGTACCTGTGAGGGTCAGATGCACGCCCGGGACGGCCGCGCCGCTAGGGTCGGTGACGGTGCCTTCCATTCCCCCGGTATTCTCCTGGGCAAGCGCGCGAGGAACGGCCAGCGCGGCCAGCGCGAAGACGCCCAAAGCCAATGCGGTGAAGCTACGCCCCATGACAGTGCGTCGCATACACACCCCCTCTGAACTTCCAGATTTTTGGCACCACGAGGACACAAAGCCCCAAGAACGAGCGTGGCGGGTGCACGCCAGTGGCCAAGATAAAAATTCAATAAGTTATTTGTTTTAAAAGAAATCCGTCAATACCGCTCCCCGGATAGGAATGCTCATATGATTTGCTGTATATGTAAATCAAAATACTGCGCGCGACCAGCGGGATGCTTTGAGGAGGCACAAGCCAAGAGACGTCGGTGCCAGGGATGGCATCGCTGCGTTCCGGCTTCCCTGAATTTTGGCGGAACACTGCATGAGCAAAGTCTTCCCGCAGCTCGGGGGAGCGTGCAGCACATATTGGGTGTAATGACGGCGGGAATACGTAAAGCCCGTGGTACAAATCGCTGGTCCCGCCTCGATGCCAGCTCGAGTGAGTTCATGCCTGCTAACGACGAGCTCGGTCTTTCTTCGATTACCGGGAACCACTTCGGCAAGAGCCGTATACCGGCAACTGACCGGCTAACCTCTTGTTATCAAGCGCGCATCCTATTCGGAGTCAGATCCGGCGCCATTTGGCTAACCCCGCCCAGCCCGGCCTTTGCGGTCCCGCGCGGCTCAGAAGTCGCTGCGGTCGCAGCCCGGCCCGGATATTCCACTAATCCCAAGGAGGAAGCTCATGCTGCGCAGACTGACGTTGCTTGCAGGAGTCCTGCTGTTGTTTTCGGTTTCGGCGCGCGCCCAGGATCGGGCGCAGGTGTTCGGCGGTTATTCCTACATGCACATTGGAGACGATCCATCGCTCAACACCAACGGGTGGGAATTTTCGGGGCAGTACAATTTTTCCGAATGGCTAGGAGGCGTGGCCGATTTCGACGGCCACTACGGAACTTCGCAGGGCTTTAACAGGAACACACACGCATTTCTCTTTGGGCCGCAGATTTCGTGGCCAGCGCGCGTTTCGCCTTTCGCGCATCTGCTGATCGGAGGAGCGCACACGAACTGGGGCGGCGCGACCTCCACTTCCTTCGCGATGGCGCTGGGCGCGGGAATTGATTCCCGAGTTTTTCCAGGCGTCGACTGGCGAATCATCCAGATGGACTACATCCCCACCTACTTTTTCGGCCACACGCAGAATAACGTGCGCGTATCAACAGGCATCGTGTTTCGATTCTGACGCCGAACGCGTGGCGTCAATCATCGCGTCAATCCAAAACGAAAGTGACGGTGATGCTCGTCTCGACCTCAACGGGCTGGCCGTTGAGCTGAGTCGGCTCGTAACGCCATTGCCGCACGGCAAGGACGGCTGCTCGCGTCAGAATCGGATTACCGCTGAGCACTTCGAGTTGCTGCACCGATCCGTCCGTGCCGATGATGGCGCGCAGGCGCACGACGCCTGAGAGGTGCAGTAGCGTAGCGAGCCGTGGGTATTCGGGCTGGACGCGAAGCAGCAGGCGCGCGGTCATCACTCCTTCGCTTTGCCGCATGGGCCGATCGCGAGACACAGTCCGCGGGGCCGACAGACTTACCGTCGCGCCGCGACCCTGTCCTCCGGGAATTCCCGGTCCCGTGGGCGACATCCGATCACCAATGCTTGTGCCGACGATTGGAGCTGCGTCGAGGTGCTCTCCGGATGGCCGAAGCAGCGGGTGGCCGTAAATCGGAGTGAATATCCCGGAAGGCTGGCGTGGACTGGCCGGCGTAGAAATACGTTGCGGAGGCTTGGGTTGGGCGCGATATGGTGGCGCCGGAGTGACCACAAAAACCGGCGGCAGAACGGCCGTAGCGAACAAGGGCAACAGCAGAAGCGCTGAGAGCAATGTCGCTTCGATAACCAGAGAAATTGCCAGGGACTTGCCCCTCAGCCATTTGGCTTGCGTGCCAGATTCCGGGGCGCCTTCCAATATGCACTGCGAAAAGCTTCCGGGGTCGCTCATGGACATACCTCCACATTCCAGTACAGCGGCAAGGAATCGCCACCGGCGCCGCGTAAGTTGAGCGCGAGCGCGGTGAATGGGATTGGAGTTCGCGCGATCTCTACGGATATAGACACCGCCGTTGCGCTTCGGTTCCCGACGAGCCGCGAGCCTGGATTTTGCGAAGGACGAAGTGATTTGGCCCGTTGAACCAGCTTCCCAGCGGAGTGAATCGCTTGCGGCGACTCATGCGTCTAACTTGGTGGATGAGGATGAGGAACGGGGTCACGAGAGGTGGCCACAATGGCAAATTCAACGATTGAAACAGTCGGGGTTCGTTACACAGGCTGGGCGGCGCTTGACCGGGATCCGCAGCAGGATACGGTGGAATACACGTGCCCTCACTGCGGAACCAAGGGAGAGAAGCGGGCCAGGAGACCCAGGTCGCAATACCATTTCACGGACGGATTCGTGCAGGACGTGCAAGGTGAAATGAGCGTTTGCCGCAACTGCAAGCAGTCGCTGCACGTGGCACCGGTGGTACTGGTGCACGACCGGGACGAGCAGCGGCGATTTAACGCGGTATTTTTCGAAGACGTGAAAATTTCAAACAACTAAGAGACAGCGCGCCGGAGGCCAGACGATTCAGCGGAACGCTGAGCGCCTTAACCGTCCGGCGCTTGGTGTCTTCAGACGCGTTCTTCGCCGGGATCGAGCTGCAAGTGGTCGGATTCCATACGGGTCCTGACTCGTTCGAAGGCTTCGTCAACCGTATCCGCGAACTGCAACAACTTGTATTCGTGCTCGTCAATGGTTCCGGTATTCACCATGTGACGCCAATTGAGAACCTTGTCCCAATACTTCCGCCCATAAATCAGAATCAGGTGGCGCGAGGGGAGCTTGCCCGTTTGCAACAGGGTGAGCATCTCCCAGAGTTCGTCCATGGTGCCAAAGCCGCCGGGAAACACGATGAGCGCCTTGGCCATCTGAGCGAACCACAGTTTGCGCATAAAAAAATAATGGAAGCAGAAGTTCAGATCCGGCGAGATGTAGGGGTTGGGCTTCTGTTCGTGCGGGAGTTGAATGCTGAGGCCGATGGAGTTTCCGCCGGCTTCCATCGCGCCGCGATTGGCGGCTTCCATAATGCCTGGGCCGCCGCCGGAGCAAACCACGAAGCGGTGCGGATCCGGGCCGAGAGTGCGAGCCCACAGCGTGATGCGGCGGGATAGCTCGCGCGCGTCCTCATAATATTGGGACATATCGACGATGGAGCGGGCGGCGCGAATTTTGGAGCGCCACTCGGCGGTTTTGCGTCCGCGCGCGGCGCTCTGAACGGATTTCAGGTTCGCCAGCGCCGCGTCGCGCGAGCGAATCCGCGCCGAACCGAACATGACGATGGTGTCGCCCACATGAGCGCGACGGAGACGGTTGATAGGATCGATATACTCGGCAAGAATCCGCAGAGGTCGGGCAACCTTGCTTTCCATGAACAGCGGATTTTGATAGGCAAGCGGCGCCTGCGGCAGATGACCCGAACGCTTCATTTTCCCCCCTCGCAAAATGCGCGAATTCCGATTCTAGCGCGGCGGTTCCAGATGCGACGCGCAGAATCCGGTGCAAGCGTGCGAGGTTGTAACGGGCGGGCGAGTAGAAATTCGGCCGCTCGGAGGCTTAGCGAATGGCGGAACTACGAAGCTGCGGAGTTGCCGCTGGCGAGGAGTTCGCGAGCAGTAAAGACGGAGCCGTAGTTGTATTTGGCGCGGAGCATGTCGGAACCACCCTCTTCGCGATCGACGAGGCTGATTACCGCGATGACCTGAGCGCCGGCGCCTTCGGCGGCTTCGATGGCTTCCAGGGTGGATCCGCCGGTGGTGCAGACGTCGTCCACGATGACGACTTTCTTGCCCTCTAGATGTTCGATTCCTTCGATCTGCTTCTGGCGTCCATGTTTTTTCGCTTCCTTGCGCACGAGAAATCCCGGCAGAGGGCGATTTTCGATAGCGCTGACGACGATGGCGGCAGAAACGACGGGATCGGCGCCCATGCTAAGGCCGCCAATCGCGTCAGGCTTGATTTTCATTTCGTCGAGGAGTTCGAGGATGCAGTAACCGGTGAGAAGGGCGCCCTGCGCGTCGAGCGTGGTGAGCCTGCAATCGAGGTAGTAGTTGCTCTTTTTGCCCGAGGCGAGAGTAAACTCGCCGCGCACTAGCGATTTTTTGCGCAGGACGTCAGCTAGCGCGGTGCGGTGGTCCATGGTAAGCGACATTTCCCCGGCTCTTCGCTTCAGCTCCTCTCGCACGGTGGAAAGACGCAATCCCAGTCGCTGCAGAATTTCGGCCGCCAAGGAATTCTCTTCCCGCAATATCGCGACAAGGAGATGCTCCGTTCCCACGTGCTTGTGGCCAAGCCGCTCCGCTTCTTCAAACGAGTAGTTCAGTATGTGCTTGCACTCCTGGCTCAATGGCACTTCCGCCGACGTGGATATCCGTTCGCGTACCGTAATGCGCGATTCGATCTCCTTGCGAATTGATTCCATCGAGCCGTGCGTCCGCAGAAGACGGTTCGCCAACGCCTGATCCTCGCGCAACAAACCCAGCAGCAAATGCTCCGTCTCAATGTGCTGGCTGCCGTACTGGCTGGCCTCGAACCGAGCGAAGAAAATAGTTCGCCGCGCTTTTTCCGTATAGCGTTCAAACACAGTTCGCCTGCCCCTCCTGACGCAGCCGGCTCGCGTAAGGGTGGTCAAATGACTCCGCTGATCTACGTTAACGCACCGCACGAACTTTAGCATGTTCCACCGTTGAGAAAGACAGTCAAGGGCTTCAGCGGCTTCGGAAACGGCAGAACGCGTTTCGGGTGTCTGCGGCGGCGCGTGAGATCCTGCAACTAAGCGCTGGCGCTGGGAATCAGATGGGTAGAGCCATGCGGCGGCTGAAGCCCAATCTCGCGTTCGCGGCGCTCGTCCCGTTGGTGATCGCGGTGATTGCCGCGCTAGTGCTGGGGACGCTTACCTTCACTCCTATAGCCGCTGCGCAAAGCCAAAACAACACGCAGACTGGGACGGTCGGTACGAATTCAGGAACAGCCTCAAAGACCGCTCCGCCGCCGGACGCGGTGCAGAGCATTCGGGTGCGCACCTCCGAAGTAACCGCTCCGGTGACGGTGCGCAACCGCTCGGGCGAGATGGTGCTGGACCTCACGCAAAAAGATTTTCATCTGTATGACGACGGCGTGGAGCAGAAGATCACGCACTTCGATCTGGGTGGACAGCCCTTCGACACGGTGCTGGTGGTGGAGACCAGTTCTCGCATTCAGGCGCTGCTGCCGGCTGTGCGGCAAACGGGCGTCATCTTTTCGCAGGTGGTGATGGGGCAGACGTCGCGAGCGGCGGTGATTGGGTTTGACAACATAGTGGACGTGATGCAGAACTTCACGAGCGATGCTGACGCGGTGCAGAAGTCGATCAACGATCTGCGCGTGGGGACGTCCGGAGCGCGGCTGTATGACGCGATGGCGCGAGGCGTTTCGATGCTGGAGAACCAACCACGCGGACGGCGGCGGATCATGATCGTGGTGAGCGAGGCGATCGATCACGGCAGCAAGAGTCAGCTGGGGACGGTGCTGCGCTCGGCGCACATCGCAAACATCACGATTTACTCGATTGGGCTGAGCACGGCGGAAGCGGCGCTGCGCGCGCCGCCGGCGTACACGGGACCGGCGCCGATTGGACCGCCCGGAACGTTTCCGGTTCCGATCCGTCCCGGCATGGCGCAGAACCCGACGATCGAAAACCAGTATGAAGAACCGCCGGCAAACCTGAACGTAATTGGGCTGGCGCAGTGGCTGGTGCAGACAGGGAAAAGTGTGGTGTCTGAAAACTCTCTGGCGGCCGTCAGCAAAAGCACGGGTGGGCTGGAGTTAAGTCCGAAGAAAGATCGCGCGATTCAGAAAGCGATGGATGAAATCGGCGGCGAGATGCACGCGCAGTACACGCTGGGATATCAGCCGCCCGGTGGGGAAAAACCTGGATATCATACGATTCGCGTGACAGTCGACCGGCCGGGAGTGACGGTGCGAACGCGGCCGGGGTATTACATCGCGCCAGCGGTCCACTAGGGCTTCTGCTGGCTTCGCTTTTGAGCGATTTCGACGATCCTTCGTTCCGACTTACTTATACCGTCAGGGAATTTCAGTTCTCCTGCCAACCTGACAACCTCGCTGTACTTTTTCTCGCGGAAGCATTGGCGCAACTGAATGATCTTCCTCTTGTCACCGACATTTGCCCTCATTTGGTCAGCATGCGCGGCAGCCAAAGTGGCTGCTTCTTTGACCGCTGCTTGTCGTAGGACGGTGCCTGAGCCCTCCAGAAAATCTTCAGCGAAGCCCAAGTCATGCGCGAGGCGCGCGAATGCGTCCATGAGGTCACCGGAGAATCCGGGATACTGACACCGATCCCAGACGTTAAGCTCACGCATGTATGACTCATGAGATGCGCTGTCCGGCCCTGCATGGTAACGAACGAGGCCCAAGCTGTACCGGAAGTGGAGCTCAAGCCGGCGGTCCCTGCGGACAAACTCTCCCGAGGCGAATGATCCGCCCGATCCATTTCCGTCCCGGCCGAATCGAAAACGAAATCCCGCGGATCGCAGCAGTGGTTTGAGGATTTGCACTCCGTTGATTACGACATCCCTCGGACCAGCCACAGCGTGCTCCTTACGTCGGTTCGCGCCGAGCAGCCTCGAAGCACCTACTTCTTTTCGGGGTCGGGTGACGGAGCAGCGGCGACTACCGCGGCTGCTTCTTCCTCTTCGAGGATACCTGCGGCGGCGGCGATGCGGTCGCCTTCGTCGAGGCGCAGCAGGCGAACGCCCTGCGTGGAGCGGCCAGCTTCGCGAATTTCGGCGGAGTGCACGCGAATCACTTTGCCGTGCCCGGTGATGATCATCACGTCGGAATCCTCGCGGACTTGCAGCGCCGCGACGACAGGACCATTGCGATCCGTGGACTTCAGGTTGATGACGCCCTTGCCGCCGCGCGAGGTGACGCGATATTCGGCGAGCGGCGTGCGCTTGCCGTAGCCCTTCTCGGCGACCGTGAGCATCAAAGACGTGAGCGACTCGCGAATCTGATCGCTTTCGAGCTCGTCGAGATTCTGGGTTTCCTTCTTGTATTCCTTCGCGATGATTCCGAAATCAGGCTGCGCAGCATCCATCGAGACCACATGGTCGTCCTTCGCAAGGTCCATGCCGTTCACGCCAGCGGCGTTGCGGCCCATCGCACGCACCTCGGTCTCGCGGAACAAGATGGCTTGGCCATCGCGGCTGGCGAGGAAAATCATCTGCTTGCCGTCGGTAAGCTTCGCGCCGATCAGCTCGTCGCCGGAATCGAGGCTGATGGCGATGATGCCCGATGGCCGCGGATTTGAAAATTCCGCCAGCTCGGATTTCTTTACAGTGCCGTTTTTCGTGGCGAGGAAGACGTAGCGCCCGGTCTCTTCCAGATTGCGCGTGGGCACCACGGCGGTGAGCGTTTCACCCTCCTGGAAGCGAACGAGGTTGTTGATCGCTTTGCCTCGCGTGGCCGCGGCAGCTTCGGGAATTTCGTAGACCTTGAGCCAATAGACGCGGCCCTTTGACGTGAACAGCAGGATGTAGCTGTGCGCCGAGGCGGTGAAAAAGTGCTCGACGAAATCGTCCTCGCGCGTCTTCGCGCCGATGCGTCCCTTGCCTCCACGCGACTGGTGGCGATACGTATCGACGGACGTGCGCTTGATGTAACCCGCGTGGCTGACGGTAATGGCCATCTCTTCGTCTTTGATCAGGTCTTCGAGCTTAATTTCCTCCACGCGATCGACGATTTGGGTGCGACGCTCGTCGCCGTAAGCTTTCAGCACTTCGCGCAGCTCGGCGACGATGACGGCTTTGAGTTTCTTTTCGCTGGCAAGAATTTCTTTCAGCTCGGCGATGCGTTCGCGGATTTGCGCGAGTTCCTTGAGGATTTCATCGACGGAGAGCTGCGTGAGGCGGTGCAACTGCAGTTCGAGGATAGCGTCGATCTGCGGGAAGGTGAGGCCTTCGTCTTCGGCACCGATGGCTTCACCAGTGAGCGCGACGATGCCGTATTTCTTGCGATCGACCTTGATGCCTTCGATGGTGCGTTCCCTGCCGCCGACAAGCACGCGGATGTCCTTGTTGCTGAAAAAGTCGTGCAAATTCTGGCGGGCGTTGGCGCGGCTGGACGACCCGCGAATGATTTTGATCACGTCGTCGATGTGATCGAGAGCGATGCGGTAGCCGAGCAGCATGTGCTCGCGTTCTTGGGCTTTGCGCAGGTCGTATTGTGTGCGGCGGCGGACGACTTCGATGCGGTGCTCGATGAAAAGCTTAAGCAGTTGGATGAGGCCAAGCTCGCGCGGCTGGCCAGCGACGATGGCAAGCAGGATCATGCCGAACGATTCCTGCATTTGAGTCATCTTGAAGAGCTTGTTGAGGATGATTTGCGGCTCTTCGTCGCGCTTCACTTCGATCACGATGCGCATGCCGTCGCGGTCGGATTCGTCACGTACGTCGCCGATGCCGTCGATTTTTTTGTTGTTGATCAGCTCGGCGATATGCGAGATCAAGCGAGCTTTGTTGACTTGATACGGCAACTCGGTGACGACGATATCTTCGCGGTCCTTGCCGCGCTGCTCGATGGCAGCCTTGGCGCGCACCTGGAAGGAGCCGCGGCCGGTCTTATAGGCCTGCTCGATGCCTTCGCGGCCTGAAATGTAGCCGCCGGTGGGGAAATCCGGGCCGGGCATGATTTTCATTACCTGCTTGAGAGTGGTATCGGGATTTTCGATCAGCAAAATCGCGGCTTCGATGGTTTCGCGCAAATTGTGCGGGGGAATGTTGGTGGCCATGCCGACGGCGATGCCGGAGGAGCCGTTGACGAGAAGGTTGGGAATGCGCGTGGGCAGAACGACCGGCTCTTTTTCGCTCTCGTCGAAGTTCGGCGTGAAATCGACGGTCTCTTTTTCAATGTCCGCCAGCATTTCCTCGGCGATTTTGGAGAGGCGCGCTTCGGTGTAACGCATGGCCGCCGGCGGATCGCCATCAACGGAGCCGAAGTTGCCCTGGCCATCGACCAGCGGATAGCGCATGTTGAAATCCTGCGCGAGGCGGACGAGCGCGTCGTAGACCGGCGTATCGCCGTGGGGATGGTATTTGCCGAGCACTTCGCCGACGATCTTGGCGCACTTGCGGTAGGCCTTCGTGGAGGTGAGACCCAGCTCGTACATGCCGAAGAGGATGCGGCGGTGCACCGGCTTCAGGCCGTCGCGCACGTCCGGCAGCGCGCGGCCGATGATTACGCTCATGGCGTAATCGAGATACGATTTCTTCATCTCCGATTCGATATCGACCGGAGTGAGAACCGGAGGATTTTGCTCGTCAGCCATTTAGACCCCTTTTAGGTACCAAACTCGGCTTGTCGCGTCTTTGGGAGCGCACCAAATTCAAATTTGAGCGCTGGGCGCTGCGGCGCGCTTGCGCGGCTTTAGCGCCAACCAAGTAACAATTCCGATCACCAGGACGACGATGACATCCGTCATGCCCGCGTAAAAGGCCGAGCGCCAGAATTCCGCGGCTGCCGGATCGCCAGGCATCGCCGCGCGCCATTCTCGAAAATTGTGAAACAAAACGGGCGCGCACCAGGCCAGGTACACCAACGCGAGCGCGGGGAAAATCCATCGAACGATCGTGCGCAGGCGCTGCATTCATTTGCTCCAAAATCATGCTCGCGGCGGCATTGAGATTCGCCACATCAAAATCAAATATCGAGGTTGACGACGTCGAGGGCGTTGTCCTGGATGAATTTGCGGCGCTCCTCGACGTTTTCGCCCATGAGCGTGGCGAAGATTTCCTCGGCGGCGACGGCGTCCTCGAGCCTGACTTGGAGCAGCGTGCGCGTCTCGGCGTTCATAGTGGTGGCCCAAAGCTGCTCCGGATTCATTTCGCCGAGGCCTTTGAAACGCGTGATGGTGAAATCTTTTTTGGCGTCCTCTAGAACGTAGCCGAGCAACGCCTGGGCGCTTTCCTTGGTGGCCTTGTCGCCGTTGTTGGCAATGGTGAAGGGTGGCTTATCGGCGTCGACGACGGCCTGATACAGGGACCGCAGACGCTTGTATTCGGGAGAAGCAGCAAGGGCCCAATTCACGCGCATCTCCGAGCCATTTTTCACCACCAGCTCGTTGAGACTGTGCTCTTCGTCAAAGACGATTTTGGATTCAAGGTCGAGCTTGGATTTTTCAATGGCCTTGGCCAAGTCTTGCAGCTTTTTCTTATCCGCGAAATCGGTCTTCTTTTCGAGTTCGCTTTGAGCAAGCAGATCGATCAGTTTCGGCACGCGCAGGCGGCGGGCGAGCTTCGCGGCCACCTGATCGTATTCCTGAATATTCAAAAGGAATTGCGTTAACGAGCCGCCTTCGAGCGACTTGCCGTCTTTGGTTTTGACCACGTGATCTTCAGTGGCGCGCTTCATCAGCTCGCGCGAAAACTCGCGCTCGTCGCGGATGTAGCGGTCCATCTTGCCGCGCTTCACTCGATAGAGCGGTGGTTGGGCGATGTAAATGTGTTCCTTGTCGATCAGCTCGCGCATGTGGCGGAAGAAGAAAGTGAGCAGCAGGGTGCGAATGTGGCTGCCGTCCACGTCCGCGTCGGTCATCAGAATGACTTTGTGGTAGCGGAGCTTGGAGGCGTCGAAATCGTCCTTGCCGATGCCGGTGCCGAGAGCGGTGATGATGGCGCGAATTTCTTCGTGGCCCAGCATCTTGTCGTAGCGGGCCTTTTCGACGTTCAGAATTTTGCCTTTGAGCGGCAAGATGGCCTGATAGCGGCGATCGCGTCCGCCTTTGGCGGAGCCGCCGGCGGATTCTCCCTCGACGAGGAAAAGTTCGCAGCGAGCGGGATCGCGTTCCTGGCAATCGGCGAGCTTGCCGGGCAAGCCGCTTGAGTCAAGCGCGGATTTGCGGCGAGTGAGTTCGCGGGCTTTGCGGGCGGCTTCGCGGGCGCGGGCCGCATCGATGCACTTGCCTATCATTTTGCGCGCGATCGAGGAGTGCTTGTCGAAATACTCGCCGAGCTTTTCGTTCACGAGCGATTCAACGAGACCCTTGATATCGCTATTGAGTTTCCCTTTGGTCTGTCCCTCGAACTGAGGCTGGGGGAGCTTGACGGAGACAACTGCAACGAGGCCTTCGCGAACGTCGTCGCCGTTGATGGAAACTTCGTCCTTCTGCTCCTTGAGCATACCGAAGGAGCTTGCGTAATAGTTGATAGTGCGTGTGAGCGCGGAGCGGAAGCCGGCGAGGTGCGTGCCGCCATCGACGGTGTTGATGGTGTTGGCGAAGGCGAAGATATTTTCGGCGTAGCTATCGTTGTATTGCAGCGCGATTTCCATGTCCACTTGGCCGCGCTTGCCTTCCATGTAGATCGGGGAATCGTGGAGCGTTTGCTTTCCACGATTGAGATGCTTGATGAATTCGGAGATGCCGCCAGTAAAGCGAAATTCGGCTTTCTTGCCGGAGCGCTCGTCATCGAGCGTGATTTTCAGGCCCTTGTTCAGGAAGGCCAGCTCGCGCAGGCGCTGCGAAAGCGTGTCAAAGCTGTAAGTGGTGGTCGCGAAAATCGACGGGTCGGCATGGAAGGTGATTTTGGTTCCGGTCTTTCGCGTCTTGCCAGAAGCTTTCAACTTCGACGTGGGGATCCCTTTTTCGTAGGATTGCTCCCAGACTTCGCCATCGCGCCAGATTTCGAGGTCGAGCCAGTCCGAGAGCGCGTTGACCACGGACACGCCAACGCCGTGCAAGCCGCCAGAAACTTTGTAGGTGTCGCTATCGAATTTTCCGCCCGCGTGCAGCACGGTCATCACAACTTCGGCGGCGGGCTTTTTTTCCGTGGCGTGCATATCGACGGGAATGCCGCGGCCGTTGTCGATGACGGTGACTCCGTTGTCGTCATGCACCACCACGTTGATTTCGTCGCAGTAACCGGCCATGGCCTCGTCAACGGAGTTGTCGACAACTTCCCAGACGAGATGGTGCAAGCCAAGTTCGCCGGTGGAACCGATGTACATCGCTGGCCGCTTACGAACCGCCTCGAGCCCGCCAAGAACCTTGATGGATGTGGCGTCGTACTTGTGCCCAGCGGCTGCGGCGGGAGTGTCTTTATCAGCCATGAATGGTGCGTCTCCTCAGAAATACGTGCTACGTCAAAGATGAAATTCGTACGCGGGAAGGCGGTCGCGCGGATTGGCTCGACACTAGCCCTGCCCATTGGCCCCCTGGCGCGAACGGTTTCGCTCGAGCTGGGACTCGAAGGGTTTCTGTCGTCTCCATCCCGCCCCACACCGACAATTCGGAGGAGCGCGGCGGAGTTTTTCTCTTCACCCTGCGCAAGGCAGGGACGTCCGGAACGTGCTTAGCCCGGCCAAAAAGCTGCTTGCGCTGGCGCACACAAGCAAAATTCGGACGCTGCCATTCCGGACAAACTTGTCGCTCAGGAGGAATCCGATTACGTAGGAATTTTACCGGAAATCGAGCGGATTCTCAAGGCCAATCTAGCGGCTCAGAATGGGGATATCCACTGCAAATACAGCAGTTTAAGATGTTAATCATCAAGGGAATCGCGGGCACGGTTCAGGCTCGAACCCGAGCGGGAATTGCAGCTGCCAGTAGTCTTTTCGCTGCGGCAATGTGGCGGGTCAGATGCGCATGGGCATGACGACGTAGCGGTAGCGGCTGCCGTCGTCCGCGAGCGGGCGGAGCTGGCCGGCGGATTGTTCGTCCTTCAGCTCGAAGCTGATGGGACCATCGGGAGCGGCGGCCAGAAAATCGAGTAGATATTGGGCATTGAAGCCGATGCTAACCGGCTCACCTTTGAATTCCTTTTCGATAGCTTCCTTGGCCTCGCCGTATTCCGGGCTGGAGGCGGAGATTTCCAGGCCTTCTTTCGCCAGCATGAACTTCACGGCGTGCGAGCGTTGATCGGCCAACTGAGAAACGCGGCGAAGCGCGTCTTGCAGTTCAGCGCGCTCGATGGCTACGGTCTTGGTCACCTCGCGCGGGAGCACCGCTTCGTAGTTCGGGAATTGGCCTGTGAGTTTGCGAGAAGTGAGCACGCGGCGACCGAACTGGAAGAAGAGATGGCTTTCGTCCTGCGCGAATTCGACCATATCTTCATCGCCAGCCTCAGCGGCGAGGCGCTGCACTTCGTTCATGGCTTTCTTGGGTATTAGGACACGCGTCTCAGCGGAGAAGCCTTCGAGCTTGTGATCCACCTCGACGAGCGCAAGCCGATGGCCATCCGTAGCAACCATGGTGATGGAGCCCGGTTTAAGCACCAGCAAAGCACCATTCAGTGTGTAGCGAGATTCCTCAAGCGAAATCGCAAAGGTGGTGCGTGCGATCAGGCCTGCCAGCATTTTCGCGGGAATTTTCACCAACGCGTGCGGAAACGCGGGAAGCTGTGGGAAATTATCCTTGGACATACCGACTAGCTTGTAATTGCGGCGATCACAGGTGATCTGCACCCAATGATTCTCGAGTAGTTTAAAACGAATCTCCTCATCGGGCAGCAAACGGATAAGTTCGAGTAGTTTTTTCGCAGGAATGGTGCCGGCACCTTCTTTTTTGACCTTAGCCTCGCAAGAAGTGCGGATGCTCAGTTCCAGATCGGTAGCCGTGATGGTCAGGCGATTGCCGCTGGCTTCGCAGAGGAGATTGGACAAGATGGGAATTGTGGTTTTGCGCTCAACGACACCTTGCGTCATTTGCAGCTCTTCGAGTAGATCGAATTTCTTTACGCTGAATTCCATCTCGTATGCTGTCCTTGCGCTGGTCTCGGGGCTCATGGTTTTTGTTGGGTTACTCTACTGCTTTTCTCTCTTTCAATAAAGATATGAAAACCGTAGTCGCCGCCGCAGTTGTGGATTTGAGGAAATCGCCAAAAACCCCCGCCCACATTACTTCTCATCGTTCATACTTCCTGTGAATACCTTAGTGAGCCTAAGGAAAACACCTGACCTGCACCTCAGGTGCTTTCCTTTTTTGCAACTACTTCCACAAGCTATCCACAGGCCGAACGCGCGCGAGGGTGTTTATGACCCTCAAGTCTAGCCGAACGAATCGAGTAGCCTGTTGATCGTCTTGTTTAATTCCTTGTCGACTTGGCGCAGCGCCTCAATCTTGTTGATCGAGTGCAATACAGTGGTGTGATGCTTACCGCCAAACTGTTTGCCGATTTCTGGCAGCGACGCAGAGGTTAGTTGCTTGACCAGGAACATGGCTACTTGGCGCGGGAAAGCGATCGTCTTGGAGTTGCTGCGGACTTTCAGATCCTGCGCGCGCAAACCGAAATGTTCGCCGACGCGTTTTTGAATCTGCTCGATGCTGATTTTCTTTTCCTGAATCTCGATGATATTTTTGAGCACCTGCTGAGCGGTGGAGAGATTGAACGGGGCTCCGGTGAGCGAGGCGTACGCCATCAGGCGGATGAGTGCGCCTTCCAGCTCGCGAATATTGGATTTAATCGAGCGGGCAATGAATTCCGCCACGTCTTCGGGCAGCCGGACCTGCTCGCTTTCGGCTTTTTTCTGCAGGATCGCGATTTTGGTTTCCAGGTCGGGCATTTGAATGTCGGCGATCAGACCCCATTCGAAGCGCGAGCGCAAACGCTCTTCAATCGCGGAAATTTCCTTGGGTGGGCAATCAGACGAAATCACGATCTGCTTCTGCTGGTCGTAGAGGGCATTGAACGTGTGGAAGAACTCTTCCTGGGTGCGCTCGGCGCGGGCGATGAACTGAATATCGTCGACCATCAGCACGTCCATGGTGCGGAAGCGATCGCGAAACGAGGCCATGCGTTCGAAGCGGATGGAAGCAATCACTTCGTTGGTGAACTTTTCAGCGCTGATGTAGATCAGGCGCAGAGACGGATTGCGGCGTTTCAGTTCGTGGCCAATCGCCTGCATCAAGTGCGTCTTGCCCAGCCCCACTCCGCCGTAGAGAAACAACGGGTTATAGGATTTGGAGGGCTGCTCGGCGACCGCAACGGCTGCAGCGTGGGCAAATTGGTTGGACGAGCCAACGATGAATCTGTCGAAGGTATAGCGGGGATTGAGCTGCGCCTCGGCTGCGTCGAAATCGAGCCTGGCTTGCGCTGTGGGTGGTTGACTCGCCGCTGCGGGTTCAGAATCCGCACAAATGAAATCGAGGGCCAAATCCGGTTGGCCGATTTCCGCGAGCACGGCGCTCAGAAGTTCCCCGTACGTCTCTTTCAGACGCTTGGAGAACATTCGCGTAGGCACCCGGATAATCAAACGGCCCGCTTCGGCTCGTTCCTGACGAGTGGGACGAAACCAGGTGGCGAAGCTATGGGGATTTACGCGGCGTTCAGTATGCTGGAGGACCTTATCCCAAAGCGTCATAGGAGAAAATAAATCCCTACCGCAATTTCCACCGATGTGGAAATGCTGTGGAAATCACCCCTCGCGACCTGCAAGGGGCTCAAAGTGGACTGGGCAATCAGATTCGAGACGGCCCCGCGCGCCACCCGGTAACGTCTCGCAAAATCGATATCCTTAAGCACGACAGGATCAACTGCGCTGCGGGATTCTGCCTAAATGAAGCGTTGGGAGCAAGAGAAAAGTAGACGAAATTCTTGCGCGCAGTCCACACACTTTTCACAACTTTTCCACAGAGCTTTTGTTACGCCACTGTAACGGTCGAATCGCGCGCGATGCCAATGAAATGCCGCTCCTGGCACAAATTCATGGTGAATAGGCGCGCCGAGTTTTCCACAGATAGCATTTCAACAGGCTCTTCAAAATTCCGCATACCAAGAAATTTATACAGGAGCTATTCCGCAAAAGCAGAAGGCATCGGCGGCGAATGGAACACGTGAGTGCAATCCACGGCGATCAATCGAGGCGGAAATTGGCGCGTTCGATGGAGCGCGCGCGACCGGTGGATTCGTCCACGTCAATCTGCACGCCATTCATCTGCACATCGCCCTCGGCGACGCTGAATCGCGAAGGCATGGCGTCGAGAAAATGGTCGATCACCCCGCGTTTTTCCATGCCGATGACGGAGTCGTGCGGTCCCGTCATGCCAACGTCCGTGATGTACGCGGTGCCACCAGGCAGTACGTGATAATCGGCGGTTGGGATATGCGTGTGCGTGCCCAGTACGGCGGAAACTTTACCGTCGAGATACCATCCCATCGCGACTTTTTCGGATGTCGCCTCCGCGTGCACGTCGACGACGATCACTTTCGCGTCGGTTGGAACTTTTTTGAGCTCGTTAGTTGCGGCGCGGAACGGATCGTCGATGGGTGCCATGAACGTGCGCCCCTGCACGTTGAGGACGGCGCAGCCTACGCCATTTTTGGCCTGGCCGACCCAAAGGCCCTTGCCCGGAGAACCTTCGGGGAAATTCGCGGGGCGCAGAAGACGTGGCTGGCTGGGGAAATAGTCCACGATTTCCTTGCGCTTCCAAATGTGATTTCCGCTGGTGAGCACATCCGCGCCGGCGGCGAAAAAGTCCTCAGCGATCTTGGGTGTGACGCCGAAACCGGAAGCGGCGTTCTCGCAATTGACGATGCAGAAATCGATCTGGCGCGAAGCGAGAATATCCGCCAGCCGGTCGTGAACGATTCTGCGGCCGGGCGAGCCAACTACGTCGCCAATAAAAAGTATCTTCATTCTAGAGGATTTCTAAATCCTAAAGACTAACAGCAGCGTTGCAGAATAACAGAAAAGGGAGCGGTCCACTTCGCCGTGCATTGCTAGGCCCTGAACCCCACTTTGTAAGTCGGGCGCCCAGCGCCTGCTTTAAGGCTTTCCCGATCCGGCAAGCCGGGCGGGACGTGCACAAGGGCAGGTCGACGCAGCCGCCCTGGGATCCAGTGTTGGTTCAAATAGGCTTTCGCAACGACCACCTGCGTCGCAGGCCATCTCCGGGTGCCATTGTAACAGGAATCGTCGGCCGGACGATTTCAGGTGAGCCGCAATCTTCCAGCGCCGCGATAGCGATCCAATCCAACATGTCCGAGGCGCGCTAGGCGTCGTCGTAATCTTCCGTTAGAGACTGCAGAAACGCGACGAGAGCGCCGATATCAGCCTGCGAGATCGACATATTCTGGAATTCCGGCGGTGGATTGCGGAGAAGCCCCTCGCGAGCAAGTTGCGAACTGTTGATGTAAAACTGAATCACATCGTTAAATGTGAGCGCGCTGCCGTTGTGGAAGTACGGACCGGAGTCTTCCAAATCACGCAAGGTAGGCGCCTTGAATTGGGCGATCGTGGACGCCAAGCCCTGATCCACAGCGCAATTTTGAATGTTGGCACAGACAACGGCGGTCAAGTCCGCCTGCGGGTTCGGATAATCGGGATTTAGATAAACATTCCAGAGCCCGAGGTCCGCGTATTGAGGCTGGCCCGAAACCGCGGGACGCCGAAAGCGTTCGGAGGCGTCCGGATGCTGAGGCGTGGCAGGAAGGTAAGCGTCGTAGTTCTGGCTCCGCGTCGCAAGGTCCGGTATCGCGAGCGCCATAAACGCGCCCGCGCCGTTGGCCGCATCGTATTCTTGCTGAGCCACTCCGGTATTGTGGAACTTAAAATCCGTGAAATTTGGCGGAACGTGGCAGGCGGCGCAGTTACCTGCGTGCTGCGATCCGTCCGTTGCTCCCGCAGCCGCCCTCAAAAAGATTTTCAGGCCAGCCAGTTCTTCTGCGCCAAAGGAAAACGGCTGCGCATGATATTTGAAGTTGCCGTACGTTCCGTCGACGTACACCGGATTCGCGAGCGAGAGCACAGCTTGATAGAGAACCTGCCTATACTGCTGCGGAGATTGACCGGCGATTGGCTCCGCGGGCAAGTGGTTGATGCGAATAAAAACGTCGTAGGGAGATCCTATGTAGCGCCCGGATTCATCCTGCTTGAAGAGCAGGCCGTCCATGTATTGAGCGATGATCTGAGACACGTCGTTGACGATATCCTCGTCGCTCGCGGTGGCGACGTTGAGCCGGTACTCGGCGGGCATAAGGCAGTCCGCCGGGATTGACGGATCCGTGCCCAGGAATATCACGCTGTAAGGCAGGCCGCATCCATAGGTGGCTGCCGGTAGGTTGTTGCCGTTATCCTGCCGGATGACTTGCGCGATGTGAGCGACCGCCTGCTGGTATTGATCCGGGGCCCATCCGAACTCGAGACCGGTAAGCGTAGCGGTTACCAGATCAGCGGGATCGTTGAATTGGCCGTCAAAGTGGAGAAACGTCGGCCCGCTATGAGGTTGCAGGGAACCGACAATCTGCATTGCGTTGCGCGGGGTGGTGGTAAACCCATTGATCGTGCGCGGCAACGGGCTGCGCGTGGTGAAATCGGAGTAGGTGCGATTGCCTGCGTTCGGCACGCCCTCGAACTCGACGACGAAATGGCACGAGCGGCAATTAATCGATTGTCCCGCGAATGGTCCAGGCATTGGGCCTGCGTACGCATTTTGCACCTGGCTGACCACCGGGTCACCGGCGGCCAGCGGCGCATTGACATCCGTCATGTTTGCAGCGAAGTACTCCGCGAATCGCGTATCGACAAACAATCGCTCGCCGATGTTTTGCTCCGGGGGCGTAACGTCGACGTCCGTTTGAAATTTTGGCGCTTGCCCGGATGAGCATCCGGCGAGCCATAAGACGAAGACTACGCAAACCGCCGGAAACAGCTTGTGTCTCACTTGGAATTCCCCTGTTGGAGTGCAGATTGAGTTCCTGACTGTGGCGCGTCTGCTCGCGGCCCCAAAGCTCGATTGGCCGTACCCAGGCTCTTCACGTAGGTGATGATCTGCCAGCGCTCGGGGCCTGGGAGCATGCTCCAGGAAGGCATCCCGTGGCTCAAAATTCCATTTCTGAGCACCCAGAAGATTTCGCCATCGGTCGCGTGCTGCACGAAGTCGCTGCGCAGGCTCGGTCTTTTGCCCTTCCCCATCGCGTCTGCCTGATGGCATTGCGCGCAGTGTTCCAGAAAAAGCCGGTGGCCGGCAGCGATCGCGTCAGCTTGTCCGGCATAAGGATTCGCCTTTCGGCGATACGACGCCGGCACGTGGCTGAACCACGACCGGTTGGCGCCCATGCAAATCAGCAGCGCAAGCAATCCAACTACGAGACGATAGCTGCGATTCTGCGGCGCGCGAGAGGTTCGGTTGGATTTCACTGGCTCGCTCATCGGACAATCCTGCGAATGCGCCCAAATATCTGTTGGACTTCATAGGACACGCTGACGCGGTAGAGGACGCCGAGGCTGTTGTCGTTCAGCCCGAAATTTGGCGAAAAGGCGATTGTCGGACCGCCGGGAACCGAGAACGCGATAACCGGCCCGATGTACTGAGAAGTTGCCCTCCAGCCGAAGCCGTTGGTGTCGCCAAGTCCACCGTAGACTTCCACCGCTGCGGCGAAGTTTTCGCGGCAGAAAAGGCACGGGCGGGGGCTGGCGACCAATGCGAGAGGCCGGCTGACGCCGATGGCGTAGCCGAATTCCGCGGGCTCGCTCTCGTTCAGGTCTTTTTCGGAGATGAAATTTTCGGAGATATTCCAGCCTCGCACGTTGCTCGAAAGAATCAGCTTCGTTTCGAGCGAGCGTTCCGTATCCCGCCGGGCGGCCGCATTGGGAATTCGGTAGTCGGAGACGCTTTGGTGGCCAGTGATCTCCAGGATGCTGCGGTCGGCTTCGTTCAAATTTTCGTATTCAACGTATAGGACCGGATTGATGAAGTGCTCGCGGAAGAGAGGCCGGAACCGATTCTCCAAGCGGAAGCCGTTGTACACCGTGCTGTCGTCCGCGGTTGTCTGGCCGCTCAGATAGACCTCTGTCGTCCACCATGCCGTGGCTCCGTATTCCAGTTCCAGTGTGCCGCTCCCGAAAGTATTTCCGTACTTCGGAGTGGCCGCCGCGCCCTTCGTCGAAATCTCAAGATTTCCCGGCTCCTCAAGCGCATGGGAGTAAGCGACGAAGTAAGGGGGCTCTTGCGCGGCAGCCCGTGGGATTGCAGCGAGCAGGAGGACACCAGCCAGCCAAAAAGAGCAATGCATCATCGGATCAGCACTTCCTTGTTGTAAGCTTGTAACAACTACTCGAAGGAAGCTAATCTATATGAAAACGATTGTCAACACGGTTACAGAACTTTTACATTCGCGATTAGCTGGGTGTGGCCGGTTGGCCGGCCACCCTCGCGCAATTCGCGCGAATGTAGGTTTTATCTTGCAGAGGCGATACATGATCGACCGAGGACCGCACTGGCGGGCTCGCGATCGCAACAGGAACCGCGGTTTGGGGCTGGACGCGGTCTTAGGGCCTGACGTGCGAAGAACCCTTGGCGTCTGAGCCAGTCAGTATTGCCCGGAGGGGTTCAATGCTGCGGCAAAAGATCATGCCGGGTATCCTGCGAGGCCGTGATCGGTAGGCGACACCGAGGGAACTGGACCTGTACCTGTAACACGTCTCCGTCGCGGGCGATCAATTCGTAGAGGCTGGGGTGACGAAGAAGCCGCGCAGAGGGAGCGGCGGCGTGACCGACGACGGTTACGATCGCAAACCGCTTTGTCTAATGGCAGAGTCTCTTGCGACTGCGGCTCAACCTAGAAAGGCCGACTACACCTGCAGCGTATCGCCGTCTCGAGCAACGATCTGATAGAGCGCGGGGACAAGATAAATGCCGAGGAAAAGCCGCGAAATCAGTCCCGCGACGATTACGATCGCAAAAGGGCGCTGCGTATCCGAACCGATGCCGTGCGACAAGGCTGCGGGCAGCAGCCCAAGGCAAGCGACGAGCGCTGTCATTGCGATAGGACGCAGACGGATGACGGAGGCCTCCAGCGTCGCGGTATGGATGTCCATGCCTTCGAGGCGAAGCTTGTTGATGTAACTATAGAGAATGACCGCTGTTTCCACGGCGACGCCCAGCAGCGCGAGCAATCCGAGAGCTGAGGAGACGCTGAAAGGAGTGTGAGTTAATTTGAGCGCGACGAACGCGCCTACCGGCTCCGTCATTATCACGCCTAACGCCGTGATGACAGGGAACTTAATGTTGCCATACAGCGCGAAAAGGATCAGAAAGACCAGGAAGACCGTCAGAGGCCCGATCACCTTGATCTGTTCCTTTGCAGCCAGGTATTCGCTGTATTCTCCACCCCAAATCATCCGGTATCCGGGAGGCAGCTGGACGGCGGCATTCACGGCTTTTTGGCCGGCGCTCACGGCGCCCGCCAAGTCTCGCCCCTGGACCGCGTACTGGACACCGATGTACCTTGAATCGTTCTCGCGATAAATGAACGAAGCGCCGTTACCCACGCGGATGTCCGCAAGCTGGCGCAGGGGAATCTGCTGACCGGCGGGATCGCCAACCAGAAGATTGCCAATCTCTGTGCCACTGCTGCGGTATTGGGGCTCCATGCGCACCACGAGGTCGAATTCTTTTTCTCCTTGGATCACTTGCGACACAGCCTGCCCGCCCACGGCAGCCTGCACCACCGCCTCAACGTCCGCCACGTTGATGCCGTAGCGCGCGCACTCCACGCGGTTCACGTTCACGATTAGACTGGGTTGGCCGAGCTCACGCACCACAACGAGATCTGTAAATCCTGGGACGTGCTCCAAGGCCGTTTTTGCTTTGATTGCCTCGTCCTGCAGCGTCTGGAGGTTCGGACCGTAAATTTTCACCGCGAGCGCGCTTTTGAGTCCCGTTAATGCCTCATCCACGGCATCTTCCGCCGGCTGAGTGTAGTTAAAAATGATGCCCGGAAAAGTCTGAAGCCGCTCATTAATTGCGTCGATCAGCTCCTGCTTGGTACGAATTTTGCCTTTCGTCCAAACAGCGTCGCCATAGGGCCTGAGGCCAACGTAAAATTCATCGTTGAAAAACCCCGTGGAATCGGTTCCATCGTCCGGGCGGCCCAATTCAGATGCCACGGTTGTTACCTGTGGGTACGACATCAGCACGTCGCGGACCTGGGGTGAGATTTTCGCGGCTTCCTGCCAAGAAATGGTGTAGGGCATTGTCGCTCTGACCCAAAGCGCCCCCTCATCAAGGTGTGGCATGAACTCAGCGCCGATAAATGGAATCAGCAGAAGGCTGGCGCAGAAAATAATCGAGCAGCTTAGGAAAGTGAGCTTGGGATATGAAAGGCACCATTCGAGTTGCCGCCGGTAGATTCTCTTACACCATTCGTAGGGGCGATTCGTCTTTTCCCGCGCGCCCTTCTTGAACCAATAGGAAGCCAGCACCGGAACCAGGGTCAGAGCTAGAATCAGAGATCCAACCAGCGCGAACGCCATCGTGTCCGCCATTGGGCGGAAAAGTTCTCCCGCCGCTCCCCGCAAGGCGTAGATCGGAAGGTACCCGGCGATAATCACCAGAACGGCGTAAAAGATGGGCCGGTCCACCTCGCTCGCCGCCGATGCTATTACGTCGTTAAGCTTGTACTCCTGCCCGTGGCGTAGTGCGATTTCGCGGAACACGTTCTCCATCATCATCACGGCGCCTTCGACGAGAACACCGAAATCGATGGCGCCAATCGAAAGCAAATTGGCGTCTACTCCCTTGGCATGAAGGAAGATGAATGCGAACAAGAGCGACAAAGGGATCGTGATGGCAACAATGATTGCCGCGCGAAAGCTAATCAGGAAAAAAATCAGAATGATTAGTACCAGGATCATGCCGCGAACCAGGTTGGATTCGACGGTGTGGATGGTGAGCTTCACCAGATCGCTGCGGTCGTAGTACGGGACAACCTTCACGTCCGGTGGCAAAACGGTTTTATTGAGAGTTTTCGTCTCCTCTTCGACCTTTTGAAGGACGTACTGGGTTTGCGCCCCCGTGCGCATCAAAATAACGCCTTCGATCGCGTCATCCTGATGCATGTAACCAAACTCGCCTAGGCGCGGCGCGTGACCGATGACTACCTTGCCGATGTCCTTGACGAAAACGGGCGCGCCGTTCTGGCTCGCTACGACGATATTCTCGATGTCCTGGGTGTTCTGTACCAGACCGAGGCCGCGCACGTAGTAGAACTGTCCTCCCTGCGAATAGAATCCGCCGCCTGTGTTGGCGTTGTTAGCGGAAAGGGACTGCATCACCTGAGGGATCGTCAGGTGAAAGTTAAAAAGGCGAGTGGGATCGAGCAGCACTTGATATTGCATGACCGTGCCGCCGAAGCCGGAATCGTCCGCCACTCCCGGCACAGAACGGTAAGCGCGCTCAAGGACCCAATCCTCGATCGTCTTAAGTTCCATGGGACTACGATCAGGGCTTTGAATTACGTACCGGTAGATTAAATCGCTGGGGCTCGATAGCGGGGCCATGCTCGGAGAAACGCCCGTCGGCAAATTGACTTGGCTCAATCGCTGGAAAGCCAGCTCGCGGCAGAAATAATTATCCGTGCCGTAGCTGAAGGTCATGATGACGTCCGAGAGGCCGTAGAGCGAAATCGACCGCATATACGTCATGTTGGGGATGCCGTTCATTTCCACTTCGATAGGCACGGTGACTAAGCGCTCCGTCTCTTCTGCCGCATGGCCCGGCCATTGAGTGATGATCTCCACCATCGGTGGCGATAAATCGGGATAGGCGTCGACGGGCATGCGCTGAAACGAGATCGCGCCCACGATGGCGATGGCAACCGACATCAGCAAGATTAGGAACCGCTGGCGCAGGGCGAATTGAACGATGCGATGAATCATCCGGAGTAAGCCACCTTAGTGTTGGAGCGAATTCGCAAACTGAAGGAACAAGCTGCCGGAGCCTACAATCTTGTCTCCTGCGGAGAGTCCCGTCAGTATTTGCGTCTTACCGTCCTGGTTTTCGCCGATCGTTACCTGTCGCCGCCCGAATTCGCGCGGACCGGCCGCCAGGTAAACAAAAGGTTGATTCTGGTCGTCGCGCAAAACCGCGGAATCCGGCACGGCAATCGCGTTGTGAATCACCCCGGCCGCGACCACTGCCGTGCAATACATGTCTTTCTTCAGCTTTTCACCGGGGTTGCGGACGACGATGCGCGCTTGCAGCGTGCGCGTGTTGGGATCGAGTGCCGCTGAGATGTACGAAATTCTCCCGGAGAAACTGTTCGGGTATGCGTCAGTTTGCACGACCACGTTATCGCCCACGTGAATGTAGGCGAGATCGCTTTGATACACGTTCACGAGCACCCACACTGTGCTCATGTCGGAGATTGTGAAGGCCTGCGTCTGACCTGACTGCACCACTTGCCCGGGCGCAACGAGCCTTTCGACCACCTCGCCGCTGATCGGCGCGAGAACCGGAATGTCGGCCGAAGAGGCGGCTTTCGCGAGGCCGCCCGGATCTTTTACGCCCAAGATTTTTAAGCTTTGTTCGGAAGCGTTGAGATCAGCCTGGGCCTGGTCGTGATCGGATTCGGCCTGCAGCAGGTCGCGCTGGGCGATAGCGTTGTGCTGGTACAAATCCCGAGCGCGCGCGTAATTGATGTTGGCTACGCGATAGGTGTCGCGCGCTTTCAAATACGTGTCCAGTAACTGCGAGTAATCGGGGCTGGATACCTGGAGCATGGGCTGACCGGCAGTGACGTGTTGTCCCGGAACCACGAGGATGCGGCTTACCGGACCTCCGACTTGCGTGATTACCGAAGTCGTTTTAAATGCGTTGTATGTCACGGTTCCCGAAAGCCGTAAGGTACGGGGCAGCGTCGCCGGTTTGATGGTCACCACTTGAACGTGCACCATCTGATTTTCTGGAATGGTGAAAAGCTGCGGAATTTCCGAGTTCGGCTGGCGCGCGGAAAACGAAGTCATCTTGTTTGCGTTGCCCGAACTAGAGCTGCAGCCGGCAATAGCGAAAGCCAGCACAAACGCCGCAGCGACTGCGATCGGTCGTAACCGCCGTTTCATCGGTTGTGTTCTCATGGCAGACTCCTGGTTCCCACCGCTTCGCGAAGCTGCTCGATCGCGGTGAGGTAAGACGCGAGTGACTGGCGATAGCCAAGCTCGGCCGCGCGATAACTGCGCTCCGCGTCGAGGAAATCGAGAAGGCTGGCCGCGCCGCGCCGGTACGCGTACTCACTGATATCGCGATCCTGTTTGGCTTCATCGAGATAGCCGGATTGGTACAACTGAATTACCTGGTTGTTGCTCTGCACACCTTCGTACGCATCGCGCACATCGGTCAGCACCTGATCGGCGGTTGCCTGCTCCTGCTGTTGCGCCTGGGTAATCGCATATCCGGCGCGAGCGATTTCTCCCTGGTTGCGGTCGAAAATGGGAATCTGGACCTGGCCGAAGAGCGAAGCTGTGTTTGCATCGCTTACGTGCGTGTAATTCACCTGCGCTGTGACGTCCTTTTTACCCTGCGCCCTGGCCAGTTGGTACTGGCTCTGCGCCGCAGTGATGCCCTGCTGTGCGGCCCGGAGATCAGGACGCATCTTTAATGCTTGCGCTTGAAAGCCTTCGAGATTTCCTTTCAGCGGGACGTAATCGAATGAGCCGGCCACGTCGTAATCGTTGGGTACCGAGTCATAGCCGAGGAGCTGCCGCAGGTCGTTCAACGCTTGTACTTTCGCGAGCTGTGCCTGGGAAACATCGGTTTGGAACTGCAAGAGCTGCAGCTTGGTTTTCAGGAAGTCGTCGTCGCTGATATCGCCGGTGCGATAGCGTTCCTGGCTGATGTTGACCGAGTTCTGGAAGCTTTTGAGGTCCTGCTGCGCCAGATCGAGAGTCGACTCGGCGAGCTGCACGGCGATGAACTGACTGGCGACCTGAAAACTGAGACTGCGCTCGTTATCCGCGACTTGCGACTCCGTGACGGCGGTTTGGTCCTGCGCCGCGCGCAAACGGTGCTGGCGTTTTTTCCCCCGTTCGAAGAGATAGCTGATCCCCAGGTCGAACTCGGCCGAGTTGTCCATGAAATTCGAGTTGAAATCGCTAGGATTGAAAAATGGAATGAACAATGCGTCGCCGAGCAGCACCGGATTTGGCCGCAGGTTGGCGGTGATTTCTTCCGCTTTGCTTTGCTGGATCGTAGTGCGAGCAGCTAGCAGCGCATGATTGTGCTGCAGCGCCAGTTGAATCGCTTCATCTAGAGTAATTCGCACCGGTCCTTGGACGTTGGAGAGATTCTGCGCGGAGAGACGCGGGGCGAGGCAAGCTCCGGCCACAGATACGGCGAGTGTTAGCAAAGCACAACGCACACGATGCACACGCATAGGCTTTCAGCCCTCGAGAAAAAGAAACACGTCAGTCGGTATGCCGGCTCCGAAAGCACAAAAGCGGCACGGAATTGGCGGGAACTTTAGGCGGAAGGAGGAGCGCGGGCCGGAACGCGCGGCAACGAAGGGGCTGGCGCGTCGGATGGCTCCTGAACCTCGGGCTGTCTGCCGAGGGGGGCAATACTGGGCGCGCTATCCGCGACGAGCGTGGTTACGATTGGCTGGTGGCTCATGTGGCAGATGGGGCAGCTTGCTTCGTCAGAGCGCGCGTGGTGATGCCAGAGCGACCCGGCGGTGGTGGCAACTACCAGCAGCGGCATCATCAGCAGCGCGATGGTAGCGAGTGAAAATCGAATTGGGCCGCGTTTACGCATTCGTCAGAAACCCGCCTGACACAATGGTTCGATCATATAGCAGATGTCGAGTGATACAAACGGGTTGTTTGGGGTGGCGGCGCTAGAATCAATCTATGCCCAATCCTTGGCGGGGATAGAGGGCCGAGACCGTGTCCGCAGGCCATACCGGAGAGTCAATTCGATTGTTCGAGGGCGCGCTCGACCATGGCGACGCATTTTTCGACGCGCTGGCGCAGAGGGCCTTCGACCTCCTGTTGGCGGCGGCGCAGGGTGAGCAACTCGTCGGAGATGTTCAGCGCCGCGAGCACGGCGACCTTCAGGGAGTCGACCATGCGAGTGGTTTCGGCGATCTCGCGCATCTTCGCATCGACGTAGGCGGCCAACTCCTTCACGTAGTCTTCATTTTCTCCAGAATTGATGCTGTAGCTCTGATCGTAGATATCGACTTTCACGTTCGGCTCCCGCCTGAGGCTTGGCTGGTGCGCGGCCATTGTGGGCTATTCGCCGCTGGCGTGCAATCGAGATTGCGTTGCGGATCAGGTAGCCCGCAGGGCCGCGCCGAGGGTTTTTTCAAGTGCGGAGACGATGCGGGAGGAGAACGCGGCGACTTGCGCGTCGGTGAGCGTGGCGTCCGGGTTTTGGAAGATCACGCGAATCATCAACGAATATTTTCCTGCCGGGATTTGGCCTCCGCGGAAGAGGTCGGCGGGTTCGATGCGGCGCAATTCCGGCATTTCGAGCGCGCGAATCGCATCGGCCACTTGCGAAAACTGGATGCCATCGGCGAGCAGCAGCGAGAAATCGCGCTCGACTACCGGAAATCGCGGAATGGGCGAGAATTTCAGATTTGCCAGCGCGGTTTCTATTCCCGGGAGCAAACGCTCGAGATTTATTTCGGCGAGGAAGATTTCCTGGCGAAGCTTGAGCTTGTCCGCGAGGTTGCGTGCGAGCTGGCCCGCGGCACCGACATTATCATTCGCGCTCGCGGCCGAACTTTGGGGCGCGATCACGACTCGAGCTGCCCGTGAAGCCGCAAGCCAGGCCGGACCGCCCGATTTCCAGGCAAAGCCGCCGGCGAGCGCGCCAATGGCGCCGAGATCGCCTTTCAGATCGGCGAATGTGAATTCGCGGGCGGGTTCGTGTATGGTTTTTTCACGGGCGAGGCCGGTGGCGCCTAGCGTCAGAATGCGCGTCTCCGAGGGCTCACCATCGCGAAGCGCGTAGGCTTTACCGATTTCAAAGAGGCGCAAATTGCGCTGGCCGTGGTTGAGATTCCAGCTTACGGCGTTGAGCATACTGACGACGCCGTTCGAGCGAAGGATGGAGGCGTCTTCGGCAAGTGGATTACCGATTTTCGCGGGTGTGACTTCCTCGGAGCGAAAGAGCGCGTCTCGGTCCGCGTCCACTAGCGGAATTTCAACGATTTCATTGTAACCGAGGGCGATGAGCCGTTCGCGCAGGCGGCTTTCTGCTTCGGCATGGGGCAGACGCCGCGCGGGCAGTTTCGCGGGCGGAAGGCGCGGCGGGAATTTCTCGTAGCTGTAGTGGCGGGCGACTTCCTCGATCAGATCAATGCCGCGCGAAACGTCCTGACGCCACGACGGGCGACGACATTTCCAATGGGCGTGCAGTCCTTCGCCCTCGCGGCGTGGATTGAATCCGAGCGCGCCGAGAATGCCCTCGATATCCTGGTCGGGGACGTCCGCACCCATTACGCGCAAGAGTTCGCTGCGCGCGAGAGTGATTTCGATAGGAGGCTCACGGCGAGAATACATGTCCACGACGCCAGCAAGGATTTCGCCGCCGGCGAGCTCGGCGATCAACTTTGCGGCGCGGCGCGAGGCTGTCTCGGCCATTTCCGGATCGGCGCCGCGTTCGAAACGGTAAGAAGCTTCGGTGCGCAGGCCGAGCGATTTGGAAGTGCGACGGACGGGGATGGGATCGAACCAGGCGGATTCGAGCAGGATGTTGCGGCTGCTGAAACCGATTTCGCTATCGGCGCCGCCCATAACGCCGGCGATGGCGACGGCGCGGGAGGCGTCTGCGATCACGCACATGTCTTTTGCGAGCGTGCGTTCGGCGCCGTCGAGCGTACGGATTTTTTCGCCGGTACGCGCGCGACGAACGATGATGCGGCGCTCGGCGAGCTTATCGAGATCGAAAGCGTGGAGAGGCTGGCCCAGCTCGAACATGACGTAGTTGGTGACATCCACGACATTGTTGATCGAGTTTTGGCCAACGGCTTCGAGGCGCTGGCGAAGCCAATCGGGCGAAGGCTGGACTTTCACGCCGCGAAGAATGCGCGCAGTGTAGCGTCCGCAAAGATCGGGCGATTCGATATCGACGTGCGTGACGCTGGCGGTTTTTTCAGCGGATTCCTTCAGTTCGGTATCGATTGGCTTGACGGGAACGCGGTAAATGGCGGCGATTTCGCGCGCCACGCCGTAATGTCCGAGACAATCCGGGCGATTGGCGGTGACTTCGGCATCGAGGAGAGGGCCCGCGGCGGATTCCTCGATGGAATCGATGGCCAGGCCGGAGAGTGCGAGTCGCGTGCGCAGGTCGGAGGCGGGCGTGGTCACGTCCACGAATTCGCGGAGCCAGTCGTAAAGGAGCTTCATCGGGACGCCGCCGTGACGGTATGTCGAAAACAAGATGAACGCGAAATCGAATGTTTCGCGTGCACCGGGACGTTCCGCCCTTGGTCGTCGCCGAAACTTTGTTTTCTGTAACTTACGCCTGTCGAAGGTCGATTGACTGTTCCGCCCTTCGCGTGGTGATTGGTGATTGGTGAGTAGGAATTGGTGAAAAGAGGATGCGAAAAGCGCGAGCGAGCAACGAAGTGAGTTGGGGCGCGGCGGAAGCCGGGTAGTTCGCTATTAGAAAATGGTATGTCGATAAATCGATGGGAGTTGAGAGCTGTCGAGGTCGAAACGTTTTCGCGATTAGAAAAACCGCAACTGTTCCCATTTTGGGAATGGATGACGGTGCACAGGTGCGCGGCTCTGCCGTTGGGCTCCCGACCGCTTCCTAGTTGGCGCTCAACCGCGATCATAATCGAACTACGCTAGCGCAAACCGGGGCGGCGGTGCAACGGAAAGTCAGCGGGTGGAGGATTATCGCGTTGAGCGGTTTCGTTGAGGGATTTAGCGGTACGAGCGCAGAAATCGCGTCTGCGGTTAACCACGGTTATCCGTCTCGGTTTCACGGAGCGTCAGTTTGCGTCCGAGGGTTTAGAGGTGCTTCGGCGGCCCATGGCCTTGGCGGCTTCCAGCAGGAGCGAGCGCTCGCGATCATCCATATGGGCAAGCGCTTTGGTGAATTTGCGAAGTTCGTGGCGTTCCTTGCCGTTGTCGCCCCATTCGTGAGTCGACTCCTGCTGAGGCAACGGGATTTTCTTTGGCGGCGCGACGCCGTCATAGAACAGGCGATACAGCGGCAGTTCGAGCGCGCGAGCGTATTTCTGGAGCGTTTCGACAGAAGGAACCGTGTGACCGTTTTCGATCCGAGAGGTGTAGCAGCGGATCAGTCCCGTGCGCTTTTGGATGTCGCCCTAGCTGAGATTTTTCAATTCGCGAAGTTGGCGAAGTCTTTGTCCGATTAACATGGCAATTCAAGGTACATCAGAGGAAGTTCATCCTCAATAACTAAGTACGCAATCGGCACGACCAGAACTATTAAATAGATGCCAAAATGGGGGCGGTGCCTCTGAGGCAAATCCTTCGGACGGACCCCTATGGCGTCATCAAATCGGGAAGGACCTCGACCGCCGGCCGGAAAACAGGAGTGCGGGAAATCCTCCTGGGCATACAAATTGCGATTTGCGCCCTTCTCGTAACGTCCTCGATGGTGGCCTTGCGCGGGCTCGATCGTTCGCTCACCGGCAATTTCGGTTTTGTGCCACGGCACGCGATGTTAGTGGACACCAATTTGCGCATGGCCGGCTACAGCGTCAAGCAGACGCCTCCAATGCAAAAGCGGATGGTCGAAGCAATCGAAGCGATTCCCGGCGTGGACTCGGTGGCGCTGACGGATTGGGTTCCACTGGAAGGGGAAGGCTCGAAAGACATGGGAGTATTTACCGATAATACGGCAGATTTGAGATCGTCGAACGAGGTGGCGAAAGCAAACATCTTCAGAATATCTCCAGGCTATTTCCGGGCGGCGGACACGACGCTCCTGATGGGCCGAAGCTTGACGCGGCACGACGATCGAACCGCGCCTCGCGTCGCAGTTGTGAATCTGGAGTTTGCGCGCACCGTTTTTGGCTCGAGTTCGAAGGCGGCGAGCGGCTATTTCAAGTTGCAAAATGGAGCGCGCATCGAAGTGGTCGGCGTCGTGGAAGATGGGAAATTCAGTAGCATGACCGAGGATCCGGAGCCGGCAATGTTTATGCCTATCTTGCAAATGCCGGCGGTCGCGACGTGGATGGTGGTGCGGTCGAAGCGCGATCCTCAGGAACTCGCGGCGGCCATCAGAGGCAAACTGCGGAGCCTTGATCCGGGGCTGCCTTCTTTCATCGAAACGTGGGACGCAGCAATGAGTGCCGTACTGTTCCCGGCGCGCGCCGCCACAGTGGCGCTCGGTATTCTTGGACTGATGGGCGCGATGCTTTCGGTCACCGGTATTTTTGGATTGGCGGCGTACTCGGTCAGCAAGCGGCAAAAGGAATTGGGGATTCGCATGGCGCTCGGCGCGGGGCGGAAGGAAGTCATCCACGCAGCCCTGGGGCAAGCGCTCCAGTTGCTGGCCTTCGGCTCGGCGGTGGGCCTGCTCCTGGGCCTTGCGGCAAGCAAGGTCCTGGCGTTCATCGTGTATCAGGCGAGCCCCTTTGATCCGCTTGTCATGACGGGCGCCGTTCTCGCGATGGCGTTGCTGGGGCTGGTTGCGACGTGGATTCCGGCGCGACGCGCGCTGTCGATTGATCCCGCGACACTCCTGCGCGAGGAGTAGAAGCCCGGATGCAGGTCGATCGCGGAACTTTCGCTCACAACTGCTTTTGCGGGTAGCGGAACCTTGTCCGCACGCCCAACAAAGGATTTATCGCTCTCCGGCAGGCCAAAAACTGCCGACTCGTCACGCTCCTCCCACGCAAAGCTCAAAACCCCATTCATACACTCCAAAGCGGCCCACCTCCTGGCAACTTAAATTATTGGTGAGTAATGAGCCGCGGTGGGGCGTCAGCGATCCGTCCGTGGCGAGCGGAACATTAAATACTCCGAAAGGACACTGGCGGGTGTATATTCCGGGCTAGGAAGACCGGCGGAAACCGGGGGTGGATTATCGGCGAAGGACGCAGTACCGATATGGCACCAAGAAACGCGTATCGGTATCGCCGTGCCCCGTGCCGTCCGCGTCTTTTGGCTTTTCGCGCTATAACTACGCTCGATGTCCAGGCTGAAACCACTTTCTGTGAAATGCTGTTCGGCCATTTTTCCCAAGCGAATTCTTGAGGAGGTACAAAGCGATGGATAGACGAAAGATGTTGGCGCTATTGGGAGCCAGTCCGGCGCTGGTGGCTGGGACTCCTGCGTTTGCAACGCCCGCTATGCGTCCGCTGGCAGGCGATTCCTACGAAGGCAGCAACGAGCGGATCACGGTGATGAATCCCGGGATCGCCAGCAAGGTCGCGGAGCGCGTGCCACTGGCTCCACGGTTGAAGGACATGAACAACAAGCTCATCTACATGATCAATCTTTCGTGGGAAGGTCCGGACGCGGCGAACTACTTTTACGGCGCGATGACGGACTGGCTGCACGAGCACTACACGGGCGTCAGGACCATGGTCAAGGTTTCCGCCGAAGGAATGTTCGGCAGCGATCCGTCGATCATCAAGGCGATCAAGGAGAATCACGCCGACGCGGTAATCGTCGGCGTAGCGGGTTGAAACGGCTGCTGCGCGGCCGTGAGCCGCTGGGCGCAAACGATCGAGACGCAGATCGGAATTCCGACTGTCTGCGTGGCCATGAATAACATCGTGCATTACGCGTTGACCTACGTGCGCAAATATCAGACGGGGATGCCGCTTCGATTTGTCGCCGTGCCGTTTCCATTCACCGGGCAGCCGAAAGCCGTGGACGTGGGCTACGTGACCGGCAAGGATACGCTGACTGAGGAGCCGATGATGCACGCGGTGGTTAGCGCGCTGACGAGTCCTTTGACTGCGAACGAAAAGGTTTCCGGAGCGCCGCCGGAAGAGTCGGTCGAGCCTAGATTGCTTGCGCCGGATACCGAAGATAACCTGCGGGCGATGTTTGATGAGCGCGGTTGGGCTGACTACAACTGGATCAACCTGCCGACCGAGAAAAAAGTGATGGCGATGCTCCGGGGCACGAGCCGCAAGCCGGACGAAGTGATCAAGACAATCAATATCACCGGCGGCGCACGGCCCTTGTCGGTGGAGAAAGTAGCGATCAGCGCGGTGATGGCCGGGGCTTCACCGGAGCACTTTCCGGTGATTCTGGCGCTGGCGACGCAGGCGCCGTTCGGGAATTCGACCAGTTCCATGGCGAACATGGTGGTGATTAACGGGCCGATCGCCAAAAGACTGAAGTTCAATAGCGGGACGAACTCGATGGGGCCGTACAACCGGTCAAACGCCGTGGTCGGGCGCGCTTTCACGATTTTGTCCAAGACGGCGGGAGATTTGCGGAATGGCATCAACGCGTGGGAAAGCCTGGGCAATAACTTTCAGTACAACAATATTCTCTACGCGGAAAATGAAGACGCCTTGCCGAACGGCTGGAATCCCTTGCATACGCAGATGGGATTCAAGCCGGACGACGACGTGGTGACGGTTGGGACAGGCTGGACAAGCATTTCCAGCGTAGGCGGCAGCCAGGAGCTCTACCCGGTGCACCACCTGATGCGGGATTACATGAGTTCGCTCACGGCGTCCGGCTCTTCAGCCACGATCGTGATGGACCCGACGGTGGCGGGGTTGCTGCAGACCGCGCACGGCTTCAAGACGAAAGAGCAGCTGAGCGAATGGTTCTCGCAAAACGCGGAGAAGACGGCCGGCAGCTTCTGGGGCAACGGCGTGATTCAGAGTACGGTGGTGCCACTGGCGCTTCAGGGGCTGGAGCCGTACGCTAGCTGGCGAAAGCTACCGAACGACGCATTGATCAAGCCTTTCACCAACTCGCGTGCCGTTCACGTAGTGGTTACTGGCGGCAAAATCCAGACGGTGTGGTTCGTCACGGACTTCGGCATGCGCCGGGGCGTGAAAATTGACGATTGGGCGTAGAATTAAATAAGCGGAGGGCACGGGGCAAACGCCCCGTGCCGCCGCGAATACCAGAAGAGAACGGAGCGGCTATGAGAGTACAAATTCTTGCGGGGATCGCGCTGGGTTCGCTCGCACTGTTGCCCGCGGCGATTTCGGCGCGGCCGCTGACGAAGAATTCGCAGCAGGCGTCACCTACGACAAAGTCCGACGCGGCTTCCGCCAAGGACAAACTGCCGTTTCCGGACGTGCCGCGAATCACGGCCGAGCAAGTGGAGCAACGGATCAAGACCAAAGGTGACGTAGTGATCGTCGATACGGATGATTCGATGACGTACGGCGCGGAGCATATTAAGAGCGCGGTGAACATCACGTACGATCCGACCGTAGATGTGACCAACGAGGACCAGACACTGCAGGCGCTTCCGGGCGGCAAACTGATCGTATTCTATTGTAACTGCCCGCATGAAGAGGATAGCGCGCCGATGGTGAAGGAAATGTGGGAACTGGGCTACGCGCGAGATGAGGTGAAGGCGCTGCAAGGCGGGCTGACCGCTTGGGAACAACTTGGATATCCACTCGCGGGCACCGACCTGCCAAAGAGCACACAAGAAAAGGGCCAATAGAAGTTTTTTCTTCTGCTTGAACCTTGAACACAGTGAAATTCCGCAACGTTTTCAGTTGAGTTGGTTCCGCTAGTTAGTCCCCAAGCTCAGCGGGTACCGGTGCGTTTGCTGAAACGGCGACGAACGCCAACTGCCGCGTGTTCTCAAATAGCCTGAGAATGGATTAGAACGAGGCGCGATGGGCTTGGAACGCGCTGAGTTGGAGGACGAAGTGATTCATCCATGGCACGATCTGAAGCCGGGCGACGGAGTCCCGGAAGAGTTCAACGCGGTGATCGAAATTCCGCTGGGTTCGAACGTGAAATACGAGTTGGATAAGCCGAGCGGGCTGATCAAGGTGGACCGAGTGCTGTATTCAGCGGTTTATTATCCGGCGAACTATGGATTCATCCCGCAGTCGCTGGCGGAAGACGGCGATCCGCTGGACGTGCTGGTGCTATGCCAGGAGCCGGCGGTGCCGCTGGCAATCATGCACGCGCGAGCCGTCGGCTTGATGACCATGATGGATTCGGGAGTGCTGGATCACAAGATCGTCGCCGTGGCGACCGGGGATCCGGAGTTTGATGGTTACAAGGAAGCGAGCGAAATCGCGGCTCATTACAGGCTGACATTGAGGCGGTTTTTTCAAGACTACAAGCAACTCGAACATAAGGCTGTCGAGGTGGAAGAAATTACTCCGGCGGCGACTGCATATCCGGTGATTGAGGCGGCTTTAGCGAGGTACAAAAAGAAGCACACGCCTGAGATACCGTGAAAACGCAGGCGCTGAATCCGACCGACAACAGCCCCCAAACTCCATTATTGTTCATCTGCACATGGCGGTAGCCAGCGGGCAACGCGGACAGTCGACCGAGGCGCTCGCATTCGACCCACAAACCCAGACGTGCCGCATATTTGAGGTCGCTGGCACCGAGCGGATCTAGCTGTGATCCGCGGAACAGCAGATTTACGTGGGATAACGCGCCGCGCCTCGTCCGCCGCATTATTCACGTTTTGGGACCATAATTCTTGCGGAGGATGACTCCCAGGAGTAGCAACAGCGCAATCAACCGCGCTACATAGACCCAGGGGCTTCCTTCGTTCGGATGCTTCATGGTAGAGAGGACCACGCGATTGGCTCCCTCCACGAGGAAAAAGAACGCGAACGCAGCGAACAGCATATCTTTGGTGTCTCGCCAGAAACGCAGGAAGAAGACCGCTGCGGTGAACGCGGCTGCAGCGGTGGCCCCGAGCAGGAAAATGCTTATCATTGGCCGCTCTCCCAGATGAGGCCGAAGAGCAAGACGGAAAACGAAGCTACCGTGGTGGCGAGACGCAGTGGGAACAAATTGATGTTGGTGAGTAGCACGATATCGACAAAGACCAGGCAGTTTGTAACCGCCAATCCTGCGAAGCAAAGTCCGCTCCACAGCAGGAGGCGGCGCCTTCCTCGGGCGTAGCCGCGCAACAGCAGGACGGCACATGCGATGGTTGTGAGCGAGGCCAGCAAGTAAACGGCTGATCCCATTTTATTCGTCCTTCGTAAAGCGGAATGCGCGCGCGAAGTCTCGCACTGCCGCTGATGGTTTTGAATGAATTAGCTGAGAGACGCGCACAATTTGACGCCGATAGATTTCGTCCAGCAAACCGATCAGGCGGTCCTGCTCCTCGGGCGCGGCATAATAATAGGTTGAGTCCGCAGAATCCAGTGACAAGAGCCTTTTGCGAAGCAGATCGTCGAGAATGATTCGGACAGCTTCACGGCTGATGTAAAGCCGTTTGCTCAATTCCTCGATGGTCCATTTCCGCGGACGCGCGTTCCTGAGCAGAATCAGAGCTTCCAATTGTGGCACGCTCTCGATCTGATCGAGTATGAACTGGACGACGGCCGCATCAGTTGGATTGCTCTCACCATTGGCCATGGCTATTGGGCACCAGAATTTAGCGCATCCGCCGGTCGATGCGTCGGACAGATCGAGAAATCTCCGTCGCAGGGGACAGGCGTGATGCTTCGCGATGTCTTAGTAAGTCCGATAGTTCCCACCGTCTAGAGATTCACGCCGAGGAACATTGTTCTGATCGGAACAACCGATCAACGAAGTGACAATAGAACGCGCAAGGACTAAATGGCCGCGTGGCCCCGCAGCTTATAGCTGCCGAGGGCGAAAATGTATGAGTCCTTTGCTGGATGTGTTTCTAGGGTTTTCCCCGTAGGGTACGCTGTCCAGAGATCATGGTAAAACGACACATTATCGCTGCCACTTTTCGACGAGCTACGGCGACGAAGGATCTTTCTGTCCGCAAAGCCAGACCTGCTGACGGCCTGTATGGACGAGGAGAAATCCAATGAAGCGAAATGCGACCGAGGCTGCTGAACGGCCCCTGGCCGAACATACAGGGGCTGCGAATGGCGGACAAGGCGACGGCGAACTCGGGCCGGCTCAACTCAGCCTAATACTCACGAGCCTTCAGACCGTCCGCGATGGAGACTTTTCGGTTCGGCTTCCCGGGAACTGGACGCGATTAGCGGGCAAAATCGCAGATACGTTCAACGATATCGTGACCGCGAATGAGCAAATGGCGCGTGAGCTGAAACGGGTGGGCCAGGTGGTTGGCAAAGAAGGCCGCACTCGCGAAAGGACGCGTTTCTATCAGTCGAGAGGTGCATGGGGCGAGATGGAAGTTTCCGTAAACGACCTCGTTGACGACTTGCTGAGGCCGACTACGGAAGTAACGCGCGCCATCGCGGCGGTGGCGCAAGGCAATCTCACTCAGACGGTGCGACTGGACGTAGACGGGCGCCTGCTAGAGGGAGAGTTTTTACGGTCGGCCACCATCGTGAACACCATGATTCAACAGCTCAGCGTGTTCACGTCAGAAGTGACGCGCGTAGCGCGCGAAGTGGGAACGGACGGCAAACTCGGCGGCCAGGCGCAGGTGCCCGGCGTGGCAGGAACCTGGAAGGATTTGACGGATTCGGTCAACTTAATGGCCAGTAACCTGACGGGCCAGGTGCGGAACATCGCCGAGGTCGCGACGGCAGTAGCGAGCGGCGACCTTTCGCGAAAAATCACTGTCGATGTGCGCGGCGAGATTCTGCAGCTCAAGGAAGCCATCAACACGATGGTGGATCAACTGCGGTCGTTCGCTTCAGAAGTCACGCGCGTGGCGCGCGAAGTGGGCACGGACGGAAAGTTGGGCGGCCAAGCGATCGTGCCGGGCGTGGCGGGCACGTGGAAAGACCTGACCGACTCCGTCAACGCCATGGCCGGCAATCTGACAGCGCAAGTTCGGAACATCGCGGAAGTGACGACGGCGGTGGCGCGCGGCGACCTTTCGCGCAAGATCACGGTGGACGTGAAGGGCGAGATTCTGGAGCTCAAAGATACCATCAACACGATGGTGGACCAGCTGAATGCGTTTGCGGGAGAAGTGACGCGCGTAGCGCGCGAAGTGGGAACAGACGGCAAGCTCGGCGGCCAGGCCCAAGTGCCGGGAGTAGGCGGCACTTGGAAGGATCTGACCGACAACGTCAACTTCATGGCCAGCAACCTGACTGGTCAAGTGCGAAACATCGCCGAAGTGGCCACGGCGATTGCGAGCGGCGACCTTTCGAAGAAGATTACGGTCAACGTAAGCGGCGAAATTCTGTTGCTGAAGGAAACCATCAACACGATGGTGGATCAGCTGAACGCGTTTGCGGGCGAGGTGAC